>CALKIW010000088.1 GCA_937995875.1 uncultured Bacteroidales bacterium | reverse complement strand
GATCTAAGGGCAGTTTAAGCGAATGTTAAAGGATTTAAGTGGACACTAGTGAATCCCTATATAGAATGAAAATCGTACAGAGCTTTTGGAGTAAGCCCCTGCTGAAATCCAACAAAAAAACATATCAGAACAGACTCAACGGAGGTTGGCCTAATCTCCGTTATGCGTTGGCGGCCATGTCGTATAGTTGCTTGACTTTAAAAAAGTACTATAACGATGTGGAATTATACACGGATGATTTTGGAATGCATCTTTTTAAGGATGTTTTACATCTTCCCTATACTCGCTTCCATAATGTTCTTAACAACTTGGATATGGACGAATCGTTTTGGGCATATGGAAAAATTGTTACGTATTCTTTACAGGACGAACCATTCTTACACATTGATAACGATATTTTTATTTCTGACAAATTCCCTGAAAAGGTAGAAAAGGCGGAGCTTGCTGGTCAGAATATTGAGTGGATAACTCCAAAAGCTACTGATGATTATACTGAAGCGTTGGACTTCTTGCGCAAAAACGTACCAGTGTGCCCGAAGATAATTCTGGATTCAGAATGCAGGCAGGCTATTAATATGGGCCTTTTTGGAGGCAACAATATTGAATTTATACAGCGCTATGCTCGTTTGGCAATGAATGCGATAAAAGATGCTGAACCTTATATTTTGTCTAAAAGAGGAAAAGATGGGGCGTTCAATATCATTTTTGAACAGCTGCTGCTTTCTGAAATGGCAAAAGAGGAATCAATTCCTACTGCATATATGATTGAAAATAATGACAGTTCTGATTTCTCTCAATATATTAATTTGGAAACAGCTCAGTTCGCTGTAAATTATACCCATTGTGTAGGTTTGATTAAGCAGTGCGATTTAATCTGCGAACAGATGGAGTATCGTTTACGAAGCGAATTTCCACAGCAGTATCGCATTATCCTTGAATACTTGGATAGTCAAGGCATGCACTACGATGTCAACGAAGAATCAATGAAATATTTTGATGATTTCGATCGCTCGTACAAAAAACTTAAGGCATATAAGACGCAAGAAGATGTAATGACCAAGGGATTATTCAAACTTAGGGAAGATGTCAGCTTGGATTTTGACGGAGATTCTTATTGGCTAAGCCGTGACGGTAAAAGTAAAAAGCTTGAACGATGGGGATCTTTCTTGGCATATTTCCAAGATTACATAACTGGCAATGAGTTGAGTAATTATATTATAGAAAAGAAACTGGCAGGAGATATTGATGACGCTGCTATTAGAGAGAATATTTTCTACCTCATCGTCCAGAATGTATATAGTAACCGATTTTTAGAAGTAAAAACTGATTAGATATGAAGATATCAAATTTAATTATTTCATTCTTTGTCGTATCGTCTGTGTCTCTGTCAGCTCACGGACAAACGATGGAGGGCGTTGTTTATTATAACAATGGAAATGTTGTCGAATTTGCAAATGTGGTGCAAGTCGATTCTTGTATGCATTATGTTACAGGAACTACGACGTCCTCTGAGGGAACCTTTTCTTTAGCAATTAAAGGAAAAGGGACTTCAGGCTATCTTATTACTTCTTATGTAGGTATGGTATCTGATACCCTCAGTTTGGCAAAAGCAGTCTCAAAGCCCCTTCGAATAATTTTGAAGGCTAAGTCATCTGAGATTGACGAAGTCGTCGTTAAGGGGAAACGCAGCCTGTTTAAAAATGAGAATGATATTATCACTGCGAATGTTCAAAACACTGTTCTGGCTAAAGCGGGTCCATTGGATAATCTGATGAACCAA
Organism: uncultured Bacteroidales bacterium; assembly: GCA_937995875.1. Taxonomy (GTDB): domain Bacteria; phylum Bacteroidota; class Bacteroidia; order Bacteroidales; family Bacteroidaceae; genus Prevotella. Next base: position 33,120 of record CALKIW010000088.1, on the reverse strand, counting down.
ATACCATTCGTTTCTGGTGGCGGCGGTGAATATAATGTATTTGGCCGTGGTGGTGCTGTTGTTTATTTAAACAATAGGAAAGTCTATGATGCGAATGTTCTCAAGACAGTCAATTCTGATAGAATAAAAAAAGTTCAGGTGATTACCAATCCCGGGGCACGGTACTCTTCAGATGTTAAGGCTGTGATAAAAATCTTTACAGTTGATAATCCTGATGGCTTGGGAGGCAATGTTTATACTAGTGTGACGGAAGGTAGAAAATTCTCTAATCAGGAGGGTGCATCTATTGTTTATAATTCTGGTAAGTGGCAGCTTACTGGAGGAATAAGCCATGCCAATTATAAAACACAGGAAAAAGCAGAAGATAGAACATCTGTGATAAGTAAGCCAACTAAGTTGTATACTAATAGTATTACTTTAGACTATGATATGACTTTCTTGGAAGGTAATTTTGGAATCACGTACCAGCCTTCTGCCAAACAGACTGTTGGCTTCAATACAAAAATCACAAAATATAAACATAATCATACTATTGATGATGCTAGAATTGAGCATTTTACAGATGGCGTGAATGATTTCCACACAGAAGGTACCAACAAGTCTAAGAACACGCCTATTCAGTGGCTTACGAATACCTTTTATACTCTTTCCATTGGCAAAACTAGGTTGGATCTTACGGACGATGTCTTAATTGGCTCTCAAAGTAAAAAACTTTTCTATGGGGAACAGGAAAATGTTGATGTCTCAACAAAAAACGAATCTCATTATTTTATGAATTCATTTGTTGCTGACATTAATACTCCCCTAAATAAGAAAGTGTCTCTAAATTATGGTGGTGAATTCACCTATTCACATCATAAACAAACCTTCGATTTTGATGAAAGTAACATCAAAACCGAAATGATGAATACAGAGAACAAAAATGAACAAACACTCGGGGCGGCGTTTGCCAATCTGAATGTGCCCTTAGGGAAGTTCTTTGTGAATGCTGGGCTGCGATATGAATTTGCTAGCTGGCAATACTTCGTTGGGGATATGAAACAAAAGTCCCAGAGCCGAGATTATAATGATTTGTTCCCCACTTTGAATATTTCATATCATCCTAATGATGTTACTAATGTGTCCTTGGGTTATAGGCAAATCGTAAGGAGACCGAACTATGGAGAATTGAATGATAACGTGGAATACCAGAGCCGATACTATTATGTCCAAGGAAATTCTTTGTTGGATTATTCCTACACGAATTCAATTAACATGTTAGCGTCATACAAGAATCTCCGGTTCATCGGCTCATTAGATTTCGTTAATGACGACATTGCAATGAAGAGAAGTTTGTTAGGAACTTCGAAAGATATTGTGTTGTCGCAGGCTACGAATGTTTCAAATTATAAGCGGTGGAGCACTGGAGTTAACTGGTGGCAACATTTTGGCATCTATACTCCGTATCTTGAACTTGGTGTTGGTGGACAAACCTTTTCATATACTTATATGGATGCCCCCTATCATTTCAATCATCCATTTGTGAATTTCAAAGTGCATAACACCTTCGAGTTGAAAAACAGCTTGAGCATTATGCTGTTTGTAGATTATTATGGCAAGAACTCTTCTCTCTTTAGAGAGGTTACAGAACAGTGGAATACCCAACTTTCGTTATCAAAGAATATAAAGAGTTGGTTCTTTCAGCTGACAGTGAACAATGTTTTATGCCCTCGTTCGCGTACAAGTACGACACGATGTGGCTGGATAGATGACTCCTCATATAGCAACAGGGATAACAGAAATGTTTTCCTTATGGCTTCCTATACATTTAATTATAAACAAAAAAGACATTATGCAAATACCAAGTCGAATGAAGTACATAGATTTTAACAAGCATATCATGATGAAAAATGTAATTGTTGCAATGCTGACAGTCCTTCTTTTTACAGGATGTGCCAGCTCTAATTTCAGGTTCATAGATTCATCAGAGTTAAGCATGACCGAAATTCCACTTGAGGTCATCAATTCCAAGACGAACGTTAAATATCCTTTAAGAAAAGATTTGCTGTCTCCAAATTATACTGGTGGTTATGATTTGAATTTCATTAATCAGTCAAATTTTAATAATGAGTATGCAGCTTATGATCTGATTAGAGGAAGTATCAGCCAGCTACCCTTTAAAGAAAAGACTGTGGAATTCGTGTCAGCTGATAAATTTGTTGTTTTAAGGCTTGACAATGAACATCATGAGTGGGTACCTAACTATTCTTTGAATGTCAAGGGGGATTGTGTCGTTGAGTTAGCTGATGAATGGAATAGTAATCGAAAGTTGCAGCCTGGAAGTTTTTGGAGGAACCTTATAATCTCTCCGTCTAAGAAACGGGTGTTGTGTGTTGACCGCTTAGTGCTAAAGGGTAATCCCTATGCTGTAATGTATGTTATGCAAGCAGACAAAAAAGGGTATCCTTTCCCCACTTTGTATCATTGGAATATCACGCAACCTGAGATGCTGCCTAACATCAGTGTAACCCTTGAGGGCTTTGCAGATATGACTAGAAAAATTATAGAAGCTAATCAATAAAAATAATGAAGAAATTCCCAGTTCTGCAACAATATGACGCAATGGACTGCGGTCCGACGTGTTTAGCCATGATAGGGAAGTATTATGGCAGGAACTATAATATAGAACACCTTCATGATTTATGTAGTATATCTAATGAAGGTGTGTCTTTATATGGTATTAGTATTGCTGCAGAGAAGATTGGATTCCATGCAATCGGCACTCAATTGAATATTATCCAATTGATTAACGAGATGCCGTTGCCTTGTATTCTCCATTGGAACCAGAACCATTTTGTGGTACTGTATAAAATCAAGAAAACGAAGAAGGGTTGTGTGTTTTGCATTGCTAACCCTGCTGGTGGCGTTAGATTGGAATTCAATGAATGGGAATTTAGTTCAAGTTGGTTGAGTGGCACAGATGACCATGGTCAATCAATTGGAGTCGCTTTATCCTTGCAGCCTACTCCTGCATTTTACGAAAAGCAGGGAGACCAAAAAGTCAAGAAAAATAGAAAGAAAACTTTATCCTTCCTCTTTTCATACCTTAAGCCATATAAAAAGAAAATTGCGCTACTACTGTCAGTGATGGTTTGTGGTGCAGCGATTCAACTTGTGTTGCCCTTTCTGACTCAGGCAATTGTTGATTGGGGTATTAAGGAAAAAGATATTAGTATCATATTGCTAATCCTAATTGGACAACTAACCTTGGAATGTGGACAGACTATTGTCAGTTTTATTCGTAGTTGGACTTTGTTGATTATTGGAACCAAGACTAACATAGCCTTGATTTCTGACTATTTGACTAAGTTAATGAAATTGCGAATTTCTTTCTTTGACACTAAACTGACGGGTGATATCATCCAACGCATCAATGATCATTCGAGAATTCAATCGTTTTTGACTGATTCAAGTCTTGACACTTTGTTCTCTCTTGTGAGCATGATAGTATTGGGTGTAGTAATCCTTATCTATAACTGGGTAGTTTCATTAATATTTTTTGTTGGGAGTGCATTGTACATCTTCTGGGTTTGGAAATTTATGAAAAAAAGAGAAATTCTAGACCATAAGATGTTTGCTTTGAATTCCGCTAACCAAAGTAGTGTCATTCAATTAATCTCTGGAATGCAAGAGATTAAACTTAATGCATGTGAACAGCAAAAAAGATGGGAATGGGAGAGCATACAGCGAAATATTTATCGTTTGACGACAAAAGGTCTTAAGTTATCTCAATATCAGCAGTCGGGAGGATTCTTTATCAATCAGGTGAAGAACCTCATTATAACAGCCCTTGTAGCAACCTTAGTTGTCAAAGGTAAAATAACTTTGGGTATGATGTTGAGTGTTCAGTATATTGTTGGTATGCTGAATAGCCCTGTCGACCAACTAATCAGCTTTTTCCGTCAGTACCAAGATGCAAAATTAAGTGTTGACAGGCTTCAGGATGTTTATGACGAAAAAGATGAAGATGATGATACCAAGTTGGGAACGAGCTCCATGCAAAACGGTGATATTGTGTTGCGCCATGTCATGTTCCGATATGATAAATTGAGCTCTAAACCGACTTTAAATGATATCAACTTAAAAATACCAGAAGGTAAGGTGACAGCAATCGTAGGCCTTAGTGGCAGTGGAAAAACCACGATCCTAAAAATGATTCTTGGCTTTTATAGCCCGGATAAGGGCACCATTGAAGTAGGTGGCGTCAATTTGGATTCTATGAATAAAAGAGAATGGAGAAAGTGTTGCGGTACTGTTATGCAAGAAGGTTATATCTTCTCAGACACAATAAAAAACAACATCGCATCAGGACTTGATAATTCAAACGACGAATTAGTTGTTAAAGCTGCCGGGATTGCTAATATTGGTGATTTCATTGAGGAATTGCCGTTGAAGTACAAAACAAGAATTGGCAACGACGGACATGGTCTAAGTCTAGGTCAGAAACAACGAATCCTTATTGCACGAGCTATTTATAAAAATCCGAGGTATATTTTCTTGGATGAGGCCACAAACTCTCTTGATGCTAACAATGAGCATGAAATCATGGAAAATTTGAATAATTTTATTAAGGGGAGGACTGCCATCATCATTGCCCACAGACTTAGCACTGTGCGAAACGCTGATAATATAGTTGTTTTAAAGGATGGTAAAATCTGTGAACAGGGCGACCATGTAACCCTGATTAGTAAAAAAGGCGTCTATTACCAACTGGTGAAAAATCAGCTTGACATTTAACATATTTAATGTTCAAGAATGCTTTGTATAGGATCTTCTACGCATGTGAAATAGCTGCAAATAGGATAATCTTTTCGGAACATGATTAATGGATGAGGGGGGGTACTTCACTGCCATCACCTTAGTATTGGTATGCTCCTCGCCATTGTCCAGTTCGGCTTCGACATAAGAGAAATTTGGTAAGCATCCCTACATCATATCTTCTTGTTTTCATTCCTGTTTTGTGGTTACTTCGTTGCCACAATCATAGAAACGTGTACAGGACTCAAAAAGTAAAGGCCTGCTGAGCTCTTGTCTTCGTAGTATATATCTACTGAGCCCACAGAGCATTCATCACACTAAGTTTGACACCATTCCCAGACCTGCCTGACAGTCTGAATACTGCAAAGGGATTCTCCCTGAAAACAGAAAAGGTGAGTTCAACAATACAGCGAACTCACCTTTTCTTAATTTTATGATATCAGCTTAACGTAAACATACTGTTTCGCAAGCTCTCAGTTCCTTAGTCGAGCTGAGCAAGTTTGTTGTCACTACCCAGCACATTGGTAATCTTGCTCTTATAGAGATCTACCATGTAGCTACGTGCAACCTTGCCATACTGGCGGGGATCAAAGTAGTCAGGATGCTCGGCCAATGTCTGGCGAACGCCTGCAGTGTAAGCCAAGCGAGAGTCAGAGTCGATATTAACCTTGCATACTGCACTCTTGGCAGCCTGACGAAGTTGTTCCTCAGGAATACCTACAGCGTTGGGCAAGTTGCCACCGAACTTGTTGATAATATCAACATAATTCTGTGGAACAGAAGAAGATCCGTGAAGCACGATGGGGAATCCGGGAAGTTTCTTCTCTATCTCGGCCAAGATGTCAAATGCCAATGGTGGAGGAACAAGGCGTCCTGTCTTCGGGTCGCGTGTGCACTGCTCCGGCGTAAACTTGTAGGCGCCGTGACTGGTACCAATAGAAATAGCCAGCGAATCGCAGCCTGTACGTTGTGAGAATTCTATAACCTCTTCGGGTTTGGTATAGTGAGACTCCTCTGCCACTACGTCGTCCTCAACGCCGGCGAGCACACCAAGCTCGGCCTCAACCGTCACATCGTACTTGTGAGCGTAGTCTACGACTTTCTTTGCCAACTCAATATTCTCCTCGAAAGGAAGTGAGGAACCGTCGATCATTACCGAAGAAAAGCCCATGTCCACGCAGTCCTTGCACAACTCGAAACTGTCACCATGGTCGAGATGAAGCACAATCTCAGGATGCTTGCAGCCCAATTCCTTGGCGTATTCTACAGCACCCTCAGCCATATAGCGAAGCAATGTAGCGTTTGCATAGTTGCGGGCACCCTTAGACACTTGCAGAATCACCGGCGACTTCAATTCTGAAGAAGCAGTGATGATAGCCTGAAGCTGCTCAAGGTTATTGAAGTTGAACGCCGGGATGGCATAACCACCATTTACGGCACGCTTGAACATTTCTCTTGTATTAACAAGACCTAAATCTTTGTAACTTACTGCCATTTTATAATAATTTAAAAATAAATAATCCTGGAATATTATCCATTTGCAAAAATAACACTTTATTTTATTACTTCAAAGGTGAATTATGTTTTTTAATGTTACATCTGGGTTAAAAAAGTTAATTAGCCTACATAAACGGAACATCCCTTGTGATTTTGTAATATGAGTTTTGCATTTCCCTCTCTTAGAAGTTTCGGAAGCCTCTGCCCGACCGCTTCATTCCTAAAGTGAACTTGTAGGCTGCATGAAGCATGAGGTAACGGGTGAGGCCGTTGGTCCAAGTTTCTGTGCGTCCCTGTGTGTCGAGTGTGAAGGAGGTGCTGTTCAGGTTTCCCAATATATCAAAACAGTCGAGCGAAACAACCAGTTTCTTCTTCATGAAATTCCTGGAAAGGCGCGCGTTCCACACAAGTTCGCTGGTGTTCATCTGCTCATCGTTGTAACCACTGCGGCTGTAGTCTGTAATATCTGTAGACAGTTCGAGGTCCCAGGGCAGTTGAACTTCCCCGCCAAGAGCCACATTATAGTTCCATGCGCTTACCGTCTGAAAACCCTTACGATCGCCGGTGGCACGCTGATAAGTAATGTTAGCCCTAACATAGGTGCGCAATTTCTGTCCCAACTGATATTGCAGCGACATTTGGTTGGTCACGTTCCAGTTATGCACCTTGCTTCGTACCGACTGCGTACCCTCTACTGTGGTGAGGTCCACATTATCGCTGTAGTTGCACGTAAAGTCTTCTTCAATGGTCCACCGCCGCTTTTTGTCAATCGGACAGCCCAATCTCACGTTTCCTCCCAAGCTCCAGTTGCCGTTCACATTCACCTGTTGCGAGATGGTTTTTCCGGTCTCCTTATCATAAAGTATTGACGTAGCGATGGCATTCTGCATGATGTTATAATGAAGCCCAAGCATCATATTGCGCTGTTTGGCCATCTGGAAGATTCCGCTCATGATGTTCACGGAATGGCTGCGTGCTTTCTTCAGATTGGGGTTTCCCAAAGTCACGACAAGCGGGTTGGCATCGTCTCGAATATCGAGCAGCGACGTGAGTGCAGGCTGACTCAGACTTGTGGTATAGCCAAACGACACAAATTGGGTACCCGTAGAGTCGTTAAATTGATAGTCGGCCTTCAATGACGGATTAAAATGGAGTGTTGTCCGGTCTTTGGCATAGCTTTTCCGGCGGTAATAATCTATTTTTTCATAGCGCGATTCAAGTGGCAAGCTGACATTGACCATGTATCTTGGGCTGCGCCTTCCATCGCCATGAATAAAAGTTACATCCATAGTTCCCGTGTGCGAAACGGTGCGTTCCTGACTGCGGTAGCTGTTGGTGGCATCCATCACTTGCATCAGGGCATCGCGCGTGGAAGGCAATACTCCTAAGCCATAGGTCTCGTCGGTATAGTCTTCGAGTTGGTCAAGGCGGTAGAGCGAATAATCTGTATTACTATATCTTTGGCTAAACCTATAGCTCGGACGGAAAAACAGTGTAGCCACCTTGTTCGTATCACATTCAAATAATCGTGTATAGTCCACGTTAGCATTGACCGAGTAATCGTGGTTAGGAGTGGTGGTGTATTGATTGCGATGGTCTTCGGAAGGATTGTTGGCAAGATAATCTATCCTGTTGAGAGCGTAGCGATAGTTCTTAGAACGATTATAGTCGAACGAGGCTGAGACCGAGAGCATGTTATGCCAGCTTTCACCGGTCCCAAAACTCATACGCTCATTCAGATTAAGCGAATAGCCGAGATTTTCTCCATTGTCCTTACTGTCATTGCGTACGCGGTTTATCGTCATGGCCAACAGCTTCTGTCCGGCCGTGGGCAGAAACAAACTGTCGAGTGTACTTATTCCTGAGGGATCGGCATTGAAACGTCCCGACAGGTTGTTTCCCCATCCCTCACTCTTGGAATAGTTGGCACTCAGGTTTCCGTCGAGCATATGTTTTCCGGGATGCAGGCCAAAAGAGCCACTTCCGGACCACGCAGTGTTCTTCCTTCTGTTACTGTTTCTGTTGAGCCCGTAATAGTCGCCGCCCGTCAGAAACGTTTGCGATGTAGTGTGGGTCTGCGTCTCGTTGTCCGAATGTCGGAAGTCCATACGGGTATCAAAATATTCGTCTTCGTTCTTGCCGTCATAACGATAGTTCAGCCCTGCCTCCTTAGTGGAAGTGAGTCCACCACCAGCCGTAGGCATGACTCCCATTCCACGGTTTGTTCCAGGCACCCCAGACCCATTTACATTATTCATCGCTCCGGTAAGCGACAACCGCGAATGTTTGCTATACCCCATCGCAAACAGCCGACTACTATATCTGCTATCCGTACCAACTGCAAGGTCTGCATTCCCCATCATGCCGTGCTGATATTGCTTTTTCAACCCCACGTCGAGCACATACTCGCGGTCGTTCATGTCACGGCCCATCAATCGGCTTTCCTTGCCGCGCTTGTCGTACACCTTGACTTTGTCTACCGTGTAGGCCGGCAGGTTTTCGAGCGCTTGCTTGGCGTCACCTTTGAAGAAGTCGCGACCATCCACGAGTAGCGAACTCACCGTGCGCCCATTCACCTTGATCACCCCGTTTTCAAGTGTTGCACCCGGCAACTGTCGAATCAGCGCATCGAGCATCGAGCCTTCGTTCAGTTTAAACGCCGTGGCATCATAGACCACCGTGTCGCCCCGCATCACCATTTTTATCTTCGTAGCCTTCACCACCACTTCGTCCAGAATCTTGGAATCTTCCTCCATCTTTACCAGTTCGACATACTGTTCGTTCACACGGTCGGCCATTTCCACGTCTACTTTCTTATAGACGGTTTTGTAGCCAAGCATTGAGAAACGAAGGATATAGCTCGTGTGATTCTCTACATCGATTTCATACTTGACGATTTTATGTCCCCAAAAACTATGCTCGGCCGTCACTGTAGCCCGTACGAGACTGCTGTCGGCAGCCGAAAGTAATTCTACCGTAACGCCGGGCAACATCTCACTGGTTGCCGCATCAATCACGTGGCCAGTCAGATGACGGGCCTGCAAAGAGCCGAAATGAGCCAAAATCAGGCCAATGAGTAAAAGTATTTTCCGTATTATCAATCGTTTTTTCCTTAATCTTACCGGTGGATAGTATATGTAACCACCGTCATAATTTAATCCGAAACACTTACAGCGTTGCGGTTACCACCATTCACCAATATCAGACGCCATCCGCTTGCCCCAATATCGGCCTTAAAACACGCCCCTTGAGGGTGCACCCCTGTCGGCGGCTACTGTTCCAGCCCTGCCTTTGTCATTCCACCCTGAATGCTGTCATGAGCCATATTTTATTCCCTTTCAGGTAAATGGGGTAATAATACCGGTATCTCCCTGAGGGGGTAGGAAAGGCTTCAGGCGATAAATTGGTTGTGGTGACATGTGTCTGGCCCGGCGGAATGATGATGGCTATATCGGTCCATGCCCTATGCATGGGAAGGGCACGCCACACCCCATGGGCATCCAAAAAGGCCAAGTCGCTTTCCTTTCCAACAATGATGGAATCCTTGCTGCCATTATACAATCGGGCACTTACGGTTTCTACATGGTGTGGGTAAACTTTTTTCCCAGACTCCAAACTGATGTGCATTGTATCTGTCAGGGCAGAAATGCTTATTCTTCGTGGTTTCTTCTCTCCCTCAAAGGTAATGAACGGGGCATCTATTAAATATTTTCTTACCAAAGCTCGGTTTTTAGGGGAATCGAAAATCAGTGACACCGAAATATCGTTTTCCCGAAGTCCAAAGCCCGATACCACGCCATTGGCAGGCGTCCCCTTTAGCCACTTTCTCTCCATCGCTGTCATAGCCCTTTCCAATTCCTTATGCGAGTATTGCCCGGCATCGTTAATTGTAGTGTCGGCCTGCATCGTAGCAGCAGTATCAGATATTGGCTTTTCGCTTATAACTCTGTTGTGATGAACAACGGTGGTGTCGCTTTCCACAGATGGTTTTGACGCCGGACTATGGCAGGATAGCAATCCACAAGCAAATATGAAACTAAATACGCATGATATTTTTTTCATAGTATCAATATTGTAGTACCCTTACCTTTTCTGGTCAGCTCCGAAGCAAACAGCAACACCACGAAAAATCCAAGAAACGGAACGATGAATGGCATGCTCATCATGTGGGTGGCATCAGCCATGAGCCCCATCAGCAGGAAGCCACAACCACCAATAGGTGTCATCATCAGCAGCGAGGAGGCACTCTTGGTGAGGTTGCCCAACCCGTGGAGTGACAGCGAAAATATCGTGGGAAACATGATGGCCTCGAAGGCGTAGTTGCAAATAAGGGCTATCATGGAGATAGCGCCAAGGTTGAGCATCACCAAGACCATACACGTCACACTGCCTATGGCACAATAAAACAACATGCGTTCGGCCTTCACCCGACGCATAATCCAACTGCCTGTAAAACGTCCTACCATGAAAAGTGCCAGAGCAACAGTGAGGACCACAGATGCCGTGTTGTCGGTCATCCATCCTTTCCCCGTCACATAATTAATGAAGTAGCTGTTGAAGGATATTTCCGCAACCTCATAGGCCAACAATGCAAACAGCCCAAATACAAACATCGGGTGATGCCGAAACAATTTCATGATGCGTGTTCCCTGACTGCGGTCTTCTTCGGTCTCCTTATGTCTGATTTCGGGGAGATCCACCCGAGAAAACACAATGGCAATGCCCAACACCAAAATGCCCAGCACAGTATAGGGTATCACAATGTTACCACCTGTTTCTGTGCCATTAAACAGGAACTGGCCAACGATAAATGTGGCTGCCAAAGAGCCTAACCCGTTGAACGACTGCGAAAAGTTCAGACGACTGGTGGCACTCGACGGGTCGCCCAATTCCGTGACATAGGGGTTGGCTGCCGTCTCTAAAAAAACAAGTCCGCAGCCAATCACAAACAAAGCTCCCAAGTAGGCATAAAACGTTCCGGCCTCTGCACCGGGTATGAACAGCAGTGCTCCCGCACCAAACAGCGATAATCCAAAAACAACACCCGTGCGATAACCGTGTCGGTTGATAAACCACCCGGCCGGAATCGCCATAATGAAATAGCCCAGATACGTAGTCACCTGAATGAGCGACGACTGTGTAATCGTTATATCAAGCGCATTTTGAAAATGTTTGTTGAGCACATCGAGAATGGCTCGGGCAAAGCCCCAGAGAAAAAACAGCGATGTAACGAGAACGAACGGCAGCAAATATTGCTTGCTGGTAAGAGGAGTGCGGGTGGATTTCATTAAATTGGGTAAAAAGTTAAAAGACAAGAGAAGTTAAGCCATAAATTCCGACAGCCTGACGAAGAGCTAAGCCATATCTTCATCACGCTGTCTTCTTAACTTCTCTTATCTTATTAGATGTGTATTTTAGTTTTTCTCCACAGGATCAATGACTTTCCAAATGACGGCAGAAAGTATGGCTCCAACAAAAGGCCCAACAATGAATATCCAGAGATTACTCAACGCCGTAACGGGGCCACCGCCAAACTGCGCGAAAATGGCCGGACCGATAGAACGTGCGGGATTGACAGACGTACCGGTATAGCGAATGCACACAAGGTGAACAAGTACCAAGGACAAGCCGATGGCAAGACCTGCAAAATTATTGGTGGCACCGTTGGTTTTGGATGTGGCTCCCAAAACAACCAATACAAACACACATGTAAAGACGATTTCAGCAAACAATGCTCCGCCCACGGTGATGCCTGACTGGATATCATTAGACCCAAGCCCCGCGCCCATTGCCGCAAAATCAGGGGTGCCCGACTGCACCAAACCAAAAAGGATGGCTGCGCCGATGAGTCCGCCAATCACTTGAAACAAGATGTACATACCACAATCCTTGGCACTCATTCTGCCACTCAAGAAAACGCCGAGCGAGATTGCCGGATTAATATGACAACCTGAAATACCACCAATGGTATAGGCCATAGCCACCACTGAAAGACCAAAGGCGAAAGCCGTTGCAATCACTGACGCCTGATTTTCAATAGGATTGCAACCCACGGACACGGCAACGCCACAGCCCATCAAGACCAGCACCATTGTGCCGACCATTTCCGCTAAATACTTTTTCATACTCAATTCGGTTTTTATGAAACATTACCTCCTTTATGATTGGAGTATTGCAAATATAAAGAAAATATTATTCTAATGCAACGCTTTACATAAACTTTTAACAATATACCCCCTATTATTCCTGCATATTGTTTGGCTGACCTGATATCCATAAACAAACAAAAACAATCTTTGATTATCCTCCATGAATTTGGAAAAGGCAACATAGTGGTGATAGCGAAGACTCGGTGCCCCCTTGTAGTCTTTGCCTCGCCCAATGCCACGCCCTGAAGCGTAAAAACAAATTACCTTTTTTCGGCGATTATTTTCTGCTCATCCAGCGCAAAAAGGGCTATGTTTTTGCCCTCGTTATCCACTCTCACAATGCAAAAACAGTCTCGTCTATAGGTTTTGTATTCTGTTATATCATGGCGGAGCCTTAACGGTGATACGACTAAGCCCTAACGGCAACACGACTAAGGCTCATCCGCACTGCCGTTAAGCCTCATCCGCAGTGCCGTTTGATACTCAATCGCGAATGACGACACAAGGGATGAAAAGGCGTTGAATCAAAACTAACTGATTATCAATAGACTATGAATTCGCCAAATTAGACGATATTTCGGACGGGAAGCAAAGTTTTTTTGAATTCGCGAAATATAAAGGTATTTTTGTAAAGATAAATAGGGGTAAGCTATACTGCTGTTTCAAAACCATGCTAAATGGCTATGATTTGACGTCATGATGATTATTGTCGATGAGCATAATTTAAATGGGAAAATATGATTGCCGTATGGAAAGATTGATTAACTTTGCAGTGAAAAATTAGAGAATTGTTAGTATAGAAAATGAAACGAGATTTAAGACTTCTTCTGGCAGAAGTTGGAAAGAAGATGAAGCAGGAACCTCAACAGGTTGTGGCAGATTTAGACCATGTTTCGGTGGCTCTGGCCAAACGTCATGTTAATCTAAGCAGTGCTTCGCTGAGGAAATTGTGGAAGATTTTGTCGGGAAAACACAAATTGTCGAATGAAACTCTGAACAGATTGGCTCTCTTTGCCGGATTTCAAGACTGGCGTGGCTTGCAAGATGCTTTACATGGCGACGTGGATGCATCGGTGAATTACAATGAAGAGAAGGATAGGTGAGAACAGAAAGATGCGCCATTGCGCCTGCGCTCTGTTTTCTGATCGGCAACCCGTCGGAGGCGCGGTTGCGGAAAACCGGCGAGCCAATCATATTTGGTGAATCATTTTAAAACACAAAAAAACTCAATCCTTGTGGATTGAGTTTTTTTATTTCGTGGAACAACGTGGTGTACGTCGTTACAAAATTATTTCTTTTCGGTAGAAACCTTGATTCTTTCCTTGATACGAGCTGCCTTACCAGTGCGTTCACGCAGATAGTACAACTTGGCGCGACGAACTTTACCACGCTTGTTTACTTCGATGCTTGCAATAGAAGGAGACTCGATGGGGAAGATACGCTCTACACCAACTGTTCCGGACATTTTGCGAACAGTGAAGCGCTTTTTGTTTCCATGGCCATTAATTTTGATAACGATACCACGATAGAGCTGAACACGCTCCTTTGTACCCTCGACGATTTTGTAACCAACAGTTACGGTGTCACCAGCCTTGAATTCGGGAAACTGCTTGTCGGTTGCAAATGCTTCTTCAGCAACTTTAATTAAATCCATTGTTTTGATCATTAAATATTGTTTGTCGTTCCAACTCAACATGGCATGAAAACTCTTCTTTCAACCAGCGGTTAAGCCGAAAAGCTGTGCAAAGGTACGGCTTTTCGTCGGAATAGGATGATGATATGGCGAAAATCTGTTGATTTTAACATTTTTAGACGACAGATTTCGGCTTTTGAGCGTCAGGAGGATGCAAAACAGCGGGATGATAGTGGATTATAACATGAAAAAGATAACAATAAAAAGTCCTAACCGCTTGCTGCTTTTGCATAAAAATGCTAATTTTGCGACAGTAGTTTATAAAATCTATATATGAAAAAACGTACATTGTATGTAAGCCTTATCGGCTTGACTATGCTTGTGGGTGCGTGCCGCACGCATTATACGATGAGTGACATTTCGCGCACGCGTGTATTAGTAGACAGGCGATATGATGCTCATGAGCGTCAGGAAGTTTTGGATTTTCTGCAATCGTATCATCATGTTGTAGATAGCATGATGAGTCCCGTCGTCGGCAGGGTGGCTCGCTATATGGCCGGTGACAAACCGGAGAGTGCGTTGTCTAATCTGCTGACCGACATCTTGTTGTGGAGCGGAAGCAGATATGGAGAGAAACCGGATTTTGGCGTCTACAACGTTGGAGGAATCCGTGCGGCCTTTGCCGAAGGCGATGTGACTTTGGGAGCCATTCTTGATGTGGCACCGTTTGAAAACAAAGTGTGTTTTCTGACGCTTTCCGGAGCAAAGACACGTGAACTGTTTGAGCAAATCGCAAAGCGTGGAGGTGAAGGTGTGAGTCATGGCGTGCAGCTGGAAATAACAAAAGACGGAAGGCTCTTGAAAGCTATGGTCAATGGCAACCCCATTGATGAGAACAGAAGTTACCGTGTGGTTACTCTGGACTATCTGGCACAGGGAAACGACCAGATGACAGCATTCAAGGCCAGTACGGACAAGAACGCTCCACAAGGCGATAAGGACAATGTGAGGGTGTTGATAAGGGAGTTTTTTAAGGAGAAGTCTGCCGAAGGTGTTGTTGTAGACAGTAAGGTGGAAGGACGTATTAAAATTATTGAAAAATGATGTATTCAAGATTGATATTGGCGTTGGCATTGTGTATGTCGAGTATGGGCATGAGTGCTCAAAAGCAATTAACCATTCTCCACACGAACGACACACATAGTTGTATCATGCCGTTGAGTGAAAATCTGGCGGACACGATGCTGGCAGGGCGTGGTGGCTTTGTACGCCGTATAGCAATGTTGGAGAATGAAAGACGAACGGAGCCCGATTTGCTGTTGTTTGACAGTGGTGACTTTTCGCAAGGGTCCTCCTATTACACCTTGTTCAAGGGAGATGTGGAAGTCGGTTTGATGAACAGGATGCATTATGATGCGGGTACGATAGGCAACCATGAGTTTGATTTTGGGTTGGCAAACATGGCCCGGGTGTTTGCAGGTCTTAATTACCCAATAGTTTGTGCCAACTATAAGTTCAGTCAGTATGGGCTGGACAAGATGGTGAAGCCTTATGTTATCCTCAAGCGCAATGGCGTGAAAATTGGAGTTTTTGGTTTGTCGCCGGAGCTTGATGGCCTTGTAGACCGCAAAAACTATGAGGCCACGCAGTATCTTGACCCTATTGCCACAGCTCAGGCTATGGCCGATGTGCTTCACAAGAAGAAGTGCGATGTGGTGATTTGCCTTTCGCACCTTGGATGGAATGAGGGTGGAATGAGCGATCAGGAAATGATAAGCAAGACACGTGGCATAGATTTGGTGCTGGGTGGGCATAGTCACACCTATTTCGAAAAGCTGCGCTATGTGAAGAATCTTGACGGCAAACCTATTCCTGTGGACCAGAACGGGAAACACGGTATATTCTTGGGGAAGATGAAACTGAGCCTTTCGCCTCGCCCGTAAGGCCGTGCCGGTAAGAAAGAAAACGGAGGTTGCTTCGAAGAACAGGTGATGTTGTTGTCGAGGTAACCTCTTTTTCTATTCTTGAGAGCGAATGGGATTTTGCTGTAAGCGGGTAGGGGCCGGCTCAACGAACGTATGTGGACTATTCAAAATAGAACGTAAGCACAATCATCTTAGACCTTGCTTTGCTTACGCTTGTGGCATAGGGTATCATGGTTTTGTCCTTGATGTTGTTAGGATGGCCTGTATCTATGGAGTTGGTCAGCCCGTACATGAATTTGAGTTCAGGACGGAGTTTGAAGAAAGGGAGGTAGAAGTCGCATCCCAAACCGGCTTCAAGAAAGATATCGTAGCGCTTGAGTTTGAGATAATCGTTTCCGTTACGTGAGAGGTTAATTACCGGGTTTAGTCCTGCCATGATATATGGGCGGTGGTTGTTGAATCGTTCAGCTCCGAAAATCAGGTCCATAGCGCAGCCGATATAAACCGATTTGAGGTTTTGAGTACGCGAAATCAATGAGTCGTTGGCTTGCGGATCCATGTTATGAAAAGAAAAGTGCCTGTTGCCGAAATACAGTGTGGGAGCCATTCTGAACTGGAAACTGTTGTTTAATCTGAGTTCCCCCAATACGCCAACATGGAATCCTTGATCCCAGCGGTCTTGGTCGGCGGTAATGTTGTATTCTTGTTGGCTGCCGTCATCATGAACGAACGTTTGTGGGCCGATGTTGGTAAACTCTATGTCTTGCATATGCGGCCCGACGAGAATACCGAAATGAAAGGGGCGAAGGTCGGTGTATGGGCGGTTTTGTACCGTGCGCTCCTGAGCCTGCAGCATTTGTACACAGACCAATGTGGACAGTATGATGGAAAAGATTCTTTTCATATCCATATAACGTTCCCGGCTTAATGATTATTGTTTCTCAGGATGTATATCCTGATATAATTTTATGACGACCTCCTTATTTCTAATTAGACAAAGTTTAAATGATGCAAAAAGTGTTCATCATTTGTAGGTATTACAAATAAACTCTTTATCTTTGCAATGTGTAAAGGAAGGGGAATGTTTCTCCTTGTGCATACATGATATATAAAACATTATAAACAATAAATTAATAACTATTATGGCTTACGTAATTAGTGAAGACTGTGTTGCATGCGGAACTTGCATCGACGAATGTCCTGTTTCTGCTATTTCTGAGGGTGACATCTATTCCATTGATGCAGATGAGTGCACAGAGTGTGGTGCTTGTGCAGCTGTTTGCCCACAGGAAGCCATCAGCTTGCCTGAGTAAATTTGTTTTCCACTGCCCGTGTTTTGAGTGAAACGGGCATTCGGAATTTGAGTAAAGATAAAGTCTCATTGTCTTCTTAAACAGACAATGAGACTTTTTTGGTGTGTCTTTTTCGTGTGCTGATCTTATTGTTTCGTGTGCTGATTCTACTGCGATAGGCCTTTCGGGAACTTTTATATCTTATATATGATGTATGCCTGACTATGGTTGTCGAACACGTTTACGGTATTCTTTGGGTGACATACCCATGATTTTGATGAAAAGGCGAGAGAAGTAGTAATTGTCTTTGATACCCACTTTAAAGCATATCTGATTGATTTTCATGTCGGTGGTAGACAACAACTGACACGCATACTGCACTTTCAGCAAATTGAAATAGTTGAGGGGACTGTGCCCTACCTCCTTTTTGAATATCGTGGAAAAATGACTTCCTGAGTAGCCTGTATAATCGGCCATGTCTTGTAGGGAAAGTTTCTTCTCAATATTTTCCTTCATATAATGGATGGCTGCATTGACAATTTCGTTGCCGGGCACCTTTTCTCCTTTCTTTTCAGTGGCCTGAGCAGTTCTGTAAAGGCTAAGATAGCGCATGGAAGCGAGATAATAATGGAGCAGGGAAGAGGCATAGCGCAGGTTTTCGCGTGCATATCCATTTTCCAAAGTAAGGTAGATTTCTTCGAAAAGCGTATTGCGTTCGTTAATTCGAGAGTTCATGGCGGGGGTGATACTCTGCGGAACGGCAGCACCTTCTGCAAATATTCGTGCATGGGTGCCGCTGAAATGAATCCAGTAAATCGTCCATGGATTGTTTTCAGAAGTGGCATAGATATGGGGCTTGCCTGCCGGAAGAATGAAAAATTGATTGGCAGCGACCTCTTGTTGCCTCCCGTCCCCAATCTTATACCAGCCCGTCCCCTCTACACAATAGATAAGCACGTTCTGTTCAATAGGATTTTTTCGTTCGCGATAGTGGTGGCTCGCAGCCGGATAATAGCCAATATCGGTGATGTATAGGCTCGACACCAATGGGTCTTCCTGCTCCATTTCGATAATCATTTTGGGCAATACGATGCAGCGTTCGCCTGTAAATCCGTCTTTAAGTTTCAGCATAACATTAAGCCATTGTTTCTTATGGGCAAATATAATGAATAAAAAGCAATCATGCAATTTAATGGCTTATAATGGTTGTAAACTGTCATTGAAAGTGTGAGCAACTCAGTTTGTAGTAAAACATCTGTTCGGAATCTTCTGCAAGAACACTGCAATAGGAACTCTTTCTCAGTTGGGACATAAAATCGTCTATCTTTTCTAAAAGATAATCTATTTTTTCTTCCAAGAATAGCAATTATCTTTGCACATATCATTGAAACATTGTCGATATAGTGTTTTGATAATCATAAAAACCTAACCTGAATATGGAAAAGTTTAATCAAGGATTTGTTTATTTTATCTGCCTTGTGGCAGCGTTCGGAGGTTTGCTCTTTGGCTACGACTGGGTAGTGATTGGAGGGGCAAAGCCCTTTTATGAAGTGTATTTCGGAATAACCGACAGCGCAGCCGATCAAGGGCTTGCCATGACAACGGCTCTTATTGGTTGTATGATTGGTGCAACGTTGTGCGGCTCGTTAGCGGATAGAATTGGGCGCAAGAAGTTATTGATTATCGCATCGCTGATATTCTTTTTTTCGGCCATTGCAACAGGCGTATTCAATAATTTTTCAGCATTCTTGGTTGCCCGCTTCTTAGGCGGAATAGGTATCGGACTGGCAAGTGGACTCTCGCCGATGTACATTGCAGAGGTTGCTCCGGCAAACATTCGCGGGCGCTTGGTTAGTTTAAATCAGATGACAATAGTGCTTGGCATTCTCGGTGCTCAGGTTACAAATTGGTTCATTGCCGACAAAATTCCGGGTGGTATCATTGCTTTGGAAAGTTGGAACGCGCAGATGGCTTGGCGTTGGATGTTCTGGGCAGCTGCCGTTCCGTCAATGATATTCTTCCTGTTGGCATTGTTTATTCCGGAAAGCCCACGATGGCTGAGCACAAGAAACGCGGGCAAGGCAACACATATCTTGGAAAAGATAGGTGGGAGGGAATATGCCGCAAGGGAAATGCAGGCCATTCAGAGTGCAAATGCAGAGGCTGCCAAGGCAGCAGGACTATCAGCACTGTTCTCGAATAAATACAAAACCATTCTCGTGTTGGGTATTATCATAGCTGTATTTCAGCAATGGTGTGGTACCAATGTGATTTTCAACTACGCTCAGGAGATATTCCAAAGTGCCGGCTATGAAGTTGGCGACGTACTTTTCAACATTGTCATTACAGGGGTGGCAAATGTGTTGTTCACCATCTTGGCCATCTTCACCGTGGACAAATGGGGTCGTCGCTCGCTGATGTTGCTGGGCGCGGGTGGCTTGTGCGGAATCTATGCCATTCTCGGAACGTGCTATTTCTTCCATGTAACCGGTATGGGAATGATCATTCTCGTGGTTGCTGCCATTGCCTGTTATGCCATGACGTTGGGGCCATGCACATGGGTGCTCATTGCCGAGTTGTTCCCGAATAATATTCGTGCCATTGCCGTCGCAACCTGTACGTTTGCGCTTTGGGTAGGCTCCTCAACGCTGACTTACACCTTCCCGTTCCTCAACCAAGGTCTGGGCAGTTACGGAACATTCTGGATTTATAGTGGAGTGTGCCTTTGCGGCTTCTTGTTCTTCCTCGCAAAGTTGCCGGAAACGAAGGGCAAAAGTCTGGAAGAACTTGAGAAAGATTTAGTGAAGTAAAATACAAAAATAAGATATAACACTATGGTAAAAGCTTGGAGAGAAATAGTTACAATCCCAACATATAAGGTTGGCGACGCAGAAAAGAATCCCATTTTTTTGGAAAAGCGCGTTTATCAAGGCTCATCGGGGGTTGTGTATCCTTATCCCGTGATAGAATCTATAGCCGATGAGAAGGAAGACGTGGATTATCATGCCGTATGGATTGAAAATGAATATATCAAAGTGATGATTCTGCCGGAACTCGGAGGTCGTATTCAGATGGCTTATGACAAAATCAAAAAGCGTCACTTTGTTTATTATAACTATGTTATTAAGCCTGCGTTGGTAGGTTTGGCAGGGCCGTGGATATCCGGAGGTATAGAGCTCAACTGGCCGCAGCATCACCGTCCATCAACGTTCCTCCCGGTAGATTCGACGATAGAGGAAAACGAGGACGGCTCTGTTACGGTATGGGTGAACGAACAAGAAAAGATGTTCCACCAGAAAGGTTCCGCAGGATTTACACTTCGTCCGGGATGTGCCTATCTGGAAATCAAGGGTCTAGTTTATAACCGCACCGATACACCGCAGACGTTCCTATGGTGGGCAAACCCTGCGGTAGCAGTGAACGATCATTATCAGAGCGTGTTCCCGCCAGACATTAACGCCGTTTTTGATCATGGGAAACGTGCCGTAAGCTCATTCCCTATAGCCACAGGCACATATTATAAGATGGATTATAGTTCGGGTGTTGATATATCAAACTATAAGAATATCAAGGTGCCCACATCTTATATGGCCGTCAATTCAAAGTATAATTTTGAAGGAGGCTATGAGAATGATTCTAAGGGCGGAATGCTTCATGTGGCCAATCATCATCTGAGTCCCGGCAAGAAGCAGTGGACATGGGGTAATGGCGACTTTGGTAGAGCATGGGATCGTAACCTCACAGACGCAGACGGACCCTATATCGAGCTTATGGCCGGCGTATATACAGAGAATCAACCCGACTTCACCTGGCTGATGCCTTATGAGGAGAAGCATTTTACGCAGTATTTTATGCCCTATCGCGAACTGGGTATTGTGAAGAACGCGTCTAAGAATCTCATCATGAATATTCTTGAGGCGGAGCATGGTGTAGAACTGAAACTGCAGGCAACCCGGAAATCAACCTATCGGGTTGTACTGAAGAACGGAAACGAAGAAGTGCTTTTTGATGAAACTTTGGCACTCTCTCCCGAAGAAATTTTCTGCAAGATAATTGATATCAAGGCTACGGCATGGCACGATATTTATTTTGTGGCCTATAACGTTGAGCGTGGTCGCAATGCTGTAGAAATGGAATGGACACCTGAGCCGGATGTCATCAAACCTATTCCCGATCCGGCAGAGGCAGCACTCTTGCCCGGCGATATCAAGACAAACGACCAGCTCTATCTCACGGGTCTTCATCTTGAACAATATCGTCATGCCACCTACAGCCCGCTCGACTATTATGAGGAGGCTCTTCGCAGAGATCCGGACGATTACCGCTGCAACAACGCTATGGGACTTTGGTTTATCCGTAAGGGGCGATTTGTTCGGGCGGAGCAGTATTTACGCAGGGCACAGAAGGTGCTCTATAAGCGCAATCCCAACCCATACGACGGGGAGCCATTGTACAACTTAGGGTTGGCATTGAAATATCAGGGCAAACTTGATGAGGCGTACAACTGGTTTTGGAAGTCTACATGGAACAAAGAATGGGCGGACGCAGGATACTTCGCGGCAGCACAAATCAGTATTGGGCAGCATCGTATTGAGGACGCGACGGACGATATAGAGCGTTCTCTCATCAGCAACTGGCACAATCATAAGGCTCGTGCTTTGAAGGTTGCTATCCTTCGATATGCAGGAAAAAACTATGACGATGCCAAAACCATCATTGAGGAAAGTCTGAAATTGGACCTCTTTAATTATGGTGTGCTTTATGAGAAATATCTTCTGACGCAGGATGAAGCTGTCCTCAGACATCTGACGGAGTTGATGCACGGCAATATCAACAACTATCAGGAATTGGTGCTTGATTATGCGCAGGCCGGCTTGTGGCAGGAGTGTATAGATGTTCTCGAATTAGCCATTAAGCAGGGTGCTGAAAATCCTATGACTTATTACTATAAGGGCTGGGCACAGTTGAAACAAGGCGACGTGGCAGCAGCAAGAATAACCTTTGGAGAAGCCGAGAAACAAGACGCTTCTTATTGCTTTCCCAATCGTTTGGAAGCCATCTTGGCACTTGAAGCAGCCAAGCAGATTCATGCGGACGGAGCTTTTGCCCCTTATTATCTGGGTTGTTTGTTCTACGACAAACGTCAATATGATTTGGCCAAGACTAATTGGGAACTGTCTGCGAAACTTAATCCTGATTTTCCGACAGTGTGGCGCAATCTGGCTCTTTATTTTGCTAACAAGGCAGATGATCATGCAACAGCACTTGCCTATATGGAAAAGGCGTTCGAACTCAATAGGCACGATGCGCGTATTCTGATGGAACTTGATCAGCTTTACAAGCGTTTGCAGCATCCGCAGGAAAAGCGGCTCGCTTTCCTTGAGCAACATCCGGAAGTGGTTGCACAGCGCGACGACTTGCTGCTTGAAGAAATTACGCTGCTCAATCAGACCGGAAATTACATGAAAGCTATGCAGCTGCTTGATGCGCACATCTTCCATCCTTGGGAAGGCGGCGAAGGTAAGGTGAGCGGGCAATACCAGCTGTGCCGTACGGAACTTGCGAAGAAGGCGCTCGTAACTCAAGACTATGAGACCGCTATCCGATTGCTGAATGAATGTTTGGTATTCCCGCATCATCTGGGAGAGGGGAAGCTCCAGAGCGCGCAGGAAAATGATTTCTACTATTTCATGGGACTGGGATATGAAGGACTTGGCAATATGGACAAGGCACGTGAGTGCTGGGAACGTGCAACCGAGGGACCACAGGAGCCTGCGGCAGCGATGTATTACAATGATGCTAAGCCGGACAAGATATTCTATCAAGGATTGGCGTTGCTGAAATTAGGGCGCGAGGATGAGGCACGCGGTCGCTTTTACAAGCTAATCAATTATGGGAAAAACCATATATTCGAAAAGGTAGTCATGGATTATTTTGCCGTTAGCTTGCCCGACCTGCTCATTTGGGAAGACTCTCTCGATTTGAAGAATCAGATACATTGCAAGTATATGCTTGCCTTAGGTTATTATGGCTTAGGGGACGCAGAACACGGCGAAAGGTATTTGCAGGATGTGGAGGCACTTGATATTAACCATCTTGGAATCATGCAGCTTCGCACGTTGCTGACGTTAGGGCTTCACGAGGTTTAATCGTGTTCCGTTTTGCGGAGTTTTACCCATCCTGTGAATTCTCTATACGTAAAATTTAATTACCATTTTTCGGTATTTATTTTTACGGCATCTGGAGAGAAAAGGGCTATGTTTGGCCCTTTTCTTTTAATCGACACAAAGCAAAAACGGCCCCGTTTGTTGAGTTTGTATCGGGCCATATCATGGCTGAGGCTCAACGGCGGTATGATTAAGCCGTAACCGCATGGCGGTTACGGCTCATCCGCGTTGCGGTTAGGCTTCTTTCGCACTGCCATTGCATATGCAGTCGCAGGTGTTGAGATTAGTAGCACAGGCTCTCCTTTTCATAATTCGCTGATTTTCAATACTCTATATTTTTCTCGAATTTTACGGAATTCAGACACAAAGGATTTGTTTTTTTGAATTCGCAAAAAATAAAGGACTCTTTGTTAAGAAAAATACAGGCAAAATGTAGCTCAGAGTGCAATCGAAATCAATCGGTTATGGCAATAAATATTGTCCATTGCAAATCTCAGAATATTTTTTGACTGTTCAGTGTTTTTTGTAACTTTGACGCCCTCAATGAGAGGCTCGTAAGGGAAATAGTAATGTCATAAGGTTATAACTATGAGTTTATATCAAATGATCAAAGTAATATTTCGTGGCGTAGGGCAGGTGATGTTCCAAAACAATGCGCTTTCAGGTGTTCTCATGCTTGTGGGAATTGGGTGCAACTCCTTGTCTATGTGCCTGTTTGCGTTGCTGGGTACGACAATCAGCACACTGACAGCGATTGCCTTGAAATAGAGTAGGGAAAACATTGAAACTGGACTTCATGGTTTTAATGGGACATTGGTGGGCATAGCTGTACCGTGTTTCATGGCCATCAATGTGTGGTCGGTCGTGCTTATGGTGATAGCCTCTATAGCGGCAACGCTCGTGGCTCATGGCTTTGAGAAACAAAAACTCCTCGCTACGCTTACTGCACCCTTTGTCATTCTCACGTGGGTGATGTTGCTTGTGAGTTATGTTTGTCCTGAATTGCAGCAGACGGGTGAGGATGCTGTTGCCGGAGAGAGGGCCTTTTCGATACTTCGGACAGTCTCATTAAATTTTGGACAGATTATGTTGCAGGGGAACAGTTTGCTGACGGGCATGTTTTTCCTTTTGGCTATCTTGGTCAATTCTCGCAAGATGGCACTGGATGCCTTGTTGGCTTGTGTCCTTGCTCTTGTGGTTGTATGCGTCCCGCTTATAGATAATCAGTCGATAAACAATGGAATGTATGGCTATAATGCTATCCTGACTGTTCTGGCGGTGGCAAATATTTTGAATATATCCTCTTGGAGGTACACTAAGGCTTTGATTGCTTTGGTGCTCTCAATAGCGTTTCAATATGCGGGCTTGCAGTTGGGCATTGTCACGCTTACGGCACCTTTCGTGCTGTCTGTGTGGTTGATTGCGCTATACAACGCCTTGAAGGTGTACCTGAATAATGCCGGAAGTAGCAGAATCCTTTAATGATTTGCCCTTATAGTTGGCTATGGTCAAAGCCGAGTTCTAATCTTTCAGTGGAGTAGTGGCGAATTGTATATTATCGACTATTCTATAAAGCGTTGAACTAATAGTTTGTCAGCATTTCCCAGAGCCTGTGATGCCTTTAAATATACCTTATAACAATAGTTCGAAATAAAAAATCCTTCCCAACATTTAAGTATGAGAAGGATTTACTGTTCTGTTCAATTCAAACAGGTTCTTTATCTGCAAAAATGTCTGTTTACTTTTTGCTTACTATATCTTTTACTTGTTTTGCAATCTCATTTTCAGGATCTATGGTGAGCATCTTGTTTGCATAAGTCTCTGCATTTTGTAAGTCTTGCTTCACGTTGAAGTTATAAACGATAAGATATAGGTATGCTTGCTTCATCATAGAAACCTCGCTGTCGTTTTTGTCTGCTTTAGCTTCGAGAGAGGATGCCAATGCTTCGTAGTATGGTTTTGCCAGTCCTTTCTTGCTGTCTGGGTCAAGGTTGGCATTGATTTGACCTCTCATAAAGTTGCCATAGTTGTTATAGTTGGGATAGGCTTCCATCATGCGGGCGTAGGCTTCGTCTGCCTTTTTAAAGGCTTCGTCTGCTTTTTCTTGATTGCCGGCCTGAGTCCATTTAGAGGCAATAGTGGCATAGAGGGTGCCAAGCTCATCCAAATAATCCATTGTGGGATTGTTGTCATCAAATGATTTCTTGAAGTAAACTACAGCGTTGTCATAGTCTTCTTTCTGGAGATATACATCAGACAGGTTCTTATCGATGATGGCTATTTGCTTATCGTTGCCCTTATTCAGTTCGATAGCCTGAGTAAATGCTTTGATGGCGTCATCCCAGCGCTCTGCTTGTTGCAGTGCTGTTCCGTAATAAATGTAATCTTCGCCGATAAAGTGGGCACTATCACTCTCGTTAAAGAGCTTGTTGGCGTAGTTGAGAGCTTCGTCGCTTTGCTTAAGGTCGGTGTAGTTGTAAAAAGCTATGCGGTTCCACCCAGAACGGCGCGGGTCGCGTGCCAAACCTGTTTTACAAATATTAATGCTCTTTTCGCGCTTGCCAAGCAGCCAGGTGGACATGGCATAGTAGGTGATGTCTTCATCTCCCAGCTTACTCTTGTCTGTTACCTTGTCATAGTAGCTCTCGGCCTTTTCATAGTTCTGTGCGATGTAATAGATACGACCACAGAGTGCATCAACCGGATAGTCGGGACGTTGTGTGCGCAATTCCTCAAGATTAGCTACGGCTTCTTCCGGACTGCGTCCACGAAGTACCATTGCATATTTGTAGTATGCCTCTGGATTTTTGGGGTCAAAGTACTTTGCCTGTTGGTAGTTTTCTGCAGCTCCACCTGCATCGTCTTTCGCTACGGCAATGTCACCTTTTAATATAAAAGCCTCAGCAAACTTTCCGTTTCTTTTGAGAGCATAGTCTGCAAATTCTTCTGCACCCTCAAGATCTTTCTGATTCAGAAAGGCCCTACCTATAGCAACAAGTGCTTCCGGGTCTTTTTTGTTGTCTTTGTACAACTGTTTCACTTGGCCTTTGAAATCAGGACCTTTGGCTTTAATGATTTGTGTGGCTTGTTCGAAGATGGCTTTGTTGTTGTCCTGTGCCATCGTTGGGGCTACTGAACTAAACATCAGTGTACCCATCAGTAAATATTTAATTGCTTTCATAATCTCTTGTTTTCCTTAACTTTGTATGAGTGAACTTTCTTGTATAGTCGAATATTTTACGTGTACAGTCAGCTTTGTTTTATGTATAGCCAACCTTTAATTCCATGTATAGTCAGCCATCTTCCTATGTATAGCCATCCTTTTCTTCATGTGCAGCCAGCCCTTTCCCTATGTATAGCCAACCTTTTCTTCATGTACAGCCAGCTTTTTCCTATGTACAGTCTGCCTTTTTTTATGTATGGATTGGGCTTGCGGTTTATGTATTTATTGTAATAACGAATTAATCCGGCGATTTGTTGCGGCTATTCAGTTACATTAACATCTCTTACATTTATATCACCCAACATGGGAAGTAACCCTGTTTTCATGATAATTCGTTGCCCTTTTGGCCCTTCTATGAAGTGAGCAAATCCCCAGGGAAGTCCTCGACGGGGATCGTTGAGCAAAGCATAGACAATGCGTATCAGGGGGTATTCGCCATTGTAAATATAGTATTGGTATGGCTTTCTGCTACTGCTTGCGGTGGCAGGGTGAATGCGACTGACGCTCATCACGCGAATATCCTTGTTGAATGTTAGGTTTGTGGAGTCGCGTTTGTCGTTGAGCCAGTTGTTTCCGATAATTCCAATAGACCCCGGATTGTTTTCTACATATTTAATAACCTCTTCGGTCTTGTTCACAGCAGCAACATTTGGATTGCTGATGGGCTTGCCTCCGAGTATTGAATCTTCTACATAGTGTACGGTACTCGATTTTGCATTGTCGAATACCACTGTGATAGTACCACGCTTGGAGCCTTTGTAAATGTCACTCCATGATGTGGCTTTGCCTGACATAATATTCTCAATATCTTTTACAGAAATAAGGGTATCGCTGTTGTTCTTGTGTACGATGAATGCCAGAGCATCGTATGCAAGTTTGATTGCTACAGGCCTGAATTTTTGGCTTTGTAGGCTTTTCAGTTCCGATGGTTTGAAGTTACGTGCCGTAAATGCCAAGTAGGTTTTACCTTCAAGAAGCTGATTAATCGCGTCAGATTCGTTGGTATAAATCGGCGTAACCTTTGCTTGGGGATAATCTTTTTGGAAGACAAAGCGTTCTTCCTCTATAATTGGACTAAAACTTTCATCAGAGACGAAACTAATCGCCCCTGATGAATATGTATCTGTTCTGCCGTCTTTGCTCTTCTTGTTGTTACAAGAGATGCAAAGACATACAGAGAGTGTTAATCCTACGATAATGTAAGATGTGATTTTCTTCATAAAATAGGTGTTACTGCAGTCTGAATGATACAGGAACGTTATACTTTACACGAACGGGAGATCCATTTTGCTTACCCGGAATCCACTTAGGCATGGACTTAACCACACGGGTGGCTTCGCGGTCGAGCGATGGGTCTATTGAACGCACAACTTTGACATCGGTAATAGAGCCATCTCGTTCTACAACGAAAGAAACTACTACACGTCCCTGTACTCCGTTCTCCTGAGCTACAACAGGATATTTGATATTTTCGGAAAGATACTTCATCAGGGCGGCTGCGCCACCGGGGAATGAAGGCATCTGCTCTACGACGTCGAACACCTTGTTTTCAATTTCAGGTTTGGGCTTTACAGGTTCGTCGGCTACGCGCTGTGTTACTTTCAGCACTTCGCCACTTTCGCTGTTTCCCTTAACGTCGAGAGATCCAATAGCAGTTTTTGTCTGCATCAACTCATCCTGGGTCTTGATTTCTTCTTCAGGTTTTACATCCTTGTCTTTCTTGATGACAGGTGCGGTAAACTTGATAGAGGATTTCACTTCTTTAACGACCTCTTGTTTTTTCTCAGGAAGACGTATTTCCTTACGTTTCACCTCAGCCTTTTTCTTGGGCTGATTCAGTGCTGACAACTCTGTTATTTGCTCGTTTTTCTGGTGAGCAGCCTGATACTGATCGTATGCAGACTTTGCAACATAGATTCCGATAAACAGTGCAGCCAGCAGTGCTATAACTACGATTGAATAGATATTTCTCTTCGGGGTACTCCTACGAAGCCTGTAAGCACCGTAGTTTTTATTCCTACCCTCAAAGATAAGTTCTGTCCAACCATTAGTTGTTACATCAATATTTGCCATTTCTTAACTTTTTAATCGTTTCGTCATGTGCTTACAACTTGACATTATTCTTCTTGAGAAGCGTAAGGTCGTCATTGTTAAGCTTATCGATTACATACTTACCTATGCTGCATATCTGCATTTCATCGAGAGCGTCTACAAGGTTCTTGTAGTTAGAATTGTCCGAAGCCTTGATGATGACAGTCATGGTTTGAATCTTCTTACCATCAACCTCACCTGATTTAATCTTGCTCAACCTTTTGTTGTACTCTTCGTCAGACATTTTCTTGGAAGGGTCTGCCTTTTCCTTGTCGAGCTCAACTTTTGCTTTCATAATGTCCTGAACAGGCGTAGTGCCGTCTTCAGTCACGTGGTTGAAAAGCACGGTACGAATGCCTTTGGTACCCCATGTGGTCTTCTTCAGGCAATCAGGTTGTTCCGGTTTCACCAATCCTGCTACATAGTGGATTTGATTATCAGCAGTACAGTATATCGTAATGGTGTACGATTCCTTTGTTACTGACTTATCCTCGTCTTGCAGGTTCTTATCATTACTCGGCATACTCAATTCCATTGTCTGTGGCTTTGCCAAAGACGTACAGAGCATGAAGAACGTGATAAGGAGCATCATCATGTCAACCATAGGAGTGAAGTCCACGCGGACGTCCATCTTTTTCTGTTTGCTTTTTCCTTGCTGTTCCATTATTCGTCCTCCACTTTCTTATATTGAGTAATCAGATAGTAACGGTTCTCATTCATGTCCTGAAGTTCACTCATGACCTTCTTCACTGTCTTATAAGGTGTTTTCTCGTCTGCCTTGATAGCAATCTTAGCATCGGGATTGGCGTTTTTAGCTGCCTTTACCCAAATCTGAAATTCGCTCATAGCAGCATCACCTTCCTTGCCGGGAACCGAGTCTGTCGGAATACCATAGTTTTTGATAGCTTCCGGCATTGCAGTCTTCGACAAGTTAAGATAGTTTACAAGGTCATTCATTGGTACTCCCCACATGGGGTCGTCCTTGAACTTCGCCTCTTGTTCCGCGGTTAACGCGATACCAAACTGGCCTATTACGTCTTCGAGAGTTGCCACAACATCAGTGGTCTTGTCCATGCTCATGAATATCTTGCCGTCGTTGCCAACGAGAATATTCAGGACATTCTGCTCCGGAACCTTGATTTCGGAGACTGACCCCGGCGTGTTCACTTTTACCGGTTCCTGCTTCACGAACGTAGACGTCAGCATGAAGAAGGTGAGCAAAAGCACCATCACGTCGGACATTGGTGTCATGTCAATCCAGACGTCACTTTTCTTAATTTTTACTTTACCCATAGCGATAAAATTTTAAAGGGTTAGCAAAAATTAAGCCTCATCTGCGTGATTGACTTCGTATGTCTGAGCAATTGAGTAACCTACCTCGTCAAGCGCGTATGTCAGCTTGTCAATCTTGTTGGTGAAGAAGTTATAGGAAATAACAGCACACCAAGATGTTGCAATACCGAATGCTGTGTTAATTAGAGCCTCTGAAATACCAGCTGAAAGTTGCAGAGAGTCACCGCCACCACCGGCAGCCAAAGCCTGGAAAGACTTGATCATACCCGTTACAGTACCGAGAAGACCGGTAAGCGTACCCAGTGTTACCATGGTAGCAAGGATAGGGAGGTTCATCTGCAGAGTAGGCATTTCCAACTGTGTAGCTTCCTCGTGTGCCTGCTGAATCTTGGCAACTTTCTGAGCCTTCTTCAAACTTGCGTTTGCACCGCTTTCCATGCTCTTGTATGCGTTCAACGAAGCCAATACAACGTTAGCAACAGAACCTCTCATTTTGTTGCAGAGATCTTCTGCCTTAGCAAAATCGTTGGCGTTCAGAGCTGCCTTGATGTTTGCAACGAATTTTGTGAGGTTGCCCTTGCCAAATGCGGTCTTCAGAGCCAACCAGCGCTCTACGGACAGGCAGAGTACGGTGAGCAGCAGAGTATGAATCACAGGTACAACGACGCCACCCTTGAAGATAACACCCATCATGTTGAGAGGTGCATTCTCAGTATCATTTCCTTGGAAGTTGGCAGGATCGCCCAATACGAAATTAAAGATACAGATAGCTGCAATGAAACATACAACAATGATCCAGAATGCGCCTCTAATTCCTGAGAAGCCTTCAGACTTCTTTACAGCCTTCGGGGCTGCGTCTTTTTTTGTAGTTGCCATAATTTTTAATTTAATTTTTAGTTGTTAATAAATTATTTTGATTATTTATTCTGCATTTGTTATTGGTCGTAATATACTTATCCGATGTTATATGGACGCTCAAATGACGTGTATAATCGGAATAAACGTTCGCAAAGATAACAACTTTTGGTTTATTGCAAGTGTATTTGTACAGTTTTAACAAATTTTATTTTAAGTCTGCGGTTACGGTTTTAATTCGTTTCATGGCTTCCCGAATGTTGTCGTCGCTTGTGGCGTAACTCATGCGGAAACAATCCGGCTCACCGAATGCATCGCCTGCTACGGTCGCAACGTGCCCAACTTCAAGCAGATACAGCGAAAAGTCGGTAGAGTTGTTGATGGTGTATTTGCCATTGCTTTTTCCGAAGAAGTTCGAGCATTTGGGGAACAGATAGAACGCTCCTTCCGGAACATTGACTTCGAGACCGGGAATGTCTTTAGCAAGTTCGACAATGAGGTCGCGACGACGCTCAAAAGCGTTCCGCATATTTTCTACACACTCCTGACTGCTGTTGTAGGCTGCCAATGCGGCCATTTGGCTCACGTCGCAAGTACCACTCGTGTATTGGCCTTGAAGTTTGTTGATGCCTTTCACAATCCATTCAGGACCGGCAACCCATCCAAGACGCCATCCGGTCATGGCATAAGCTTTGCTCACACCATTGCAAATAATGGTACGCTCTTTCATTCCGGGGTATGAGGAAATACTGGCCTTGCCGCCTATATAGTTAATGTGTTCGTAGATCTCGTCAGAGAGCACAAATAGGTCTTCGTGTTTGAGAACTACTTGTGCAAGTGCATTCAGTTCTTCTTGGGAATATACGCTGCCGGTAGGGTTGCTGGGCGAGCAGAGAATGAGCATTTTTGTCTTTGGGGTGATTGCCTTTTCAAGCTGCTCAGGCGTGATCTTAAAATTCTGCTCGAATCCGGCTCGAATCACAATAGGCTCTCCGCCTGCTAATTTTACCATCTGGGGATAGCTTACCCAGTAAGGGGCAGGGATGATTACTTCGTCGCCGGGATTTACCAGTGCCAATACGGTGTTGCATACTCCCTGTTTGCCTCCCGTGCCCACAAGAATTTCCTTAGAGGTGTATTCAAGATTGTTTTCTTTCTTAAGTTTGGCAACAATAGCATCTCTCAGTGCTGGGTAACCGGGCACGGGGGAGTATTTTGAATAGTTGTCGTCGATAGCCTTTTTGCCTGCGTCTTTGATGTGTTCGGGAGTATTGAAATCGGGTTCTCCAACACTCATGTTGATAACATCAATTCCTTGAGCTTTCATTTCGCTGCTCTTTTGCGACATCGCCAGTGTAGCCGATGGGGCCAGGCGATTTAAACGGTCTGATAATTGAGCCATCATCTTGATACTTTATGTATTGCTAATGTTTTGCAAAAGTAATCATTTTAATTTTTAAAATGCAAGAATGGTGTCATAATTTTATAAAATCGGATAATATTGTAACAGAATTGTTACAAAGAAGCAGGGCAAGCTAAAAGTCTGCGAAGTCAGGATTGTCTGTTCTACAGACTTCAGCCTATACCGCTCTTATATTGCGACGTATTCGCGCCAATGCCCCAAAAGGGTTGGACGAAGTGAAGGCTGTCTTTTTTTTCTACTTAACGATGCTTAAAAATTGAGGTGGTCGGATGAACTTTCGATACGAAAATTTAATTTGTTTTTTCTTTACAAACACCCCTTTAGTTTTCGCATATTTAAAAACAATCATCTTCCCGTCCGAAATTCGCGCAAATTGCGGTAATTTGTAGTTTGTTGATAACCAGAACATTCCGAAAACACGCCTTTGTGGCCTCAATCGTAACATCTGCGATTGGATATCAAACGGCATGACGGAGAAGCCTTAACCGCAAGGCCGTTAAGGCTCATTCGTGCTGCGACTAAGGCTTACTCATATTACCATTGAGCCTTTGTCGTGATATGACGGAGTACAAACTCTACAAATGGGACTGTTTTTGTGTTGCGAGAACTGATAGAGAAGGGAATAACATAGTTCTTTTTGCTCTGAAAGCTTAAAAAATAATCACCGAAAAATGGTAATTTAATTTTATAAAGAATGTTGTTTGAGTGGACCGTGTCCCAATGCTAAAAAGATGAGTGGGAAGTAATAATAAAGAATATAGAAAAATGGAGAAGT
>CALKIW010000087.1 GCA_937995875.1 uncultured Bacteroidales bacterium | reverse complement strand
GCAAATGTCGGTGAAGTGGAAGTCAACCTGTCGGTCAATGCTGAGAAATCGGAAGGGGATTACATCGCTACCAAGCTTTCGATCCATGTACGGGACACCACCGATGTGGAAGTGTACCTCCCGGCTCCGGCAGAATACTACTGTGAGGCTGACGATATGAGCATCGTGCTTTCCCACAAGGATGATGCAGAGCAGTACAACAATACCGCGGACTACACGACGATGACCTACACTATTGATGGTCAGGACATTTCGCTCAAGGTGGCTTATGAACTGGGCGGTATCCGCATTACGACCTCCGGCATCAATGCCGAAGTTCTGAAATACCTCCGCAAGACCTACGGTGACGGACTGACCTTTGAGGTATGGAACTACTATAAGAATTCCGTTACCATAGACGGAACGACTTCTGACGTGACTCGAGGATTCCTGAAGAACCAGTACCTGGAGAATTCGACGGTGACCTTTACGGAGGGTACGGGAGAGTACGTGAATGCCTTTGGCGGGATCAACGACTATACGGGTACCGTTTACGAAGGTACGGATTCCGTTACGGGTGTCAGAACCCCGTATACGGATGAAGCCCTCACCCAAGTGCTGGATTCCCAATACTGGGACCGTTCGACAGAAGATCCAAGGTACTATGTGCTCCATTCCACGGTAAATGGCTGGGACTGCACGGTTAAGCCATCAGACAGCAGTTATACCCTGCAGGGAACTGACGGATACAATCAGATCTACAAAAAATAACCAGGTTTTCTTGATTTCGAGAAGGCAGAAGGCGTAGGTTTTCTGCCTTCTTTGTTTATTTGAGAGCTATCCAATTCTATTCCCATCTGTAGGCAATCACCTCCTTTTGTTTACTGGTCCCAAATGAAGTATATGGTTGGGACAGATGATTTGGAATCCGTCAAGAGGTGCGGATGCCGTGATGATCATGTTGTGTTGGTATAGGGGGACTTGGATTTAAGTGTGATTATCATTTCTTCAAAGAAAGATGATGAAGAAAGTGAAGTTTAAGTTCATGACCAACGGACTTGGCACGTCTGGATGATGGTATGTGGCATGAAAAAAGCATTACCCTCACATGATAGAAGGGCAATGCCTGATAGGATATGTCATCGGCGAAGTTTTTCTACTTCACCACTTTTTTCCCGTTGACAATATACAGACCGGAGGGGAGAGAGGTGTTGAAGCGGTCGGCTACTTTTCTGCCAAACAGGTCGTAAACGGCGGGATTTTTCGTGTTTTCACTTTCGGAAGATGTTTCCAAAGAGCGGATGCCGTCAGAAGTGATTCCGAAGTAAGCGTCCATCTCGGCAACCCGATTCTTGTACCATGCGATAATGTAGTCGATTTCCTTGGACAGATCCTCTACATAGCATGGCTTGTCTTTTAGAGCATCAAAATAAGTGCTTTGCCTTGCCCATGCACCGGAGTTGATGAACAGGTCACGATAATCGTGAAGTCTTTGGGATACGGAGTCTACGGACATGGATCCTACCCTTGCTTTACGCCATTTCTCAAGCAACAGGTTCTTGAATTCTGTTTGTTGCAAAACCGTGGAAAAAGGTGCAACGGCGGAATTAACGATGTCGCTAATCTGCCAGTCACTGTACGTGCCGTCATAATAGGAGCCGTCGTAGTTGCCTCCCAGAGAAGTGTCCAGGTCCCATGGGGTATAGATAAAGCGGGCCTTGTCGCCATCATCTTGGATATTCCGTGCCGAGATATACTTGTTCTTGTTCCCCCAGTTGTCCGTAATACTCATGTCCATGATCAACAGAATATAGTCTGCAATGTTGTCCAGGTAAAATTTCTTTTTCACGTAGTTGTAATTGGTCAGACTATCGTAGGCATCCAACAGCGGTTGCCAAGCTTCTTCACAAGCATAGTCTTCCGGTTCCGTCAGCTCCCAGGCATCATGCCAACGTACTACACAGACAGAATAATCGTTGAAGAATCCCGGAGTGCTTTGATCTGCAATATCCGTTGTACCTTGTTTGTATAATACACCTCTAACGGTAAAGGTGCTGTCTTCATGGACATCCGTTTTCTTCAAGTTAAGCAACTTCCTGTTGATTCTGTCGGTAAGACAATAGATGCCCTTGTATTCCCCATTGATGTAGACTTCCAGGAATTTTCCGACAGTACCGTTTCTGGAACTGAAGTCTGTGTTGTAAGGCAGAAGTGAAAAGGCATTCCATACGTCAAAGGCGACCCTGTTGCGCATACAGATACGGTCAATGGCCATGGCGTCGAGAATCCATGACGAGCAGGAGCGTAAGCCACATAGGGTACTGTCTATCTCCGTACCGTCCGTTTCACGCAATTTCATGTTGAATGAAGGTTTCATGGAATAGTTGAGCGCTGTAGCACCACGGGTTTTGAACTTGGCCGGCAAGTTGATGACCGATCCGTCTGTATCTGTTAATGACATATTCCCTTGGATATAATCCATATCCTTAGAAAACGAGCCGTCAAAGGTGACACGCAGAACGGGCAACTGTTGGGCCATGGCAGTCATGGTCTTCACCATGAGAACTAAAATGATAAGTGTAAATTTTTTCATTTGCTGCTTTCTTTATAATTATATAGATAATCAAGTCAGTGAAAGGCTATTTCTTCAATCAGGAAGAAGTATTTTCCTTCATGTCTAAACAAACCGATCACTGATTTGGAATTTTTTATTCATAGTTGTATATGAAAACTTTTATAACCTTTGCAAAGATATATAATTATTGGTGTAATGGACATTTGGTAGGCTGAAACCTGTATCATATGTTAGTAATGGACATTTGGTAGGCTGGCTCAATCCAGCCTATTTTTTGTATTGATGAATCCATCGATGAACTTCTTCTTGTTGCTTTCATTTAATCCATTATGATTGTTCAGTGCTCTTTTAAGTTGCGAATTAAATCCTTCCAGCATATTTGTGGTCCTTGGGATATTTATTTTCTGGTGTTCCTCAAAGGCAAAGAGCCACTTTAGATGTGTCCTTATAGATCTCCTTGCAGTTCTTAGCCTTCTATGAGTATATACCGTTCTACCAGAGACTAATGCTGTCCTCTCGTCCAGGAAACCCTTCCAATCCTCGCACCATGCATTGAAGGCCTCTGTAAATGACTCTTTGTCAAGGAAGAAGATCCTTCTCGCCAAAGACAACAATTCCTTACCGGCAGGCAAGTGCGGATTGTTCGTCAGTAGCCTTCTGATAATTTGGAATTGATGAAACTGGCACATCTGCACAGGACATGGGCCTATTGCCTGCAGGAGTCCCATATGCCCGTCGCAGACCACGGCCTCTATGGACGTCCCGCCTGACTGAATTTGAGACAGCCCATCCAAATATTCAGCATTTGTCTCATTCCTTACAAACTTACGATGAAGTATTCTTCCTGTTGAGGAGTCCTGGAATAGCATAACTCCAAACAGCCTAGAAAAATAGGTCGTATCAACAATGACAACGGCAGTCTTTGGCCAGGAAGGGACGAAGCTGTCAGCGATGAGCTTTAGTCTGCGGCGTATGGTCCTCTCCGAGCATTTATATTGGGAAGACAGGTCCAGCACTGTCCTTTTGTCTGTCAGATAGCTGTGCCACAACTCAACTCCATTTATACGAAGGCCGGCCTGAAACTGTTTGCCACAATCATGGCAAAAGTACATTTGGAAACCACGTCTGTGGCCATTCTTTTTAACATTTGGGCTGCCACAGAACAAACAGTTTTTTTGTTCATAACCACTACTGTCCAAAGAAATTTCCCCATAAACTCAATTGACCATTATCGGAGTCTTTCTGAGGACGTTTTTGTTTAACAAATAGTTCGCCTAATGGCTTCCTTTCAAAGAGGACTTTCCCGATGGCAGCCGACAAAATATAAAGATCTTGATCAACATGATACACCTTCTTTGCAATGGCAAGTAGCAGATAGTCGCAGATGGCAATCCAAATCTGCGAGAACACCGCATTTTGACTTGTTCCGTAGAACGACTTGATATGCAATCTCTGTTTAATCCATTTGAAGAAACATTCCACCTGCCAGCGTTCTCTATAGAGTTCCGCTATAGTCAAACAAGAGTGCGTAAAGTCATTGGTCAAAAATCTATATACATTGTTTGTAGCATAGTCCTCATAAACAACCATTCGGAGCATATCAGGATACCACTTAGAGATTTTCTGACCAGTAAGTTTGATGGTAGAATCACCTATAACTCCAGTTTGTTTGTCAACAGGTCGTTCCTCAACCACTTCAAATTTCATATTGTCCTTTGCTCTTGTTACAAAGAAAGCTTGCTGGCGATGAAAGTGATTGAACAACTGCTTGAAATCTACATAGCCTTTATCCATAAGATAGTAACTACCAGGCTCTACGGGAATCAGGCTCATTGCTTTGGAATCATGAACGGCAGCCTCTGTAAGATAGATGAAGGTAGGTATGGAGCCACGCAAATCCAGCAAGGTATGCATCTTCACACCACCTTTGTCATGATGCAGCCGAGCCCATGGACAAAGCTGGAGACACAACTTAATAGTACTGCTGTCAAAAGCATATACTATACCATCCACGTCAAGTCGGGAAGGCTCATTCCGATACAGTTCTCTTGCCCAGACAATCAGAATCTGTCCGAAATCATGGTATATACGCCAGTTCTTTGTCTCGTTGATATGAGCCAAGGTGGAACGCTGAATATACTTCAATCCACTCGAGTAGAGTTTGGAAGAAAGTGCCACCAGTGTCGCATCAATACTGCGGAGACTAATCTGATCGGTGAGCTGGGCAAAACTCATTACCAAGAATTGGTCTCTGCACTTGAACCCGATGGCATGTCTATTGCCATTGTATCTCTTTACGCATTTGTCGAACTCATATCTTGGTATGAGCGACATTATCTGAGCGAATACGGTTTGTCCTTGATTCATAATTTCTGCCTTTTGCAATACGATTTGCAAAAGTATAAAATCAAATCTCGGAAAATTAATATTCGTGTAACTCATTGAAAACAATTATCTTAAATCATGTCCGGGAAAATTTCTTTGGACAGTAGTGGTTCATAACCTTTAAAATGCTGCAAAGGTAATAAATAATGGACATCCGAGAGGTTTCAGCCTACCAAATGTCCATTACGCCTAATTATTTTATGTTTTAAATATTTCTCCGGGCATTTCTTTCATTTTGAATATCTTATACCATTGTTAGTAGTCGTCTTGACTATTCACCCAATAGTTTCTGTCTCCATAAATATTTTCATCGTCATCCTTCCTGTTTTTTGTTGCTTCATCAATTCCCCGGCCATAGATCTGTTCAAAGTCATGGCTGTCATTTTCTGCAGGGATGACATTGATGTCGAAGATAAGATTCACTTCTCCATGGGGTGCGATATTGCCGTAGATGCGTATGGTATGTTTGACGTATCCTAGGTTGTTGGTACTGTTGTAAATGAAATGAAATAGAGTTGAATCTCCGGGGAAAATCACCATTTGTACGCTGTCCTGATTCACGATACATCCACAGGAAGGTTGTACGTCATTGATAATGAGGGGACTGTGGCCTGTGTTCTTGATCTTGTAGGACATGTGGACATACCCACCCGCAATGACAGGAAAATAGTGTCGGATGGAGTCTTCCACTTTTACAGTGGTAGGTCCCATCTCTTGCTTGCATCCCGATAAGAAGGTAATACTGAAAAGGATGATTAAAATATATAGGCCTTTCATCTCCTTATTTGATTTCGTCGCAGGCCACGGTTACACGGTCTTCCCTTGCCGGGGCAATAAGCCGGAGTTCAATTTTGCCTGGTTGGATTCCGGTTAGAGGCATTATATAAGAAAGGTGCAGGAAGTCACTTTCTCCTTGTGGTCTCGTATCAGAAGGGTGGTTGACTACAGCTTTCTGTTTTCCGTCCTGCAAGAGTTCGATTTGCACTGGTGCATAAATATGCCATACAGGAGCCTGCAGGCATCCGACGGTGAGGCTTGGATGGTTGCCATGAATGGAGACGAAATAGGAAGTCGTGGTCCTGGGACTGATTACCCAGTTGGTGTGGTAGTCGTATGCGCTCCCTTCCAATCCATCTGTGAGAGCTTGTATAGAGCAGGTTAGTCCTTCTGGAAGTTGCTTTTTTGGCGGATATTTGCGATAGTAGTCGATATAGTCGGAAAGTTTGCCGTATGCTTCTCGGTAGACTTTCATGTTCCTGAGTTCTTTCGCCCCTTCCAAATTGATAAGGCAGGTAGCGACGTTTTCTGCATCGTAAGTCATGATACCGGCACGGATAAGTTCCAATTGAGTATAATTGAATCCGGTCAGCAACTGGTTGAGTTGATGGCGCTCTGTTCCCGTAATGGTTTTGGAGACCTTGTCGAGTTGGTGATCGAATTCCAGGAATGCAGTAGGGTTAAGATATATGGCTACTTCATCCCCTATCCCTCCATAATAGGGCAGTCCGTTCTTGGCTTGCATTGCTTTCTTTTCAAGGGAAAGGTAATAATCCGCTATACCCTTCCCTGAGAGGGGATAATTTTCTGAATAGTAGTTTTTCACGAGTGATGTGATGTCTAAATCGGGATTTTTCAGAAGTTGTGCGATTACCGTGGTCTGCATATCGTCAAAGGCCGCATAATCATCCCCGCTGCCATTGAGAATTACACCACTCACCCCCTTTTGACGATACCATTTCAACCGTTTCTGGAGGATGCCGAGACAGGGATAGGGTGAGAGATAATCATCGAAATTTCTCATATAATCCCAAATATAAATTTTGTTTACCGTTTTCTTCCATCGGTTGATCAACTGCTCAAATGCGGCAGTGGCAGTCTTCCCGTCAAATTGTGCAGAATAAGGCAGGTCCATCGCAGAAATAATCACCCCCACATTGTCAGGCATCTTTTGTGTGGGTGGTTCCTTCACACTTGCATAAGAAGAAGTAAAGAAGGTGTGAAGGGGAAATCTGCGGGCCAGTCGTACAATTAATTTGGATACGGCAGGGGTAGCCGAGGTCTTGGTGTTTCCTGCTGCCTTACAGAGGGAGCATTGGCACACGATACTGTTGTCGTTGGGCATAATGACAAAACGGGAAGGTGACTGTGTGCCATCTCTGTAGGCATTGAGGATGAAGTCAACTAAACGCTGATAGAGTTGGTCGGATGAGAAGCAAAACTGACTATGGTTCCTTACCTTCCCATCAAAAGCAAACGCCTTTTCGGATAGTCCGGTCCCCAATGCTTTCCCGAGGTTATGTCCCCATAGTCCCCAGTCGTAGTCGATATTTCCAACATGCCAGGTCTTTTGGAAAGCCGGAGTGCATGAAGGAGAATAGATGCTGCCGTATTCGAATCCGATGTTGCTTGCCTTGGAACAGGAACTGAGGGTTAAGGCGAATACCCAGAACAAAACTGGAGAAAAGCGTAAATTCAGATTCCTTCCTCGTTTCGTAGATCTTTCAGAATCCGATGATAATAAAGCTGTCAATGCTGAATAGATTTTTATATTTGCTTGCATACGTATCTTGATAATTATATTCATTATAGATCTCTTCTCCATTAACTTCCACAGGAATGGCCGTACGGGAAGCCAAAGTGTTGGCAAAGGTGCTCCAGGTGCCGTTAATGGCTAAGGTCACATTCTGGATGAGTTGGTAATTGATGCCAAAGCCAATTGATGTATTGACTTTGTCAAAGGTACCTGGCAGAGCTGCATCGAGGATTTCGGTCTGTGGAGCATTACTGATCCCGGCCATGGTGGAAAAGGTCAGGATTCGCGATTCCATGGGATAATAGTACGCATTCACTACGGCACTGTAACGTAAACTTGAGGCATAGTCAATGGCATCCACTTTTCCTCCTAAGGAGAACATCTCCCACGTTTTCAATACGCCAGCCCCGAAATTAAACATATTGTTGTTGGATTTGCTCCAACCGTCAGAAGACCAGGAGTTATAGTCCTCGTCATAAGCAAAGGTAAGGGTATATGAGCTGATTCTTCTATAACCTGCATGCAGATTGGCAGTCCATCCTTTCTCTAAGTTCTTGTCGAGTTGGGCATTAAAGGTTAAACGAGGGAAAAACTGTGTGGATACTGCGCCATTAATCATCAGGTTCCACTCCTTATCGAACGCATGTTCCCATTGTCCTTGTACTTGAATCCCGGTTCCTCCAGGAGAGTAAGTCTCGGCATTTGTCTGGGAAGCACCGTCTCGTCCCGCATAGTTGAGTTGGAACGTGTAAGAGTCTCTTTTCGATTTTTTTGTATAAGCGATGGAGGCTTTGGAGGTTTTGGTGTTGCTGTCCCCATAGCGTGAGGAGAGATAGTTTACTGTAATGAGATTGGTATTCCCCTTTTGTTGCAGTTGTTCGAGATGCACCTCAAAGGCTTTGGCTTCCAGGAGACTGGGCTGATAGAATTTCTGGTAGAAATGAGCCGAATCATATTCATGGAGGGCTTCGTAGGCGAGTCCTTTGTCATAAAGCAATGAGCGGTTGGAACCATCGTAGACCAATGCCGTATCGAGTACGGCTATGGCTTTTTGGGATTGATGGTGGTGAATATAGGATTCAGCCAGTAATCGGCTATTTTCGGAGAAAGCCCCGATGAGGGTGCTGTCATTGGAGTAGTCAAACAGGGAGGGGCGCAAGAGATTGAGGGCGTTTTCGTACTGTTGTTGGCGCTGGTAACTATCAGCAAGTTTGATCTTGAAGTTGATGTCGTCAGGATAGAAACCGATGGCCTGGTGGCAATATTCGTCAAACGTAACAGAATCTTTCAACAAGGCGGAATTGTTGAGGGCGTAGGTAAGTCCCAGTTTTGAAGACGGATAGAATTGGAGCAGGGTGTCGGCCGTGGCAAGGGCTTTCCGGACTGCCCCTTCAGTTTGCAATTGATGGATATATTTCACGGCAATGTCCTCATACTCTGAAAGATAATAAGCCCTCTGGTCACTCCCTAGATCTTTGTTGAGGATATTGCCGAGCAAGGACAGGGCCTCTGGATAGCGGTGCTGGGCTACGAGCAAATCGGATTGGCGCAGGTAGAGATTGCTATAGTTCGGGTATCGTTTTTTGATTTGAACCAACAATTTCTCCGCTGCTTGAAATTGTTTGGTTTCAAAAAGGCACGTATATTTCTTGTTATAGGCTCCGAGAACCTGTTCCTGGTCCTTGGAATTCTTGATGACAAAGTCGAGTAGAGGGATGGCTTCGTGATAGTCCATACTGGCCATAAGATTCGTGGCATCGTCCATTTGGTAGGCACAAAGGGCATCTACGGCATCACGGTTACGGGGTTGCAAACGGACAATCTTTTCCAATAGAGGCTTGGCGTGCTGCCGGTCTCCCAATTGTTGATAGATGGTGAATTCCTTCCAGAGCAGGGTCGCATCATTCGGGTGAGTCTTCTTGGCAATCCCAATATAATACAAGGCATCGTTGATGTAGCCACGGCTGATAGCTGTGTTCAAGAGGAAATGAAAAGCATCGGCGCTGTGGGTGCGTTCATAGATCTTTCCGTACATGACATACGCATCGTTTCTCAGCGCATCCTGGGCCGCATTTTCTTCCAGTTCATGTTCCAGGGATACAAGTTGGCTGCTAAAATGGTTTTTTTGAAATTCTTTCAGGCAATCATAAGCTTCGCCGATACGGTGCTTTTCCGAAAGCAAACTTACCTTTTTTTCGATCAGGGAAGTTGAGCCCGGATTAAAATAAAGTCCTTGTGAACAGACATTGAGGGCTTCGTCACTTTGGCCGCTTTGGATCAGCAGATTGGCCAGTTGCAGATAGTAGGAGACATTATGCGGATTGTGATGCACCAATTCCTTCATGGCATCGATGGCCTTATAGGGTTGTCCTTTTTCCCGGAGACTCTTTACATTTTCTTCAAGTAGCCCAAAATATCGGTTTTTCACGTCTGTATCATTAGGAAAGATTTGAGCCAGACGTTTCAGCAGTTGGTTGGATTCAGCAGTGTTGCCTTGTTTCCGGTAGAGTCCGATTTTCTTTAACCAGAGACTTTTATTATAGGGTGTTTGTACTAGCATCTCGTTGATATAGCAAATGGCACTCGAATAGTTGCCGGTCCGTTCTTCTATATTGGTCAACAAGGCCAGTGCTCCCATGTTGTCATTCTCGTATCTCACCGTTCTTACCAGGTAAAAGCGGGCCTTTGCATAATTGTTCTTCTGATAATAGCATTTTCCCATCAGATAGTTGAGCCCGGGATGCTCTGGGTATCCTTTGAGAGCTAAGGTAAGAACATTCATGGCTTTATCTCGCTCACCCCTGTTGACGAGTTTGGTGGCGGTTTGTTCATATTGGGCA
Source organism: uncultured Bacteroidales bacterium (assembly GCA_937995875.1). Lineage (GTDB taxonomy): Bacteria > Bacteroidota > Bacteroidia > Bacteroidales > Bacteroidaceae > Prevotella. The sequence goes on along the minus strand of CALKIW010000087.1, from coordinate 3,103 downwards.
CTCTTTCGGTCAAACTCTTGTCCTTTTTGTGCTCCAACGGTGTTGGAGACCAAAATGAGAAGGCTGATTAATATGATTTTCCTTTGCATAATTTTATCCAATCATTATGACACAGTATTGGTAGCAACTGCGCTGGAATAACCCTTTCTTTGCATTGCCTTCCATTTCATACGCTTACCGATAATGAATTCAAAATATCCTTTTATGGAAAAGAAGGTAATAAACGGATGGTAAAAGAAAGGTTCCAGTACAGCAGCAAATAGTAACGGAAGGTATTGGCGTAAGCTTTTGTATTCTATTTCTGATGCCAGGGAATAGAAAAGAACTACTGTAGAGAGCATCACTGCAAATAGATAGGCAGCAATTCCGATAAAAATTGCCGCAGGCCAGTTGACCCCGTTGGTGATAATAAAATAGAGAAACACCCACCAACCCGTAAATTCGACGACCGGTGCAAGAAATTCGAAAAACAAGACATAAGGCATGGTAATCAGGCCCATATTTTTGTATTTGGGATTGAAATTTTTTTTCCGGTGGGTCCACAGGCATTGGATCAGTCCGGTTCCCCAACGTGAGCGTTGGCGATTGAGCATCTTGAGATTGCCGGGACCTTCGGTGCGGCAACAGTTCTTGGGGATTTGCACAATTCGGTAAGGTCGTTTGACATCACAACAATAGCCAGTCATCCGCATCACCATATCCATATCCTCGGCAAACGAATCAATACTGTATCCTCCTGCATTCATACAGATATCTTTTTTGAAAAGACCATAACCACCCGATACGTTGTTCATGGCATTGATTTTGGACCATCCCATCTTACCCACAATGAATGACCGCAGATATTCCAATTCCTGGAAAAGCGGAAAATAATCTTTTGGTGGGGCAAGATTCGTGATTTGTCCCCCCTCTACGGTACAACCATTGGAGAGCGTCATAATTCCGCTGACGGCAATGACATTTGGGTCCTTCATTGCTGGAATCATACATTGAAGAGCGGCATCCTGAGAGAGGATACAGTCGATATCGGTGTTGATGAAGTAGGGGTATTTGGATACATTTAGTCCGCAATTGATGGCATCGGCTTTTGTACCCCCATTTTCCTTATCGATGACAGAGAGTTTTGAATATTTCTGATTTGTAGAGCGGTACATTGTAAGAAAAGAATGAGTAGTAAGATGTTCCACATAGAAAAAGGGTACCTTGATGAGTTCAAAAGTGGTAATTAATTTTTCCAAGGTAGAGTCTTTACTTCCGTCGTTCACGATGATGACCTCAAACTTCGGATAGTTCTGTCGAAGCAGTGACCGTACACTGTCAATAACGGTGAGTTCCTCGTTGAAGGCCGGTGCGATAATCGACACTCCAGGTACGTATGGGTTTTTGTTGACCATATAAAAGGCATATTCATCAATTATATTCTCTTTACTGTAGAATATAGAGATTCCTGCCATCATCATCAGTGCTACATACAATATAAGTATGAGCATGGAATAGAGGAAGATGCTATATCCGTAAAAGTCAAATAGTGTCTGTAACATATCTTCTAATGATGCTTAAAGTGTTGTCTGAGTCAAGAATACCGCCATATAGTTCCTCTTGTTTGATAGTTTCCTCAACTTCGTCAAAAAGATCTTTGTCAATGCCGTTGGATGCGTGATGCAGATTTTCATAAACCTTTAGGCTATCCTTATCGTAAAGTCGAAGACAAATGAGTGCTACCCGACGGGTTCGATATCCGGAGGCATGTTGGTACATATATTTAAAAAAGGGAGTTTGGTTGCCGTTGTGAATAATCAGTATTGAACGGAGACATAGTCTCACAGTGTGCTGTGTGGAATTGAAAGCAGCCTGTTTAATCAAATCAACAGCCGAACCGACTCGCCTTTGGGTCATACATTTGATAGCTGCTCTTCGAATCCTTTCGTCAGAGTCAGTGATATAAGGTTTTAAAGCTTGAATTTCTATATTTTGTCCCCAGTATCCTGCCTCTCGGATAAAGAAAGCCTTATTGATACTTTTCTTTTCCAATCGGATTGCAGTCACAAACACCGGTAAAGGTTTATGGTCCAATTTACAGAGCTTGACTATTTGGTGTAGTTCTATCTGATCCCATAGCGATAACTCAAAATCAATATTGTCCAGGTATTTATAGGAATCCTCATGATACTGTAGCATATAATACATTCGGGCCTGTTTCCTCAGCGATAGATTTCTCGTGTTGATAATTCTGCTGACATAACTTACGTTGATATATAAATTCAACATAACGGCTATCTGTATTGCCGCGCTTTTTTCCTTGTCTTTTCCCTTCAAGAGTTTTTCTTCAACAAAATCTATAATCCCAATAGCTTTGAGTGCTTGATAGGCATTGTAAAGATTAGTATTCTTTCTGGTTGTGAAGATGTAATAGTAGAACATCGTCATAAAGAAAGCTGCTTCCTTGAAAGTAGAAATACGAAAATTATGGTTGGTGTTAATCACATCAATCACTTCTTCAAGAGTCATTTCTTTTGTCTCTTTTTGGACAATTTTATTGATTTTGGGAATCAATTTACTATTTTCTTTTCTCTTTTTCTTCTCAAATTGATGGCGTTTGTGTCGATATAGTTCAACTTGAATGCCAATTAAAATCATAATTACAGTACAGACTATTGTCAGCACTAGTGATATACGGACGACAAAAGCAAGAGAGCCGAAATAGTATTCAAAACGATAGTTGATTAATCGAATGGAATCCACCAAATCGAATGTACGGTATAAACTCTTGGGATGTTCTATGGTATAGATGTTGCTTTCCAGCATGGCCTTGCCGGAAAATCTCATGCTTCCCACAAAGAAGAATATCAATGCGGTGGCAATGAACATTACTATGATTACCCGTTTCTTGTTCATCTGAGATTATCTCATCACCTTGAATTTTATAAATCTATATATCATTGAGTCCACTTTAAAAAGTGGAGGAATTTAAAATTATATAATTATCCTCAACTGAGTGATTTTCTTCAATCATAGGTTCTGTGCTGAAACACCGGTCTATAGGACACAGCCGCAACAACTAGCCTGTCAAAAAGTCTGTCACCAAATGATCTGCGGTTGAACT
>CALKIW010000086.1 GCA_937995875.1 uncultured Bacteroidales bacterium | reverse complement strand
ACCGGCGGTAGCGGTTTCGGCATTGCCGGACTGCTCGTGGGCGTTGAGCGCGGGTTTATCGAGCGTGACGCTGCAGTGAAACGGCTCCAAAAAATAGTTGACTTTTTGGGACGTGCCGATCGGTTTCATGGAGTTTGGCCACACTGGCTTTACGGTCCCACCGGAAAAGTAAAGCCTTTTGGCCAAAAAGATGATGGCGGAGACCTTGTAGAGAGTTCGTTTCTGATGACAAGCCTGCTCTGTGTGCGCCAATATTTCAAAGATGGCAATGCCGATGAGCAGAAACTTGCACAAGACATTGACAAGCTATGGCGTGAGATGGACTTTTCATGGTATCGCAAAGATAATCAGAATGTGCTCTACTGGCATTGGTCACCCAATTATGGATGGGAAATGAACTTCCCGTTAGAGGGCTACAACGAGTGCCTTATAGCCTACATTCTTGGAGCATCGTCTCCCACACATGGAATCCCGGCCGAATGTTATCACGAAGGTTGGGCACGCGGTGGAAACATTAAGAGCGATGCGGCCCCCTACGGACATCCCTTACGTCTTTCACATAATGGTGCCGTCGAGACCGGTGGACCGTTGTTCTGGGCACAGTATTCCTATATCGGATTGGATCCGCGCCACCTCAAGGATCAATATGCCGATTACTGGGAAGTGACCCGCAATCATGTGTTGAGCGATTATGCTTATTGCGTGGACAACCCCAAAGGTCACAAGGGTTATGGTAAGGACTGCTGGGGATTGTCAGCCAGTTATTCCACTGCAGGTTATTCTGCTCATTCTCCCGGCAACGACCTTGGGGTCATCACCCCTACAGCATCTCTGTCCTCTTTCCCTTACACGCCGAAGGAATCTATGGCAGCTTTGCGGGGATTTTGGAACAAAGGAGAACGAATTTGGGGAAAGTATGGTTTTTATGATGCTTTCTCCGAGACGGCAGGATGGACAGTTCCCCATTATTTGGCCATTGACCAGCTGACCATTGCTCCAATGATAGAAAACCATCGCACCGGATTGCTGTGGCGCCTGTTCATGAGTTGTCCGGAAGTGCAACAGGGATTGCAGAAGCTCGAATTTACGGTAGAGCGTTAAAGGAAACAACGAATTTATATAATAAAATAAGTGGGTGTACAATAGTTATACATATATAATAATTAATTTTGTACACCTACTTACTCATAAAACCAACGATATGAAAACGAAGAAAATTCTAATGACTCTGGCAGTGTCGGCCATGACACTTGTGGCCGGAGCCGCTTCGAAACCGCAGTCGGACATGAAGACTTTTATCGACGACTTGATGAATAAGATGACCTTACAGGAGAAAATAGGTCAGCTCAATCTGCCCGTAACGGGAGATATTGTAACCGGACAAGCTAAGAGCAGTGATGTGGCCGGTAAGATTCGCCGTGGCGAAGTGGGTGGATTGTTCAATCTGAAGGGAGTTAAAGAAATACGTGAAGTCCAAAAGATTGCGGTGGAGCAGAGCAGACTTAAAATACCATTGATATTCGGTATGGATGTCATTCACGGTTATGAGACGATATTCCCAATTCCATTCTCATTGTCGTGGTCGTGGAATATGGATGCTATCAGGGAGTCGGCTCGCATTGCATCTCAGGAAGCCACGGCCGACGGCATCTGCTGGACGTTCAGTCCGATGCTCGATATTGCCCGCGACCCGCGCTGGGGGCGCATGAGTGAGGGTAATGGTGAGGACCCGTATCTCAGTTCGGCCATTGCCCGCGCGATGGTGCAGGGTTATCAGGGACAGGATCTCAGTGCCAACAACACGATGATGTCTTGTGTGAAACACTTTGCGCTCTATGGTGCACCCGATGGCGGTCGCGACTATAA
>CALKIW010000085.1 GCA_937995875.1 uncultured Bacteroidales bacterium | reverse complement strand
CCAATCCCTCTGCCAAGGCCATACAGGACGATGCGATGGAGTTTTATCATGTTGTGACATTAGACTATGTGGGCCACTCGGAACTCAAGAAACAGTGCAAGGCTGCTATCAAGCAGTTTCCAAACATCACCGACCGCGCCGACTACGTCTACAACCTGCTGTGCTTTGCATACGCCAAGGATCGTATCACGGATGCTTCGCTGCGCCGGTTTGCCTACAACCTGCAATTGCGGCTCGCGCAGGCCGGCATCAAGGACACGAAAATCGGATATACTACGATGGACGGCGTCGAGCCTATAGACCAACTGTCGGTCTATGCCAACGGCATACCGTTTCTCTACCTCAAGGAGGGGGAGCGCTACTATTCGTGGTGCCCGTCGCTCAACGTGGCAGGGGAACTGAGATGCGACATGCAGGGTCGCAAGGCCATACTCAGTCCGGAGAACAAGAAGGAAGCCAAGAGCGACTACCCGGTCTTTGTGCTGCCCGCCAGCAAAGCTGAGGACAATCAGAATGTCTACACGCTCAACGCAAAGATTGAAAACGGTACCGAACTGGACATCAATCATGAGCATCAGGCCACCGGCACCATGCGTGAGATGCTGGGCACGGAAATTCTTACGCTGAAAGACGTGTACGACTCCTATCTCGACCGGGTGACCGACGCCAAACCCTTTGTGGAAGCTCTGGGCAAGAGGAAAGCTGAGGCCGAACAGCAGACGATGGATAAGACGATGGAAACGCAGCAGGAAAGGTTGAAAGATCTGGTGAAGGGCTATTGGGACGAGGCTCCGAAAAACATCAGAGACTGCAAGGTTGTCTCTGTGGGCACGTCCAAGAAAAACCGCAGTTTGGCCTACACCGCCAACTATTCTATGGAGGGAATGGTGAAGAAAGCCGGTCAAAACCTCATTCTCTCAACCGGCAAGATGCTGGGAGGTGTGCTGAAGATGGAGGGTCAGCAGCGTCACCGCACGGCCGACATCGACATGATTTCGCCCCGCCAATCGATATGGAATGTGGAGATTGCACTGCCTGAGGGATATAAGGTGACGGCAGACGCGCTGAACCAACTCCGTAAGAACGTGACCAACGAGTGCGGCTCCTTTGTTTCCAAGGCATCGGCAGAGAATGGCAAACTGCTTATCAATGTGGTGAGAACCTATAACCACAAGCATGAGCCGGCAGCCAACTGGGACAAACTGCTACAGATTATCGATGCCACCAATGCGTTCACAACCATACAAACCGTAATCAGGAAGTAAGCGGACAAGAGACGATACGCTTTATTGTATCTTTTTCTACGATAGCAATTAGGATTTATTCCTTCAATATAGAGTACCGGTTCATCCCAGCGAAGTTCATAGAATCCGGTACTCTCCCGTATGATTTTAGGACTCAGGAACCCTGTGCCATCTGCTTGTGATAGACGACAAACCAAAGTGCTCAACAGAATCGGTGTTGTTGCTTGGTTCGAATAGTCACGATTATTGATGTTTAATTTTCATCCCTATTGAGGTTAGGTCACCCTCCTGTGCAGGAGAGTGACCGAGAGGGTTGTTAATAGTTAGGATTCTGCGTGATCAGTGGATTGACATCGATAACAGTCTGCGGCACTGGGAGCACTTCGTTCATGTCGACGGTAAATGAGCTATACGCCAAATTCTTTCTCCAACGGGTTTAAATGCTTCTTCATAATTTTACGCGTTTAGACCAAAAAGAAGATGTAGGCAAATATAGGATTTTAATTTCCCAACAGAATACCTGAGTGCTTTTTTGGGCGTTTCCGTGTAAACTTTTTGAGAAGCAGCAGCTGCCTGAATGGAAATGCTCCATGACGGCAAACGGCTCAATGACTGTATAGTTGTCATTGAGCCGTTGGGATGATTCTGATGTGTTGATGAGCAATGGGCTTCTGCTACAGATGCAGGTTGTGCCCCATGCGGTCGCGCTTGGTGCGCAGGTATTTCACGTCGTATTTGTTGGGCGAAACCTCGATGGGAACGTTCTCCACGATTTTGAGTCCGTAGGCTTCCAATCCTACGCGCTTGGTGGGATTGTTGGTCATGAGGCGCATCTTGTGAACTCCCAGATGGCGCAGCATCTGTGCTCCGCAACCGTAGTCGCGCTCGTCGGGTTTGAATCCGAGATGCACGTTGGCGTCTACCGTGTCCAGGCCTTGTTCCTGCAGTTTGTAGGCGGCAATCTTGTTCATCAGTCCGATGCCGCGCCCTTCCTGCTGCATATAGATCACCACGCCCTTGCCCTCTTTCTCTATCATCTGCATGGATTTGTGCAGCTGTTCGCCACAGTCACATCTCCGGCTGCCGAGAATGTCACCTGTCATGCACGAGGAGTGCACACGCACGAGAACCGGCTCGTCGGCTTTCCACTCTCCCTTGATCATCGCCACGTGTTCCAATCCATTGCTGGTTTGGCGGAAGGGGATGAGATGGAAATGTCCGTAGATAGTGGGCATATCCACTTCTTCGCCCACCTCAATGCTGGTTTCGCGCTGCAGGCGATAGGCGATGATGTCTTTGATGGAGATAATTTTAATGCCCCATTCCTCGCTTCGCTTTTGCAGGTCGGGCATACGGGCCATCGTGCCGTCGTCGTTCATGATTTCCATCAACGCTCCGACGGGGTATAGGCCCGCCAGCTTGCACAGGTCTACAGCGGCTTCTGTGTGGCCCGATCGGCGCAGCACGCCATTGTCTTGTGCATAGAGAGGGTTGATGTGGCCGGGTCGCCCAAAGGTCTCCGGAGTAGAGGCAGGGTCGGCCAGCGCCTTGATGGTCTCGGCTCTGTCGTGGGCGGAGACGCCGGTGGAGCAACCTTCGAGTTTGTCTACGGTCACGGTAAACGGAGTGCCCAGTACCGAAGTGTTGTCATGCACCTGATGAGGGAGGTCGAGTTCTGCTGCGCGCGACAGGGTGATGGGTGCGCAGAGCACGCCACGCGCGTTTTTCAACATGAAGTTCACCTTTTCGGGGGTAATCTTTTCTGCGGCAATGATGAGGTCGCCCTCGTTTTCACGGTCTTCATCGTCCACTACGATCACAAATTTTCCTTCTTTGAAATCGTTGATGGCATCCTCGATGCTACTCATATTGAATTTTTCCATATCTCGTTATTTTTATTTTTGTTCTGTATGTTGTGTTTGGAGACTTTCGTCTATGGGTTTGGGGTGATTGATGATGGTCTTCTCGGTGTGGTTAATGATATTCGTGCTGTTCGACTTGATGATACGGAGATCGCGAAGCAACCGCAGGCGGTATCTCCACATACGGAGGTAGAAGAACAGTCCCAGCGGCAGGATGACGGCGCCCATGATGTTGAGCCATTTCCGCTCGAAAGGCCTGGTGTGTGCCTTGACCGACATGATGGGATACTGGTTGAGGTAATGTATCACCTGCCTGTCCTGAGTGTTCGACAGGTCTTCGATGGTCTGCTCCAATATCCCGTTGAGGCGTTCAATCTCATGGTCGGGCTGGTATTTAAAGAACACATTGATTATATTGGGGAGTGACACGAGGTTGTGAGCGTGCGAATAGGCCGTGACTTCTCGGTTGATTTCTGCCAAGACTGCGTTGTTTTTGGCATAGTCTGGCTCATGGAGAATCACCTCCTTGCGGTTGATGTGACGCTTGGTGCGGAGCCCTAAGGTGTGCATGATGATGTTGCGCCATACGTCAGCATTGAACACAACGGAGTCGTTGTAGGCCTTGTAGGTCACAAAGATGGCGAGGGGCGTGAGCAGTGCCGGAGCCAGGCCCTTGCCAAACCATATTGACCAAGCCCCAAGCCGGGCCATGCGATAGCCGGAGTTGTCGAGGATGTAGTAGACGATGAACACCAGCACGGAGACAATGACGGGCACGCCGAGTCCGCCTTTCCGAATGATGGCACCCAAGGGGGCGCCGATGAAAAAGAAGATGAGGCACTGATAGGCCAGCGTGAACTTATTGATGGCTTCTATTTTGTGTTGGCGAATCACGCGCTCGTTGTCTTTGGTGATGAGGCTCTTGAATTCCAGATCGCTCAGTTCTCCCTGCACCTTGCCCAGAGCTTCGGTGTAGATTTGGCGTTGCTTTGCGATTTCTTTCTTGTCGAGCAACTTGTAGAAGTCGAATCCTTTGGCTGTTCCCCTTTTTACAGCAGCCATCGAGTCGCGCTTGTTCAGACTGGGAGCGTCGTAGTATATGCGTTTCACATCGTCGTAGAAAGCCCGTCCGATGCTGTCATACGTCTGGTTGAGAGAGTCTATGGCATTGCTGATTTGAGCCAGGCTTTTGCCTCTGGCATTGTTGGAGAGTGACGCCGCGTCCGCCATGTTGAAGTCGCCGTCGAAGTCGAGCACAATGCGTTTGGCCACAAACGACTCCCGACGATAGGGCACGGCGGCACTCCCTGCCAGTTGCTGTGCCTGCATGTTTTCAAACCATTCGCCACTCCACAGGGTGAGCAGGAGGTGTTTTTTTTCGGCCGTAGATTGCAGCATGCCTGAATCTGCAAGGATGATGGCGGCATCTTCATAACTCTGCGTCATGCGGTAGATCATGATGCCGTAGAGTTTCCCGGTCTTGACATTTTTCTTTTGCACATAGATGTTGCAGTTGGGAATGCCGTCATAGAATATGCCTTCGGGAATTTCCAACTCCGGACTTTTCTGCTTCATCGAGATGAGCAGCTGCGTAAGTTTCATGTTGGCTTGGGGGCCGATGTTGTTTTGGAAATAAAAAGAGCACAGACATATAACAACGGTGATGAAGATCAGTGAGCGGAACGACTGCATCAGTGAGATGCCGGCAGCTTTGATGGCCGTAAGCTCCGAACTTTCGCCGAGATTGCCAAAGGTGATGAGTGAGCTGAGCAGAATGGCAAGGGGGAAAGCCTGTGGCACAAGCATCAAGGCCATATACCAGAAAAACTGGGCCATGATCTCCATGGAAAGGCCCTTGCCAATCAGATCGTCGATGAATCTCCATAGGAACTGCATCATGAGCACAAACTGGCAGATGAAAAAAGTTCCTATAAACAAAAGCCCGAACTGACGGGCAATGAATATGTCAAGTTTCTTAATCCGAAAATTCATAAATCATCGTGCCGCACACGGGCATTGCTGGGAGGTGTGCCGCTTTTATCAGATTGCAAAGGTAATGCAAAATAATTAGGAAAACGCTGATTTTCGCTTTTTTTATCTCAAGGAAGCAGACCGGCTGTGATTTTAGTTTCGCCGTTTGTGATAGCGTCGTGCCTTGCCAGTGCTGTTCCGGTCTTGAGGCGTTACACCCTCTGTCTTGTATCGTTACACTCCTGTCTTATGCTGTAGCCTGTCGAGATCGTGATTCCACATATAAGTTATGGTGTCAATATCGTCGGGCTCAGAGAAGTCGGTAATGCACAGGGCAAACTCGTCCGTCACGCCCAGTTTGGTCATAGCCAGTTCCGTGTAGGCTTCCGGATCATCTTCGTCCTCCCAGTGAAACCTGAAAAATTTGTTTTTGGCGGTTTTCAGAATCCGGGCACGCCGCGTTTCATAGACTTGACCGGGCTTGCCCCACGTGAATATGAGCACATCCCCATCTTGCTTCACCTGTTCGGCAATCCACCGGGACAGTCCGCCGGGGGTGGAAATAAGTTTCCATATGATAGATTCTGAACGGGAACGCAATGCGCGCTCTATGGTAACTTTTGTCTTTCTCATCGAAGAAATTGTATTATAACTCCACTTATGGAAATCACTTTATGTCTTGATATGCCTACAAATATAGCAATTTTCCATTAAACGTCGATAAAATTCCGTCAAAAGTTTGGAAATAAAAAAATAATATCATACCTTTGCACTCGCTTTCGGATACGGAAGCTGAAAATGATGGCGGGATAGCTCAGCTGGTTAGAGCGTCGGATTCATAATCCGGAGGTCGTGGGATCGTGACCCACTCCCGCTACATTGAGAATTGAAAAAGCTGCGAACATTCGCAGCTTTTTTGTTTGCTTGAGAAATACATATACTCAAGGCTGAGATTGAAAGCACACTGCTTTTTGCTCCCACATGATTTTTGCGGTTAATAATTAATATAAAAAGGAGGCACGGTCCCTATGCCCCCAAATCAGTTTTCACTTCCAGCTGCAAAGACCATAGCATTTTTGGTGTTTGCGGAGCGGGTCAATGAAGAATAAATTGCTGACGATTGTTTGATGGTCTCTCTGATAGCCGAGAGTATGTGTGTGATGTTATGATGGTTTCTCATCCATAATATCACACGGAGGAACAGTGAAAACATAGGGACCTTTTCAAAGCCGGAAAACTCCTGAACATACGAAAATATGCTAATAGCGGCATGAACGGAGTTTTTTGAAGGAATATTGTCTTTTTATGAATTGTAATTTTCCATAGCCAATTGTTATTCTCGCTATCTTGGTCAAATAGATTTTTGACAGTTTTATTCTACAACCTTTTAAAACAATTTGCTTATGAAAAAGAAAAGTTTACTATTAGCCATTGGGCTTGTCAGCGCGCTGTCGCTTCAAGCTCAAACTTCGCCCTATACGGGGTCTGAGGTTGCGGCAGGCACCTACTATCTCTATAATGTGGAGACTGGAAAATGGCTGCAAGACAACGACTATGTTGAAAGTATTTGGACCACCCATGCAGCATTGGGCAGTTTTGGTATAGCCGTAGAGTTGCGCGTGCCGGGTGAAGACGCTGCAAGCAATGCTTTCGTCATTTATACCCGACACAACGGTGATGGTCTGCTCTGTGGAGTTGCCGGTGATGACCTCTACTATATGGACCAGCCGGAGGGAAAATATCCTCCATCGGTATGGGAATTCGAGAAGGACGACAGCAAAGGCATCCCAAATGCATACCATATCTATTGTGGTGACGATGTTGTGCTTAGCGCCCTCGACGGAATCCTTTCCAGCGCAGGTACTGATGACACCTGGCAGCTCGTCAGCCGGAGGAGCGAGTGGCAAAGCTTGCCGAGGCTTCCGCTTCGAACAAGCTGGACGCAACATTCCTGATTCCCTGGTACGACTTGTCGCGAAACAACTTCCGCGGAGATGAGTGGTATTCTAACTTTGTTGGAGGTAACAACCCTATCGAAGGTGCCAATTTCAATTCCTGTCGGGAAAGCTGGAACAGCGAGAGTTTCGAACAGTCCATTACGCTGACCGACCTGCCCAACGGTACTTATGAGTTTAGTGTTCAGGGATACTACCGCGATGGCGATGTAAACGAGGTTGGCCTCAAGGTGGAAGACGGATCAGAGACTATCCGTGCAGAATATTTTGCAGGAGCCGTGACCCATCCCTTTGTGTCTATCGTTGGCGGAGGGAGCGATGAGGAAGTGCCCGATATATACTTTAAGGAGAGCGCCGGCAAGTGGATTCCCGATAATTTGGCAGCAGCAACACGGGCATTTGCCATGGGCGGATACCAAAACGAGCCTATGACGGTAGCTGTAACTGTGACTGATGGCACGCTGAAGATCGGTGTGCGGAAAGCCACCAGCGTTCCTCATGACTGGACCGTGTTTGATAACTTCCGACTGACTTATCTCGGCACGGATATTGATCTGACGCAGGTGAAAGCTGAGTTGAAAGACGCCATCCAGAAAGCTGAAAGTCTTGCCGGTGTTAAGGCACCGTTCTTCACGGCAGCCTTTGCTGCCGCACAGGCTGTGATCAGCTCCAATGACGCAAAAGCAATCAACGATGCTACGACAGCCCTTACGGATGCTATCAATGAGCAGAAGAAAGTTGGTAACAAAGTGGACAACTTCAACAACACGCTGACCCTCGCAAACGAAGAAGGTGTTAGTGGTGAGGCTGTAAACGAGGCCAAGGCCAAGTTTGAGACCGGCAAGAACGCTAAGGACGTAGAGGAGGCTTTGAAGATGTTGCGCGTGGCACGCAAGAACAAACATGCTCAGCGTCAGGCTAACGTGTTTGCAGGCAATGTGGCCGCAGCAGGCGAGTTCTACATCTATAATGTTGGCCAGCAGCGCTTCCTGACCGGTGGGTCAGACTGGGGTGCACACGCTGCCCTGGGCATGCCCGGCACACTCATCAAGCTTGAGGCTTCGGAAATGGAAAACTGCTTCCATATCAACACCGGACTGCGCAACGGCGGTACTGACGAAAATCCACAGCAGTATCTCTCTTATCGTGGATATATGGATGGAGATAAGGCCGGTACATGGAAATTCATCGCACTTGGCGATGGCAAGTACAACATTGTACAGGCTGACTATCCCGACGTATTCGTGAAGTTCAACCCATCGGCCGGCACGGATAATGGTAACAACGATTTCACAACCGTCGGCACAGAGGAACGCAACGTTACGGAAAATGATGCAGACGCACAATGGGTGCTCGTAACCAAGGCAGAGCGCGATGCGCTGCTCGAAAAAGCCTCTGAGGCTAACCCCGTAGACGCTTCATACCTCTTAGTTAATCCGGGATTCAACCAGCGTGCAGAAGTCGAGCCGGCATGGACCCTCACCAATGCATCGGTATGGGGACGTGGCAGCAACCATAATGACTTTGCACTCGAATCGTTCGACACCAACGACTGTATGATTGCGCAGACCGTAGGAAATCTCAAGCCCGGATTCTATGTCATTTCCTGCCAGGGCTTCTATCGAGACGGCAATCATAATGAACAGGCACGTCTCATCAGTGAAGACGGTGTTGAGCCAGCCCAACTGGCACTCCTCTATTCAGGAGAGAAAGATGCTCTGTTGCCAAACATTACTACGGAGGTAGGCAAGGCTCCGGGATTGGGTGCTGTAACCAGCGTGGGTGAATATCCTGACGGTATAGACCAAGCTTGTCAGTTCTTCCAAAACGGCTTATATCGTGTCAGCCTTTTGGTAGAGGTAGACGCTAGTGGAACACTCGACTTTGGTGTTGCCAAAGACATGAAGGGTCATGAGGGCGATTGGGTTGTCGTGGACAACTTCCGCCTGACCTACTACGGAACAGAAGAACCTGACCTCACAGGCATCGGCAGCATTGTAGCCAACCCTGTAGAAGACGGTAAGATTTACAACCTTCAGGGTGTTCAGGTGAAGCGTGCCACCCTGCCCGGCATCTACATCAAGAACGGAAAGAAGTTTGTTGTAAAATAAGCCTCTTTTTAATTCATAATTCACAATTCATAATTAGGCTCGCGCGTTTTATTAATTCATAATTCACAATTTATCTGCCTCCGTTTCTGTTGCATCGATTTGCACACCGCGCGAGCCTAATTATGAATTATGAATTGTGAATTATGAATTACAACTCCGTCTTCCTTTGAATGAAAAATATCGTTCAAAAAACAAAATAAGCAAATACTTTGTCGTTGAAT
>CALKIW010000084.1 GCA_937995875.1 uncultured Bacteroidales bacterium | reverse complement strand
AGAGCATCTGCCTTACAAGCAGAGGGTCGGCGGTTCGAATCCGTCAACGCCCACAAAAGGAGATCTTGCAACCGTGGAGGTTGTGAGATTTTTTCTTTTATGAGAGAACGAATGTTACAGAGCACGGCAACAAATGTAATTAACTAATATTTACCAAATATTTCAACAATCATTGTGCCCCGTGTGAATTAAAATTCGTATTTTTGCAAAACAGATAATACGTATTAAAATATGAATTTAGATTTTTTGACTGCCATCTCGCCTATTGATGGACGTTATAGAAACAAGACAGCATCCTTGGCCGGTTATTTTTCCGAATTTGCACTCATTAAATATCGTGTACGCGTAGAGATTGAATATTTCATTGCGCTGTGTGAGATTCCGTTGCCGCAACTGTCAAAATTCGACCACAATCTTTTTGAATCTCTCCGCAACATATATCGCAACTTCAACGAGGAAGAGGCGCAGCGTGTGAAGGATATTGAGAAGGTGACCAATCACGACGTAAAGGCTGTGGAATACTTCATCAAGGAAGAGTTTGACAAGATAGGCGGACTCGAAGCATACAAGGAATTCATCCATTTTGGTCTTACCTCGCAGGATATCAACAATACGAGTGTGCCTTTGTCTATTAAGGAAGCCCTCGCAGAAGTGTTCTATCCACAAGTGGAGGAACTTATTGCTCAGTTGCAGCAGTATGCTGACGAGTGGAAAGATGTGCCTATGTTGGCCAAGACACATGGTCAGCCTGCATCTCCAACCCGATTGGGTAAGGAAGTCATGGTTTATGTGTATCGTCTGACCGAACAACTTTCTGAATTAAAGAAAGTGAAGATTAGTGCCAAGTTTGGTGGCGCTACCGGCAACTTCAATGCTCATCACGTTGCCTATCCGGAGATAGATTGGCAGTCTTTTGCCAATCGTTTTGTAGCGGAGAAGTTGGGACTGGAGCGTGAGCAGTGGACCACACAGATCAGCAATTACGACAATCTGGGTGCCATATTCGACGGTATCCGTCGTATCAATACAATCATTATAGACCTCGACCGCGACTTCTGGATGTATATCTCTATGGACTATTTCAAGCAGAAGATCAAGGCAGGAGAGGTGGGATCGAGTGCCATGCCGCACAAGGTGAATCCAATTGATTATGAGAATAGTGAAGGCAATCTTGGTATTTCGAATGCTATATTGCAGTTCTTGGCGACCAAGCTGCCTGTGAGCCGTCTGCAACGTGATCTTACCGACTCCACCGTGTTGCGTAATGTTGGTGTACCAATGGGGCATAGCATCATTGCCATTCAGAGCACCCTGAAGGGACTTAGGAAGTTGATTCTTCATCAAGAGAAGTTGGAGGAGGATCTTGAGAACACGTGGGCGGTCGTAGCCGAAGCTATCCAGACTATATTGCGTCGGGAAGGCTATCCGCACCCGTACGAAGCACTGAAAGCTCTGACCCGTACCAATCAGAAAATGACGCAACAGACGATTCATGAATTCATACAAACATTAAACGTCAGCGATGATGTGAAAGCCGAATTGATGGCCATCACGCCACACAACTACACGGGAGTCTAATGAAACGATGGTGATGTCATTGAGAAATAGACAAACAAATATAAATATTATAGCCAAACAAAATATTATAAACAAACAAGTAAATACAATTTTTATATCATAACATTATCATTTTTTTAATCATTCAGTTTATTATTTAATTTATTAACCCTGGCCGAGAGGCTAAAAAAGAGAAAATATGTCAGAAGAATTAGACAAGATTCAGGAGCCGGCACAAGAGCAGAATCATAACAATGAAGAAAGCCGTGAAGGCTATGGTCGTACTTCCTATCAGAACGACTACCGTGGAGAAAACGTAAGGTCACAGCGCCCGCGCATCCATACGCAGCGTGGGTATAGCACCAACAGAAATAGTAATCAGGAAGAGGGCGGATTCCGTCCTGAAGGTTTTGGTGCCAGCCTCCAAAGTGAAGGCGACGACCAAAGCCGCACATCATATAACAACAATTATCAGTCACGTGGCTACGCCCAGCGCCAAGGCGGTTACCGTCCTCGCTACAACAATCAGAAGGACGGTTATCAGTCTCGTCCGGGTGGTTATCGTCCCCGTTATAACAACAATAATCAGGAAGGTGGCTATCAGTCTCGTCCGGGTGGTTATCGTCCCCGTTATAACAACAACAATCAGGAGGGTGGCTATCAGTCTCGTCCGGGTGGCTATCGTCCCCGTTATAACAACAATAATCAGGAGGGCGGTTATCAGTCTCGTCCGGGTGGTTATCGTCCCCGCTATAACAATAATCAGGAGGGCGGTTATCAGTCTCGTCCGGGTGGTTATCGTCCCCGCTACAACA
>CALKIW010000083.1 GCA_937995875.1 uncultured Bacteroidales bacterium | reverse complement strand
CAAAATGTTGGCTTCTTCTTTCAATACGATTGTCAGCTCTGTCTTTGTGCCTATGGCTACTTCCTGAGTAACCATACCTATGTATGATACTACAAGTGTAGCTTGGCTGGCATGGGGAACCGAGAGCTTAAAATTACCGTCAAAATCGGTAATAGTGGCAAGTTTTTCATTGCCTTTAACCATGACGGTTACTCCTATCAGAGGTTCGCCCAATTGGTCACTCACGTTTCCTTTAATCATCGTGTCCTGTGCCACGGCATTGGTCAAGCCAATACAAAACAAGAACACATTAATCAAAAGAAACTGCAATAATTTGTCTTTTTTCCTTTTCATGTTCAAGGTAAGTAAATTAAACATTTGTTTTATTCTTCCTAAGGTCGAGTTATTAAGTTCTAATATATAATGTGTATATGTCAAGTCTGCGGTTTTCTATCATATCAACAGCCGATGCATCTTCTTGACCTCGATATCCGAACGGACAGGACAAGGGAAAATGTAAAATTGAGGATGCGATTTTACCAAGGTAATTTTCGCAAAGTCAAAAAACGCGATAGCCATTGTTGCAAATAGTTTTAGTTTCATTAGAAATGAATTAGGTTTTGTTATGCAAAGATAGGAAATATATCACTTTATACAAAGTTATTCACATTCCAATTGTTACATATCTATTTCAAAAACGTTCAAAAATATACCACCACATGTTCCACCCCACTATTTACGGGCATTCTCAGCCTATAATGATATTGGAAAATCATGTTTGGATACTATGTTGTCACGATTGGGAAAACATGAAATATGTAAAAAAATCAGACCAAAATCCAGACTTTTTTGCGCTGTCTTTTAGAGAATAAAAAAGAGGTAAAACGTTGTGAACCTCATCTTGCCACGATCATCTTTTTGCCATCGTGAGACGATTACTATCTATTGGCATCACGTTTCGAGCTTAATGCTGTGACGTTTCGACGTTCGTCGCCTTGCGTCTAAGCTCTAATCCCACTGCGATTAATACTCAAACGCAAGGCGATATAAAAACTTTTTCTGAACGAATCAGGAATAATATGTATAAGCATGTGATAAACAGAGCGTTATGAAAAACCCTCAATTTTGGCGTATTTGCAAGCACGGAACTTGTTGCTTGCAAATACGCCAAAATTGAGAGACCATTTGTGAACTATTTTCAGTGTTCATATCCGCTGAACATTAATTTTAATTGGCTTAGACGATGTTTTATATATACCATCGATACGATAAAATGACATTGGCGTTAAAGTAGAGACGTGGGCTTGCCCCGTCTCACACAGAGGCAGGTCGCAGCAGGGGAAATAACAGGGCATGGATTGATGTGGTAAGGTTGTGGGGCTGCGGCACACTCTGGCGGGGTGAGACGGGGCAAGCCCACGTCTCTACTTCCGCAGAATATAATGACCCATTCTACATCATCAATTGTGAATTGTAGATTTGCGACGCCTGTAATAAAATACAAAAACAACTGTGCCAAACCACGAATGACATGGCTTAACACAGTTGAGTTCACGCTCTGAACAATCGTTTATTTTAAGTTGACCACAATGGTTTTCAAGTCCTGAGCCCTGCTCGAGCTGCCCACCATCACCTCGTATTTGCCGGGCATAACGCGCATCGTATTGGAAGAAGTGTCCCAACATTCGAAGTTTTCGCGGGGCATATTGATGGTCACCTGCTTGGTTTCACCCGCCTTAAGCCCTACTCTCTGGAAGCCACGCAAGGTCTTGATGGGGCCTGCAATATCGTCTACACGGCGAATGTAGACCTGCACAACCTCATCGCCATCTCGCTTTCCGGTATTCGACACGCTGACCTGCACTTGATTGTTGGCGTAACGAGGCTGACCAATCGTAAAGTCAGTGTAGCTCAAACCATATCCGAATGGGAAGAGCGGCGTTCCCTTGAAATAACGATAGGTTCGGCCGGTCATGCGATAATCGAGAAAATCAGGAAGTTGTGCGTCATTCTTATAAAATGTGATGGGCAATTTACCCGAAGGATTGTAATCGCCAAAGAGCACATCGGCTACAGCCGTGCCACCTTGTTCTCCCGGATACCATGCCTGCAGGATGGCATCTACACGCTGGCTTTCGGGTGTCAGGGCAATGGCACTGCCCGAGCAGTTGACGAACACAATGCGTCTGCCAGCCTCACTGAGGGCTTTGATCACGTCGCGCTGTGCCTGCGGCAATTCTATGGTGGTGCGGTCGCCACCCTTGAAGCCTGGGTCGGACACATTCATCTCCTCGCCTTCAAGTCGGGGCGAAATGCCTCCAACAAAGACCACAACGTCTGCCCCTGCCGTCTTACGGACAATGTCCTGTGGAGTGGAAAAGCCTTTGTGGGTAATGTCAAACTTAATCATGGCCAACGAGTTGACTTGCACATAATCTATCTGAATCTTATACTGTTTGCCCGCTTCTACCTCCAAGTCCTTGTTCATAACGTCGATACGCTCTCTGCTTTTCCAATTATTGATCAAGGTGTCGCCGTTAACGATAACACGCACCTTGTCATCGGCCGCTACGTTGAGGTTGAGTGTCTCCGTGCGCACCGGTCTGAACGTGCCCTCATAGCGAGCCGAGAAGTGATCGAGATTCACTCCCGGGGCGAAGACGGTGGCACCACCGTTGCTCTGATCGATTGGCTCCCGGTGCATAGTCTGTGCAGCAGGTGCACCGGTCATGTTTTCGTTATTCCAATAAGTGGCCTGCATGCCTTGTTGCCCATTATAAGAAATTTCGTTGTACCTGCTCTCACGCAGTTCGTTTCGGGTAAGTCCGCAACCGGGAACAAATATCACATTGTTCGACTTAGCTTGCAGGCCTTGCAGTATCGTGACCGTTTGGGTGGGATAACCGCTATAGTTACCCCACATCATCGTAGAATCAATGGCATTGGCACCCACCACCACAATCTTTTGGCCGTTCTTCTTCAGTGGTAAAATGTCGTTGTTTTGCAATAATACCATGCTCTTGCGAGCCATGTCAAGGGCCAACTGTTTATGCGTCTTAGAGGCAACTACGCTTTCGGGTATCTTTGTCCAGGGCACCATATCGTCCGGGTCGAAGTCGCCCAATACAAATCGTGCTTCTAACAGTCGTTTCACACTTACATCGATATCACTCTCTTTGATGAGACCAGTCCTAACGGCTTCTGGCAACCTGCTGTAATCACTACCACATTCAACATCGGTTCCTGCCAACACGGCTTGGGCAGAGGCGTGGGTTGCATCAGGCGAAACCTCGTGGTGGCCTTTCTTCCAAAAGTCGGGTATGGCCCAGCAATCGCTGACCACCATACCTTGATAGTTCCACTCGTTGCGCAGAATGTTGTGCAGAAAGCGGTTGTTTCCACAGCATGGCTGACCGTCGAAACGCTGGTAGGCACACATCACCTCAGCCACATCTCCTTGCTGTACCAAGGCCTTGAAAGCGGGAAGATAGGTTTCCCAAAGGTCGCGTTCGGGCAAGTCCTCTACGTTGAAGGTGTGGCGGTTCCACTCGGGTCCACTATGTACGGCAAAGTGCTTGGCACATGCAAGCAGCTTACGGTATTTGCTGTTCGATGGGCCCTGCAGGCCGCGAACCACGGCAACGCCCATGCGCGATGTGAGATAAGGGTCTTCGCCATAGGTTTCTTGTCCGCGACCCCAGCGTGGGTCACGAAAGATATTGATATTTGGCGTCCAAAAAGAAAGCCCCTGATAACGTTTAATTATTCCGGATCGCTTGGCTTGTTGAGCCTTGACCCTACCCTCGTCGCTCACCGCATCAAATACACTCTGCAACAACACATCGTCCCAAGACGAAGCCATACCCATCGTGATAGGAAATACTGTAGCAAAGCCATTTCGACCAATGCCATGCAAGGCTTCGCTCCACCATTCAAATTGTGGTATGCCCAAGCGAGGAATTGCAGGAGAACTGTTTTGCATTATCTGGCTTTTCTCTTCCAAGGTAAGGCGTGAACAGAGATCCGCTGCACGCACTTTAGGCGAAAGACTGGCATTTTGATAAGGATATTGCTGCGACATTATGGGCAGCGCACATATCCATAGAACTAAGGTAAGAAAGCTCTTTTGATTCATAGTAAATTGCTTAAGTCGTTGATTTGAATATTTTGTATTTGCTGTTGTTACGTGTTGGCATCAGGCTCACCCTCATTTTCCTGGTTGGCATATTCTGATGGGGTCATTCCAAAATGCTTCTTAAACGCTGACGAGAAGTGGGTCTGGGAGTTGAAGCCTACCGCATAGGCAATCTGAGTAATGTTTTGCTTTTTTTCTTTGATAAGTCGTGCAGCCTGTTGCAGACGTAGGTTGCGGATGAAACCACCGGCAGAGATACCGGTGATTTCTTTCATCTTGCGGTGCAACTGAGTTCTGCTAATACCGATTTCGGTCATCAGCATCTCTACATTGAAGTCAGGATTGGAGAGGTTGGCATTGATACATTTCATAATGCGTTCCATCAAGAGATCGTCATTGCCTTTAACCTCTATCTGCTCCACCGTATCCTCCTGACTCTGCGCACCACTGAACTTGCCACGCAGGCGGCGTACATTGTCTACCTGGTTGGCAATGAGGAAACGCAACTCATCGATATTAAACGGTTTGGAGATATACGCATCGGCTCCTTCCTTGATACCTTCTAACCGGTCTTTCACTTCAGACTTTGACGTGAGCAATATCACAGGAAGCTCGCTTATCTGAGTATTGTTCTTGATATTCTTTAATAACGTGACTCCATCCATCTCAGGCATGATGATGTCGGACACCACAGCATCATAGTTACCAAGCAGTATGGCCTGAAGAGCCTTGTTGCCATTGGGGAAAATATCAATGTAAAACCAGTTGCCCAACTCCTTTTTGATATACTGTGCCAATTCGAGGTCATCATCCACCAAAGCCACCTTGAGATTCCTATTGGGTCGTGTCCGCACCTGTGCCTGTTTGTCTTGTTCTGTCGATCGAGACTCTATCATTTGCTCCAGCGTAAGATGCTTGTTGCCTTTGAGTATGTCTACCATGAAGCAAGCTCCCGAATGGCCATCTGTACGATTGTTAGCCTTAATAGTTCCTCCGTGCATCTGCACGATGGACCTGCAAAGATTGAGGCCTATACCGGTTCCAGGCGACACGGACATGGATGCACTCTTGCTCTGATAGAACCGCTCAAAGAACCGTTCGGGATGTTCGCCTTGCAAACCCGGACCGTTGTCCTGAACTATCATTCTGACCGTTTTCTCGTCTTCCTTCAAGGCAATGGTTATTTCTCCGCCATCTGGCGTGAACTTGAAGGCATTGGAAAGCAGGTTGGAAACCACTTTGTCAAAGTTGTTTTTATCTATCCATACCATGTAGGGATGCTCGTCATGGATAAACCGCAACGATATGTTTCGCTGGTTTGCATTATATTGAAAGAGTGACTTGATGCCCGCTATGAGCTCTACCAAATCGGTTTCAGAACAGTGCAGGCGCATTTGTTTCATATCTATCTTGCGCTCGTCCAATATCTGGTTGACCAATAGCAGCAGTCGTTGCGCATTTCTGTCAATAATGTCGAGGTCGGCCAATGCGTCGGTATCAGTAAGATTTTCTTTCAACTTCTTGAGCGGACCAAGTATCAACGTAAGCGGTGAGCGAATGTCATGGGTAGCATTGATGAGGAAACGCATCTTCGACTCTTCCATTTCCACACGCTTACGACGCATGTAATAGAGCACGGTCATGAAGATTATGCCACCTATAATAAGAGCGTATATTAAATATGCCCACCATGTGGCATACCACGGATTGTTGACCACCACGGTCAGCACCTTGACCTTTTCGGACACGATGCCATTATTCACAGCACGCACACGGATGGTGTATGTACCAGGTTTCAATCTATAAAAGAATATGCGATTGCCTCCTTCATCGGTCGATAGCCATTTGCCCCCATTCATGCTATACTCAAAACTTGTATTATCCAGATTTCTGAAGTTAAGTAACGAAAATTCCATGGAGAATGAATTTTCCGAATAGGGTATTTCAAACTTGTCCGTGAGAAAATCTACATATTTATCACCTACTATAAAATTGGTGAGATAAATATCCCCCATCTCCACATGAGTGTTGCGTACAGCATCAGGATAGAACACCGTAAGACCGTCCCCCGTGCCAAAGCCGAGCATTCCGTCCTTAGTACTTAAGGCTGCGTTCAAAGTGTACTCACGTGTTACAAGACCATTGCCGTTCATATGTGCAATAAACTTTTTACTCTTGGGATTGTACTCCCATATCCCCATGCTGGTGCTAATCCACAGCGTCCCTCTCTCATCTTCTACAATGGCACATATTTTCTTGTCTTCCAACGCCTCTGAATGGGGAAAGGGTTCAACGCGCCTTGTCTTGTCATTGAAACAATACAAGCCTGCATCCGTGCCCACAAGTATGCCATGTTTAGACGACTCATAAACATGTGTGCAATGCAGCCCCTCCAGCTGGCTGAGCCAACCCCATGGGCGAAAACTACCCGTAGTGGGGTCTAAACACGACAAGCCGTTCATGGTGGCCATCCACACCAACCCCCGTTCGTCCACAAGAAGGGATTCTATCCAGTCGTTCCACAAATGCCCCAATTTGCCTTTATGGTTCATGTTATGATTGACTGTTTGTCCGGTGTATTTGTTATAGATGTAGAGTCCCTTGCCAAAATTAGACACATAAAGATTACCCTTGCCATCGTCTGCGATGCAATAGATGCCCCAACCCTCAAATTTGGCCTTCTCCTGATAGGCACCTGTAATGGGGTTGTAGCTGAAAAGCACATTCTCCGTACTTATCCAGTAATCACCCTGACGGTCGCGATAGAGGAAGTTGGTGCCAACCGGAGAGTGTGGGTGGCCTATAATATTGCCCTGATTATCAAAGCGATATATACCATTATTACGCACAGCACACCAAATATCATTGTTGTCTCCGGGCACAAGTGCGGTGGTACTACCGCTCACGATATAGTTTTGAGACGAGAACTCCCAACTCTTGAACGGCGGTTGCTGCTGGTTAACGATATAAGCCCCTTGGTCATAGGTACCTATCCAAAGGTTATGTGTGCGGTCCTCGAAAATAGCAACTACATTGGAACGACCTAAATCTACCAATGCATTCGAGCCCTTCACCACCTCTGCCTTTCGCCTTCCAACAGGTATTACCATCAATCCAAGGCTCTTGATGCCTATATATAAGTTGCCTTTGCTGTCCAAATACGAACTCCTGATAGAAAGATTACCGGAAAGTTGAGGCAAAACGTAATTTGCCTTCTTCAGTTTTCCCGTCTCGTAATTATACTCTAAAATGCCATATAGACAAACAATAAGAATCCGTCCATCACTTAATTGATGGAATTTGTTGATGGGACCAACGGGCGACTCGAAAGCCTTGAAACCGACAGGCTTGCCCTCCTGCATTTTGTAATAACCAAAAGATGTCAGATGGTTGCACTTCCAGAGGTTTTTCCTGTCATCTTGAAATATGTAATAAACAAAATTTTCGTCCCTCACCCCAAACTCCTTGGCAATCTCTATCTCCGATTTATCCTTCCTGAGCACATACATCCCATAATAGCCAGAGGTGCCAATATAGATATCACCATGGTCGTTTTCCACCATGGCCGTTACGCGGGGCTTCACCCCATGAGGGAAATGATAGGTGCGAAAGTTGTTGGACGCATAGTTATATTTTACCAAGCCGCGGTTTGTACCAATCCACAAATTGTGCTGCTTGTCATTCATAAACGACACCACTGTGTTGTCGACAATAGTTGTTGAATCTTTTCTATCATGAAGATAGTTGATATATCGGTAACCGTCAAAACGGTTTAGGCCATACTCTGTGCCAACCCATACAAAACCATGGTAGTCCTGAAAAATACTGATTATCATACTGCTTGACAGCCTGTCCGACGAGTAGACATAGCGATTCCGGGCATTTGCGGATAACATCCCCACCCAGATAACAGCCATCAAGATATAGAATTTATAGTATCTCATATTTTTAATCAAGAAAAAGTACCCTCAATGCTATAATACATAGCTTTTATATTTGTAAACCTGCCTTTACCTCCATTCACCTTAGCCTGGCTAAAATAGTTAGAAAGATAATGACAGGGATGACAAAAATACAAATAAAATTAGGAAAAACATCGCTTTTTTAAGAAAATTATTTCCAAGGACAAAGGTTTGTAAGCAACGAAGACAATAGGAAGGACACCTTGTCTGCCAACCTAAAAAAATAAAGAGCGTATCACAAAATAGAATGATGATACGCCCTTAAATCAGAATATATATTGTGGAGCTGGCGGGAGTCGAACCCGCGTCCAAACAGGGAAACCATATGCTTTCTACATGCTTATTCCGGCCTTCGTTTTTCGTGTGACGGCAAGACCCGGACCACCAACCATCACCTTAGCCTCTTAATTTCACCCGGACATCGAGGCCTGCACGGGCTATTTCCGATTTTACCTGCACCGCTTAATCTTTGGATTCGGAACAACATCCTCGAAGCGATGTCTCGTTCCATCACCTGGTGACGGAATTAAGCCAGTAATCTACTGTTCTTCAATTAGGCAGCGAGAGCGTATTTGTTTTCGCCAATTAAATTTTTGATAACTCAGATTAAGGAGCAAGCTACCGAAGCTCCGCATGCTTACATACCATCTCATCCTGCTGTCAAATCCAGTCAGCCCCGAATAATTGCAGCTTACTCGAAACAACAAAACAGAGAGTTTGAATGTCCGCTGTATCAGCTTTCCGGTCTTTGCCATAGCCTACTCAGTACTTGCATCTGACAAAAGACC
>CALKIW010000082.1 GCA_937995875.1 uncultured Bacteroidales bacterium | reverse complement strand
TGGAAGTTTTGAATACGCGAAGAATAAAGAGGTGTTTGTAAAGAAATAAAACTATAATTTCCGGCAGATGACGAATGGCATGGAGTGCACTCTAAGTTTGCAACATGAGAATAATATAGGATGAAATCTCCCTGCGGATACCTGTCGGACTACAGCCGGCTGGGAAAACGAAAGCAGCAAGCTGGGAATATTCGGAAAACGGAGAAACGGAAAGGGGGAAAGAGGCAGGCCGGATTGTTAGCGCAACTTTCTCTTGACAACGGCCGGATTGCCTGCGGCAAGACAATCATCGGGGATGTCTCGAATGACGACGGAGCCGGCAGCTATTACGCAGCGCCTGCCGATAGTTACACCCGGACAAACAATGACGCCACCACCCAACCACGTGTCATCACCTATTGTGATAGGGTGTGATGTTTCGCAAGTACCCCGCCGTGCTTTGTAATCGATGGGGTGAGCAGCCGTGAGCAACTGGCACGCAGGGCCTATCTTTACATCGTTGCCGATAGTCACGGTTGCGCCGTCGAGAATAATACAGCCATAATTGAGGAAACTGTTCTCGCCTATGGAAATGCCATTACCATGATCGCACTGAAACGGCGGACATACCGCACTGCTTTCGGGCACACCGGGTATCACCTCGTTCAAGGCTTCACGATAGTGCTCCGATGACAAGGTCAGGGCATTGAGCCGCAAGCACTTTTCCTTAGCTCGTATAAGACTGGCATTGATTTCCGGATCGCTAAAATCGTACAGTTCTTCCGAACGCATTTTCTGAAATTCCGTTTTCATCATCTGTATCGTAATTTATCAAATATTCAAAGGACACTTTCGTCCTTGCCCATACCCTGCAAATATATGATTTTTATTTGGAAGCCGCAATGCTGCCTGTTCGCTTTTTACGACTTTTAAGATTCCGTCATCGCAGGCGGATTCCGCATACTTCCCCATCCGAAATATCTTACTTATGCTTCGGCGGATGCGACTTGCAATAGGATTGTAAAAAAACACTCCGTTTGCTTCTTATCTTTCAAATGTTTTGTTATCTTTGCAACATTGTAAGTCCATTACTAACTTAAATATATAAGATATATGAACGAACAGGATTTGTTAAAGCCCTATGTTATAGGATTGGATCTTGGCGGAACAAACTCCGTTTTTGGCATCGTAGACAGTCGCGGAGAAATCAAAGCCACCACAGCCATCAAAACTCAGGCTTACACCGACGTGAACGACTACGTCAAGGCTTCTGTGGATGCTCTCCAGGTGATCATCGACCAGGTGGGTGGCATCGACAACATCAAGGCTATGGGAATCGGGGCTCCCAACGGTAACTTCTACAAAGGCACCATCGAATATGCTCCCAACTTGGTTTGGGGCCATCACGGCATTGTGCCTCTGGCAGATATGTTTTCCAAAAAGCTGGGCATCCCCGTTGGGCTGACCAACGATGCCAATGCTGCTGCCATTGGCGAGATGACATACGGCATAGCTCGCGGTATGAAAAACTTTATCATGATTACGCTGGGCACCGGTGTCGGTTCGGGTATTGTTATCGACGGCAACATGGTATATGGTTGCGACGGCTTTGCCGGCGAACTGGGACACGTCACGATGTTCCGTGAGAATGGACGTACATGCGGATGTGGCCGTCACGGATGTCTGGAAGCATACTGTTCGGCAACAGGTGTTGCACGCACCGCACGCGAAATGCTCGAAAAGTCGGACGCGCCCTCGCTGCTTCGTGAGATGAAAGCGAAAGACATCACTTCGCTGGACGTGAGTATTGCTGCCGGGAAGGGTGACAAACTGGCCAAAGAAATTTTTGATTTCACCGGAGAATTGCTCGGTGAGGCCTGTGCCAACTTCGCAGCCTTCTCCTCACCAGAGGCATTCGTCTTTTTTGGCGGACTGGTTAAGGCCGGCGAACTCATCATGGAGCCTATCCGCAGAAGCTACGACGAGCATGTGCTGAAAATTTTCAAGGGCAAAGCTAAATTCCTCGTGAGCGGTTTGGAGGGCAGTTCGGCAGCCGT
This sequence comes from uncultured Bacteroidales bacterium, assembly GCA_937995875.1. GTDB lineage: Bacteria > Bacteroidota > Bacteroidia > Bacteroidales > Bacteroidaceae > Prevotella. The sequence goes on along the minus strand of CALKIW010000082.1, from coordinate 702 downwards.
ACTGGGCGCCTCTGCCATCGGATGGGAACTGTAATCGGGAACGGATTGCAACAGCTCGTTGCACATTTCACACACCATTATCGAGGCACCAACTTTTTCAAACAGAAAGATTGGTGCCTTTATTTTTTAAACCTCATTGTATTAAAACCGGAAAACATGAAAATTGCAGAAGCCAAACATATTGGGGACAACCGCATTGCCCTCAACTACGCAAACACAGACAAAGTCTATACCACCGACATTCCAACTTCACACGGCGGACTTGGGGAGTTTCCTTCACCCGTTGTGCTCATGACCGAAGCCCTCGCCGCCTGTGCACTCACCACAGCCTGCCTGTGGGCCTCAAAGCGCGACATAGACAACGCTAAATTTCATGCCATCGTGGAGCATATAGAGATTGACCCGAACACAAATGCCGTGAGCGACATCACCATCCGGTTTCACTTTAACCGCAACATCGCTCCCGAACTGCGACCGCGCATAGAAGCGGCCACCCATCGTGGATGCACCGTAGGCAATACGCTTACAAGCAACAAAACATTCGTTTTCGAATATGACATGTAGCAAACGTTAAAGTCTTATTTATCTTCAGGAAAAGCGGGAACTTTCTCCTTTATTTTTGTACTTTTGCAGCCGCATTCAAAAACATACGAAATAAAGTTTGCAAAAACAGAAACATAAAGGTAGATGAATAATACGGTG
>CALKIW010000081.1 GCA_937995875.1 uncultured Bacteroidales bacterium | reverse complement strand
TACTTGAAATAAGCTGTTCCACATTCTCCGAGATGGCGAAACTTCACTTTTTGCACCCTTACCTCAACGGTATTTGTACTCCTATCCCGATGAACAATTATCCCGAAGTCAGTTTTGTTGTAGAAGTTTGCCGACCCGCTGATGTCATAAAGTGTAGGTATTTCCACTTGCCCGTCCTTTCTTTTCTGCATCTTTGTTGGGTGCGCCATGAGGATAATAAGCACATCATTTTGCTGGGCAAAGTTTGTAAGCTTGTCAAGGAGAATACTTATATACTGTGTCTCACTTTTATTTCCCTGCTCGTTTTCAAGCCGGTTATACGGGTCTATGACCAAAGCTTTAATCCCCTTTCTACAGACTAAGGACTTAGCCCTATCCAAAATACCGTCAATCTTATGATCATTTTTTGGTGCAATAAAGAAAAAGTCTGTTTCGAGATGTTCTTTCACCTGTTTGTATTCGCCAAGAGTTAATGTTGATTTACCGAAATGCTTTCCTGTAAATTTCTCGCTCAATTTTGATGCATGATAAGCCAACGGAGCATTTTCTGGTGAGAAGTAAGCGAAACGCCACCCGTAACGCATGTTAAATCGTTCAGCTATCTCGTCGATAAATTCAGACTTGCCGCTACCTGGTATGCCAGTCACAACGCAGATCCTTTTCGTTTCGAACGAGCATAGACGGTCGAAGTTGTCGTGTCCAATTATCACCCCGCGCTTCATTCCGTGCTCAAATAGAGCATCAAGGGACTGTTCGAAGTCGGAAACAGTAAATATACCCTCAAGTTTTATCTCAGGAGCATCGGATAAACATTTGAGAAGACTGTCTTTTCCGTATCTCTACAGGTGCTCGTTCGCATCCTTACAGCCTTCCCCGTATTCAAGCACTCGACAGCGTTCGGGGCCAAATCGACGCAACAGCTCATCGCGTAATAACACACCTTTAGTGTCTGTGTCAGAAGCAATAAAAATAGTCTCCTTGTCATCGAAATAGTCATCAATGTAGTCATCGAGATATGATAGATTCGCATTTGCCCCGTTCGGGACACTCACAACGTCATGCCGCCCACATTCGTAAAACGACAGCGCGTCCATCTCTCCCTCTGTTATTATGCACTCCGTTGTTCCCTTGATAGCATCGATATTGTAGGGGAGCAGCTCAGCCCCCGAACACAGTTTAAAGCATTTATCCCCAGTGCGAAACTTTGTGTTTACAAGTTCTCCGTTACGGTAGTAATTGAACTGCACAGTATTGGCAAGTCCGTTTTTCTGAGGCATCCATTCTTTGCCCTCAGTAATCTTCATGGCTTTAACGGTCTTTTGACTTATTCCCCTCGATGCAAACCAAGCAAGCGCACGTGGCTCTAACTTTGCGTTTCCCTTTTGCTCTGGCTTCTTATAGGCCGGTCGCTCCCTACGTATTGGTCTTGTGTTAAACCAAGGTTGCCGTTCCATCCATTCTCGTTTTTCTTGTTTGTCATATTCGATTGCGATACCTTGAAGAGTCAAAATCGAAGTACAAAGCCTGTTTGAAGATTCAAAATCGAAGTGCAAAACTTGTTGGTGTTTGGATGGTGTTAAAACCATGAATATAATACTGATTGCTTTGCCATTAGCATTAATTTTTGTAATTTTGCAGCTTAAATCATTAATGTAATAAAATGGACTGGTTAATCAATCTTTTCACCACCCAAGATTCCGTAGCACACATCGCGCTGTTGTATGCTATCGTGATTTCTGTTGGTGTACTGTTAGGTAAAGTGAAAATCGGAGGCATCTCACTCGGAGTGACTTTCGTGCTTTTCGCCGGTATTGTTGCCGGGCACATAGGTTTCACAGCCCCTTATGAAATTCTTACATTCATACAGGATTTCGGGCTTATTCTGTTTGTGTTCTGCATAGGACTTCAGGTGGGGCCCGGCTTTTTTGAAAGCTTCCGCAAAGGTGGTGTCACCCTCAATGCTCTGGCTGCCACAGCCATCTTGTTGAACATATTGGTGATGTTCGGCTGTTATTATTTATTCTTTGATACGAGTAACCCCAACAATCTGCCTATGATGGTTGGAACGCTCTATGGAGCCGTTACCAACACGCCGGGTCTTGGTGCTGCCAACGAAGCCTTGGCTGCGGTGTTTACCAATGGCAACATTCCCCAAATAGCTAACGGATATGCCTGCGCTTACCCGCTCGGTGTATTAGGCATTATTGGCGCAACCATGGCAGTGAGGTATATTACCAAAACTAAACTTGAGGAGGAAGAGGCTAAACTTGAGGCGGCCGACGCCCAAAACCCACACGTCAAGCCACATGCCATGACTCTGAAGGTTACCAACGCTCCCATAGACGGTCGAAACCTCATGGAAATATCCGAATTCCTGAATCGCGACTTTGTTTGTACCCGAATCTTCCATAAAGGAGAAGTGCATACTCCTAAGCGCGACACGGTGCTCAACCTTGGCGACGAAGTACTCATCGTATGCGCGGAATCGGAAGCTGAGGCTATCAAAGCCTTCATAGGTCCGGAAGTAGAGCCCGAATGGGATGCCTATCAGGAAACCGACAAGAGACAGATGATATCCAAGCGTATTGTTGTGACCAATCCTAAGATGAACGGCAAGGTGTTGAGCAAGATGCAGTTCACAGGTCTCTATAGCGTAAACGTTACCCGTGTATCACGCCAAGGCATGGACCTCTTTGCCAGTCGCAACCACCACTTTCAGGTTGGTGACAAGATCATGGTCGTTGGTCGTGAGGACAACGTAGAGCGCGTGGCAGACCTCATGGGTAACTCCGCTAAGCGTCTGAACGTTCCTAACATTGCCACCATATTTATCGGCATCATGATTGGAATTATCTTTGGAAGTATTCCTATCGCTATTCCCGGTGTGCCCGTTCCATTAAAATTGGGCATTGCCGGCGGACCGCTAATCATAGCCATTCTTATCGGACGTTTCGGATACCATTTCAAGCTGGTTACCTATACCACTACCTCCGCCAATATGATGCTGCGTGAGATTGGCTTGGTGTTGTTCCTTGCCGGTGTAGGAATCAAGGCCGGAGCAGGATTTTGGGACACGGTTGTGTCGGGAGACGGATTGAAATATGTGTATTGCGGCTTTATCATCACTGTTATCCCCATCCTTATTGTAGGCACGATAGCTCGTTTGAAGTATAAATTCAACTACTTTACGATTATGGGTATGCTTGCCGGTACATATACTGACCCACCCGCATTGGCTTATGCCAACGCAAGCTGCTCAAAAGAAGCTCCCGCTGTGGGTTATTCCACTGTATATCCGCTCAGTATGTTTCTTAGAATTTTGACAGCACAGATCATTGTCTTGTTCTTCTGTGCAGCTTAAGAGACACGCTTACTTAAGTTCAAATAAGAAGCGCACCAATGCAACCGATTGCACAACAATGCGCAACATAAATTAAAGAAATAATTTGAGGTTTGTATTTATTTCAATAAATTTGCAACAGATTTATGATTCTTATTTTTATTATTATCGTATTAGACTCACTATCATGCCGCATTTACTGCGGGGAAGAAACAGAAAAAAATGCCCGACACACCAAAGTTTCATCAATGCAACATTGTTCTGCGGTATGTTATGCACTCAACAAAAAACTATTAATTCAATAAAA
>CALKIW010000080.1 GCA_937995875.1 uncultured Bacteroidales bacterium | reverse complement strand
AAGATTTCTCCTGACCAGAAAGCGCGTATCCGCAACGTGCTGTACTACAGTCCGCTCATACCCGGCCCCAAACTCAACAATATAAACAAGAAGACACGTGCTAACGGTGAGTCTGAAGCAAAGCTGACCGTCAAGCCACGAATCATCAGAGAACAACCCATACCTCTACACAAACGCTAAATGAAGAAAACAACATACAAAATAACGCCTCCCTCGATGCTCGACGCCACCATCACGCTGCCGGCATCCAAGAGCATCAGCAACCGGGCACTGATCATCAATGCCCTGGCGGGGGGAACAACCAACCCCACCAACCTTTCATATTGCGACGATACCGAAGTGGTGATCAATGCCTTGAATGAGAATCCTCACACCATAGACATCAAGGCTGCCGGCACCGCCATGAGATTTATGACGGCTTATCTGGCCGTGACCCAAGGCGAACACGTCATCACAGGTACCGAACGCATGAAACAGCGTCCTATCGGGGTGTTGGTGGACGCCCTGAACAAGCTGGGGGCAGACGTCAGTTATGAAGCCGAGCCGGGCTATCCCCCACTCCGCATCAAGGGCAAACCGCTGCCCGGCGGGCGCTTGGATATACCGGGAGACGTCAGTTCCCAATACACGTCTGCACTGCTCATGATTGGACCGGCATTGCAGGCCGGGCTTGAACTCCATCTCGATGGCAACATTGTGTCGCGTCCATACATCGACCTCACGCTCTACATGATGAAGCACTATGGAGCCGATGCCGACTGGACGGGGGGAGACGTCATCACCGTGCGCCCACAGCACTACACGTCGGTGCCGTTCATTATCGAGAACGACTGGACTTCGGCAAGTTATTGGTACGAGCTGCTTGCCCTCTGCGGCGACCCGACGTCACGCGTCATGCTCAACGGACTGGCCGACGGCTCAAAACAGGGCGACTCCGCCGTGAAATATATTTTCTCGCTCTTAGGCATCAAGACCACCTTTGCCACTGAAGCAAACGAACTCCCAACGACCGTCACCCTGTCACATCGCCTAAACCGTGTGCAGCGATTGGATTTCGACTTCGTAAACTGTCCCGACCTGGCCCAAACCATTGTCGTCACCTGTTGCGCCCTCGACATTCCCTTTCATTTCAAAGGGCTGAGCAGCCTGACCATCAAAGAGACAAACCGCATTAAAGCCTTGAAGAAGGAGTTGCGCAAATTGGGTTATGTCATTCGCAGCGAAAACGACTCCGAACTCATCTGGGACAACAGTCGATGCACACCCTCATTTGAGCCCATTGATACCTACGAAGACCATCGCATGGCCATGGCCTTCGCACCAATGGCCATCAAATATCCCGGTCTCACCATCAACAATCCGGAAGTGGTTTCCAAATCCTACCCCCATTTCTGGGACGACCTGAAACAGGCCGGATTTGAGATTGAAACCCTATAAAGACATCGCAGCAACAAACTCACATGCTATGCTATACCTGATATTATCACTCGTAGTCTTGGCCGTTTTCACCGCCCTGTTGGGATATATTTCGCATAGGCGACATGGCGACGAGCCGGTGGTTGTCGCTCCCGAAAGCAACTGTGCCACCTGCGTGGATCCCACTGCCGGATGTGAGCAGGTCTGCATGATGGAGGCAGCGACAAAACCGATAGAATATTTTGAAGACGAAGAATTGGATGTCTACAAAGGGCGCCAATCTGATGCCTATACCGACGACGAAACCCAAGAGTTTGCAGATGTACTCGAAACGTTGAGACCCGACGAGGTGAAAGCATGGAACAGAAGCCTCATCCTTCGAGGCATCAATATGCCCGACGGAATCAAGGACGAATACATAGAGCTGGCTCGGTAAAATATAGGGTGCCTACTCTGCTGCGGCAAACAACAAACCTCTGCTGCGGCAAGCAATAAACCCGTCAAAAAACGGTTATATAAACATTGAGAATTAAACTCCATATCGCTTTTCCGATTATGGCAGTCCTGTCGCTGCTCATCATTGGATGTTCCACCGAGAAGAACACGGCAAAATCTCGGTGGTGGCACTCGTTTAATGCTCGATACAATACATATTATAATGGTAGCGTTGCCTACATCGACGGCTCACTCGAAAAGGAAAACGGCAACAAAGACAACTACACCGAGATTATTCCCCTATACACCGTAGGCAACAAGAACAGCAGGGAGCTGGGAAAGGCCAACTTTGACAGAGCCATCGAAAAAGCCGAGAAAGCCATCAAACTGCACAGCATCAAGCACCGCCCCGTATGGAACAAACGCCGCCGGAAGACCGAGCGCGACATCGAATGGCTCGGCCGGAAGGAGTATAATCCATTTCTGTGGAAGGTGTGGATGCTCATGGGACGCGCCCAGTTTCACCAAGGCGATTTCGATGCCGCAGCCTCCACCTTCAACTATATGGCACGGCTCTACGAAACACAGCCGGCCATCTACGGACGCGCAAGGGCGTGGCTGGCCAAGAGCTACATAGAAAACGATTTTCTCTATGATGCCGAAGACGTGATTCGGAATATGCAACGCGACTCCATTCACTGGCGCGCACAGAAGGAATGGGACTACACCCTTGCCGACTACTACATCCACACTAAGGAATATGCCAAGGCCATTCCCTATTTAAAGAAGGTCATCAAGCATGAGATGCGCAAAAAGCAAAAGGCGCGCGAATACTTTCTGTTGGGACAGCTGGAGGCGGCTTTGGGACACGGGCAGGAAGCCTACAAAGCCTATCAAAAGGTGATTCGGCAAAATCCACCGTATGAGTTGGAGTTCAACGCCCGCATCGCCCAAACAGAGGTGATGGCCGGCAGACAGGCCGGAAAAATGATTGCCAAGCTCAAGCGAATGGCCGTCTCCGACAAAAACAAGGAATATCTCGACCAAGTTTACTACGCCATCGGCAACATCTATCTGGCGCGGCGCGACACCATGCAGGCCATCGCCAATTATGAGCGGGGCAACCGCAAAGCCACACGAAGCGGCATCGAAAAGGGTGTGTTGCTGCTGAAACTCGGCGACCTGTATTGGGACAAAGAAAAATACAACGATGCGCAACGCTGTTATGGCGAAGCAATAGGGTTGCTCGACAAGGAACGCGAAGACTATGAACTGCTTTCGCAACGCTCGAAGGTGCTCGATGAGTTGGTGCCCTTCACTGATGCCGTGCAGTTGCAAGACTCCCTGCAAACCTTGGCGAAGATGAACGAGCACGACCGCAATGCGGCCATCGACCGGGTGATCGAAGCCCTGAAGAAACAAGAACAGGAGGAGAAAAACCGCTTGGCCGAAGAAAACGCGCAGCAAATGATGCAGCAAAACGGTGCCACCGGCAACACCGACCGCATCTCTGCGCCCCCGCCAATGGGCGGGCAACAGCAAAATGGCGCATGGTATTTCTACAACCCGATGGCCGTTCAGCAAGGCAAGCGGCAGTTTCAGCGGATGTGGGGTAAACGCGAAAACGTAGACAACTGGCAGCGCATCAACACCACCGTAGTGGCCGGCATGGGCCGACAAGACGAGATGGGCAACCTGCCCGATGAGCAACGCGACTCCATCGCGCTTGCCGAAGCCGTTGCCGACTCGCTGAAACAAATCAGCGACAGCGCTCAGAACGACCCGCACAAACGGGAATACTACATGGCACAAATTCCGTTTACCGAAGAACAGGTAGAAGCCAGCAACCTCATCATCATGGACGGACTATACAACAGTGGGGTGATTTTCAAAGACAAGCTCGACAACCTTCCTCTCAGCGAGAAGGCGCTCACGCGGCTCGTCAGCCAATATCCTACGTATGAAAACATGGACAAGGCCTATTACCACCTCTTTCTGCTCCATTCGCGGAAAGGCGAGCCGCAGATAGCCGAAAGCTACATCGACCGGCTGAAAGCCAACTTCCCAAACAGTCAGTGGACGCAGGTGCTCACCGACCCCTATTTCGCACAGAATGCGCGCGAAGGAGTGCACATCGAAGACTCGCTCTATGCAGCCACCTATAACGCGTTCAAAGCCGACCGATTTATTGAGGTGTGGGGCAATCTGAGTCTGTCTGAGAAACGCTTCCCTTTAGGAGCCAACAGAGACAAATTCCTGTTTATCGGTGGATTGAGCAAGCTGAACAGCGGCGATGGCGACGGGTGTCTTGCAGACATGAAACTGCTGGTGGAAAAATTCTCTCAAAGTCCACTGGCCGAGATGGCGGGCATGATTGTAAACGGAGTGCAAGAAGGACGAAGGCTGCGTGGCGGCAAGTTCGACTTGGGCAACGTGTGGGCAAGACGCAACGTGGTGTTGAGCGACAGCGACTCCATCAACGCACGCACATTGAGCAACGAACGCAACACCAACTTTGTGTTTATGCTCGTCTACCAACCCGACTCCATCAACCCAAACAAGCTGCTGTTTGAACTCGCACGCTACAACTTCACAAGTTTCTGGGTGCGCGACTTTAACATCAATATTGAGGAAGACGACGGTGTAGACCGTATGCAGATAAGTGGTTTCAGAAACTATGACGAGGCCCTGCAATACGCCAGACAGCTTTTGAGACAGAAAAATGTGGTGCGGCAGATGGGCAAGGCGCGTCCGGTGATCATCAGTGAAGAAAACCTGCCACTGCTCGGTACCAACTTCAGCTACGACGAATACAGCGAGTTCTACACCAAACACTTTGCGCCTCTGGAAGTTTCCACATTCCATCTGCTCACCGAGCCGGCAGAAATCGTCACCCAACCATCGGGTGAAGCAGACGAGCCTATCACCGAAAGCGAGATTGACAACTTCCTGAACAACACATTTGTGGCTCCCATAGAGCCGACAACTCCCGCGGAGACGGTAATCCCAATAGAAAACGGCGAGCCAACGGAGGAGACTGCACCTACCGGCACAACGGTTATCCCGATTGAGGAGCCAACAAAAGACACAACTCCCACCGGCACAACGGTTATCCCGATTGAGGAGCCAACAAAAGACACAACTCC
>CALKIW010000079.1 GCA_937995875.1 uncultured Bacteroidales bacterium | reverse complement strand
CATAATTGGCCGCGCGGAACGAAGTTATTCTTCACTCTTAACTCTTCATTCTTCACTCTGACCTTCCTATATTCTACACTCTTCGTTCTTCATTCTTCACTTTCCTATATTCTTCACTCATAATTCTTCGTTCTTCATTAAAAGAAGATATATGCGATGAATACCGCTGCGATGACCCCTATTAGATCGGCCAAGAGACCGCAGACCACTGCATGACGGGTGTATTTGATGCTCACACTGCCAAAGTAGACGGCGAGAATATAGAACGTGGTGTCGGTGCTCCCCTGAAAAATGCAACTCAATCGCCCCACGAAACTATCGGGACCATAGTTTGTCATGGCTTCGAGCATCAAGCCACGGGCGCCGCTTCCCGACAGGGGCTTCATGAAAGCTGTGGGCAATGCTCCGACAAAATCGGCATTGATCCCACACTGTTTCACGCTCCACGCAATGCCGTCGATGAGCATATCCATAGCTCCGGAAGCACGGAAGACACCTACGGCCACCAAAATGGCAACAAGATAGGGAATGATGCGAACGGCGGTGGTGAAACCCTCTTTGGCCCCTTCGATGAAAGCGTCGTAGACATTGATTTTCCTGAATAATCCGGCAAGAATGAAAGCCATGATGATTGTTAGCAAAATAAGGTTTCCGGCAACGCTTGTCACCGTGCCCATCGTGTCTTTATCCATCTGCCCAAATCCCCATATCACCAAGCCGACAAAGGCTACAAGTCCCATCAATGTGGCCAGCAGCACGGGCTGGAAGACGTTGATGCGCTGCCATGCAGAGGTGATGATGATACCGGCAAGGGTGGCAACAGTGGTGGCAAGAAGTATGGGAATGAACACGTCGGTGGGTGTTGCTGCTCCGTATGATGCCCGGAACGCGAGTATGGTGGTGGGAATGATGGTGAGGCCCGACGTGTTGAGCACGAGAAACATGATCATGGGGTTGGTTGCCGTGTCCTTCTTTGGGTTGAGTTCCTGCATTTGCTGCATGGCCTTCAACCCCGTTGGGGTGGCGGCATTGTCGAGCCCCAGCATGTTGGAAGCAATGTTCATGAATATCGACCCCATGGCCGGATGATTCTTGGGAATGTCGGGAAACAGCTTGGTGAACACCGGACTGAGCACCCTTGCCAACACGTTCACCACGCCGGCACGCTCGCCAATTTTCATGATGCCGAGCCAAAGCGCCAGCACGCCCGTCAATCCCAATGAGATTTCAAACGCGGTTTTCGAGGTGTCGAACGTGGAGTCCACTATCTTTTGAAAGATGGTGGCATCGCCCATCAGCAACTGAATAGCTCCGAAAACAAAGGCGACAAGAAAAAAAGCAATCCAAATGTAATTCAATACCATACCAAGCTGCAAAGTTACCACTATTTCTATTTCAAAACGAAAAAATTATTCCGAAAACTAATAAATATTTATTAAATAATTTGTTCGTTCAAAAATAATCACTAATTTTACAAAAATATCGACATCATTAAAAGCACGGTTTGACAATTAGAATGTTGTACATATCTTGAAAACCTGTCTAATATAAAACGAATCAAGAGTACTTTCTAACAGAAACCGCATATCAAGATGACAAAAACAGGATATAACAAAGAAAATTTGCGAAAGAGAACGTACGGCGGAAGTGAATATGTGAAGGCAGCAGTGTTGCTTGCAGATTTCCTCCTGCTTAATCTTCTGTTCGCCGTATTGTTATGGCTGGACAACGATTTAGTGCCACGATATTTCAGCGATAATACCAAGATAACTGTCTTGCTGATGAATTTCACAATGGTTATCGCCGAATATTACTATCATACAATCATTCAAAAACGGCTTGTGGGATACATGGAGATTGCGCGCAACTGCCTGAAACTGGTCCTAACCCAATCCGTTATGATGTATGTTGCGCTGCGGTTTATGGACAGTTATACCGGTTTTTTCCGCTATATGCTTATCTTTACCGGTGCCTTCTACGCCGTCATGGTCGTATCAAGAATCGTTGAACGGTGGGCCCTGAAGAAGCTCAGGGAACACGGCAGGAATTCGCAAACCGTCCTTTTCGTCGGGCACGATCCCGCTCTGGTGCAGTTGTACAACTCTCTCACACAGTCTGCTTCCGTTGGCTACCGCGTCTTGGGCTACTATTCGGATCAGGAAATCAAGGACGGTCCGAAAGCGTTGAAACGACTTGGAAACATTGAAGACCTGAATGCCAAACTGGACAAATGGGACGAGGACCCGACAGCGAAAATCGGAGTCCATGAAATTTTTTGCAGCCTTCCCCACGACGAAGCCAACTTGGTGAGACGCATCATACGCTCCTGCGACAAAAGTGTGATAAGATTTTACTACGTTCCCCGCATCTTTGAAGACCGGGAGTTGGAACTTAAGTTACATCATTTGGGCAACTATACATTGTTTACCAATCGCGTAGAGCCACTTGTCCAACCCATAAACCGCGTGGTGAAACGAACGTTCGACGTCGTGTTCAGCTTGATCGTATGCCTGTTCCTGATTCCAATCATCCTTGTTGTAGGGATTATCATCAAGATTCAGAGTCCCGGTCCCATCTTTTTCAAACAAAAACGAACAGGCGTCGATGGCTCCACCTTTCAATGTATCAAGTTC
>CALKIW010000078.1 GCA_937995875.1 uncultured Bacteroidales bacterium | reverse complement strand
CATTTGGGCAGCCCATTTCAGTAAGGGCATCTACAAATTAGACCTTTCGCCCGACCTCACCAAGGTGGCACGCCAACAGTATTACGGAGCACTTAGCAAGGGTGGCATCCCCAGTCTGATACACGTGATGAAGATCAGAGGTAGAATCGCATTCTCTTATCAAGGACGGCTGTACACTTATGACGATCTTCACGACCGCATTGTGCCCTACAAGGACTTCGGGCCGTCGTTTCCCCGGAACATAATCTCGACCGCTACAGTCGATAATGAGAGATTATGGACGGCCGACGCAAATGCTTATGCTCTTTTCAGGCACGACGGCAAACACTACCGCAGGGTAGTCAGCATTCCTTATAAAATGTTTGGGCTGGAAGTAAACACCAATGGCATCTCACAATATGTCAGTGGGCGTAACACTTATTTTTTCCTCAACAACGGCATCGGGCGTTATCAGATGGGAAACAAAACCGGCAAAGCGGCCAAATTCCCCCTGACCATTGCTCAAGTGTCGAGTATGAGGTCCTACAACCAGACGGAAAACATCTCCTGCGAAAGTAGTGAAAAGCCTAAAATTCACGCTGACAATATCCGTATCGTGCTGTCATATCCCAACTACGACAACCAACTGATCACCTTCAGCTACAAACTCAAGGGACGCGGCAAAGAGGTTTCCTCCCGACAAGACAACCCGGTGATTTCTCTCAACAGTCTCAGCTATGGAAACTACGATTTCGAGGTAGTGGCCCTTTCGGTCGATGGTGAAATGCTGGGGAAAGCCACCTACCAATTCGAACGCGTCGTACCGCTCTACCTTTCCATTTGGGCCTTCCTGCTCTATGCCGTGCTGTGCTTTTTGATGATCCGACAGTATATCAACTGGCGAACTCGGAAAATCATAAAGCGAAACCAGCGGCAAGCCCAAGAAGAGATGATGCGGCAGAATCTGAAGATGCTTGAGCAAAAACAGATCATTGCTGCCCAGCAGAAAATTATCATGGAAAATGAGCTTACCACCAAGAGCAAGGAACTGGCATCGATGGCATTCAAAGTTGCCGTGCAGAAGAACAATTCCGACATTCTCCGCGAGGAACTGTTGGAGAAAAAACGCCGAGGCCTGCTGACAGACAGAGATTTCAAGGACCTGATTACAAAATCCGATGCCGGAGACTCTGAGGAAGTTTGGGACATCTTCCAACAGAACTTCGACTTGATTCATCAGAACTTCTTTAGAAAATTGCGCAGCAGATATCCCACCCTCACACCCACCGATTTGAAATTCTGCGCCCTGCTGAGACTCAATCTCAACACTAAGGAGATTGCCAAGCACACCAACCTCACCATCAGAGGAGTGGA
>CALKIW010000077.1 GCA_937995875.1 uncultured Bacteroidales bacterium | reverse complement strand
CATACTAAAAGATAAACAACGGGAGTTCCCCATGCGAGAATGTCGTGCCCGCCTATAAGAGTGTCGTGCAAAGTCGTGGGAGTCGATGCGAGAAAAATCGTGCAAAGTCGTGGGAGTCGATGTGAGAAAATCGTGCAAAGTCGTGGGAGTCGATGCAAAGAGGCCGTATAGAGTCGTGGGAGTCGATGCAAGGATATTGGCTTCGCTCGTTTAGCTGTAAAAGGAAATAATGATGGTTTTACGGTTGCGATGCAGGCCTCAATTTTGCATGATATTCCTCCGGATTCTGCAACAACCGGAAAGCCTCCTTCACCTGCTTGTCGGTGCGCAGTGTATTCTGTATGGCACCACGCTGATAATAGTATGCAGTCACTATGTCGCTGGTGAGAATCTGCTTGATGCTCTCCTTGTTATATTCGAGATCTTTGGCCAGGTTGTGTTTCAGTTTCTTGCGCAATGCTTCAAATTCCGGTTTGGCATCATCATAATAACCCTCAAACTTCGCCACTTTCTCCAAAGCATCGAGCGACTTCTCACTGATGGCATCATATTTGAATTTGCTCGCCAGCACATATTGCTTGAACGCCTCGTAATCGGCATCACTCAACTCAAACTCTGCCGCCGGTGCTATCGTAGGATGCTTGGCAATGTAATCCACCTCAAAGCTCTGCAACACTTCAGCAGAATCTCTCATACCCGCGAGATAATAAGCTATGTTGGGCAGCGAGTCGGCTTTCACCTCTACATCAGGCTCTATACCACCCCCATCCCTCACCGGGCGACCATTGGCCGTGTAAAAAGTTTGGATGAGTGAGTCGGCCGTTTCCTCCGTAGAGCCACCGTTGGCGTGCTTATAATTAAGTTTCTGGATGCATCGTCCCGAAGGAATGTAATATTTATTGGTGGTAAGTTTCATCTGGCCGTTATAGGGCAAGTCTATCATGGTCTGCACCAATCCCTTGCCGTATGTCTTTGTGCCCATCACCACCGCACGGTCGAAGTCTTGCAAGGCACCACTCGTAATCTCGGAGGCCGATGCAGAGTTCCCATTGACCAGCACCACAATGGGTATCACCGTGTCCACCGGCTCCACCTGTGTTTTGTAATCTCGGTTCACCTGTTTCAGCTTTCCCCGATTGGAAACTACTAATTTTCCTTTCGGGATAAAACAGTTCACGATATTCACGGCCTCCATCTCCGATCCACCACCATTGTTGCGAAGGTCGAAAACCAGTCCTTTCATACCCTCCTTCTTCATTTCGATCACCGCATTGCGCACGACTTTACCACATCCCTCCGTAAAACTATTAAGGTTGATATAGCCCATGCCGTTAGGCTGCATACCATAATAAGGTACTGCCGGCAACTGAATAGCCTTGCGTTTCACCTTGAACTTCATATCCTTACCTGTGGACGGACGATGGATTTTCAGTTCAAACGTCGTGCCCGCATCACCGCGCAGATGATCGCTCACGTAAGCATTGTCTTTCTCGGTCATATCTTCCCCGTCAATCGTCAGGACCACATCACCCTTTCTCAACCCCACTTCCGCAGCCGGCATATTTTCATAAGGCTCATCGATGCACACCCTGCCAAGCTTAAAATTATAACGTATCAAGGCCCCGATGCCCGCATATTTGCCCTGCAGCATCATCTTCACGTCCTTGTTCTTATCCTCTGGATAATATTCGGTATAAGGATCAAGACTTCTCAACATCGCGTTGATACCGTTACCCACCACCTCGTCGGCATTCAACGTATCAACGTACATCATGTCCAGATTCTTGTATATCGTATTAAATACATCCAGATTTTTTGCCACCTTGAAATTATGATCAGCGTCCTGAGCCGTTGCTGCGGCGCTTATCAACAAGCATCCCAAAGCCACTAAGCACCCCTTCAAACAGAGCAGCCAACCACTATATCCAAGATTTCCCGTCATCATATTATTTTGCCGTACAGCCATTTTCTGTTCTTATATTATGTACATTATTTATGCAAAGATATAGAAAATATCATGTCACACAAACTTTTTTCATCTAATTTCAAATTTTTCTTTGAAAATATTTGGAGGTTTCCACGAAACTACTTATCTTTGCACTCGCAATCAGAAAACTGCTTCAGTAGCTCAGTTGGTTAGAGCACCTGACTGTTAATCAGGGGGTCGTTGGTTCAAGCCCATCCTGGAGCGCATAGACGGAAGTCCTCAAAAAAAAGGATTTCCGTCTTTTTTGTTTTATCAGTCGGACTTGGCGGTCGGATCCGACGAATCCGACCAGTATGACGGCTCAGTAGAAATTTACGTTTTACAGTAACATTTTAATCAGTCGTTGATTTGGCTGTCATTTCAACAGCCTCATCCAATGCTCTGTCTAAATTTTTACAAAATGAGTTCCAAGCTCGATGACACCAATTCCCCAAATTTTTCATTACTCCGCCACCGTAAATGCTAATAAGCTCGGTGGCATTCAATTCTTGTATCATAGTTGTTTTTACATTTAGTATTACAATGTACGATCACTGGCTTCATCCCAGCCTTCTTTAAAATCATTTATAGTGAAGATTCAAAATCGAAGTGCAAAACTTGTTGGTGTTTGGATTGTGTTAAAACCATGAAAAACACCGCAGGTTTGCCTTGCGGCTGGGGCGCGTAGCCCCAAAGAGCACAATCAGCAATACAAAAAAATAAAAGGGAGACCGCTGTCTCCCTAAGATTAGCTAGTCGTCCCTTGAAAAACATTTAACTTATTGATTATCAGTAAAATAA
>CALKIW010000076.1 GCA_937995875.1 uncultured Bacteroidales bacterium | reverse complement strand
CCCCCTCTGTCTTGCCCAAGTCCCGACGGTATTTCGTTTCAGCCTTTGAAGGCTGGCCGCTGAACACCTCTACCGTCTGCCGTACGGCATCGGTCTGATATTGTTGTATCTTGAATTTGAACTTCATAAGACTTACAGTATTCTGCGTTGCGTGTCGGGTGAATATTCCTCAAACAGCTGCTCAAAGTTGTCAGCTACGTTGTCGCTGGCCAGCGAGCGGTCGGCCAGCACAAAATAGAATGGCTGCTGCTTGGCTATGGCGGCGATGGTGTCCTCGGTTACGTTCGGCTCGAAGCAAGCCATCAGATAGCCTTGGTCCACATTCCACACGGTTTTACCAGCTATCAGGGTTTTCTCTATCTTTTCAGAGAGTGCAATGCCCAGCTCCATCATCACCTGGAAGAGCAGGTCCTCATCGGTTCTGTCCGGCTTGATGTTGTCGGCAAAAAGGGTCAGTTCAGTGGTTTCGGCAGGGGTATAAAATACGTTCTCCATGTTGGAGCTGGCGAGCTTCAACACGCGGAAGCCAATGTCAAGCGGAGCGTCGTACCCCCCCCCGTTAACATTTGCAAACAATTCAGGTTGTTTTGCCTTTTGTTCCTCAAGGATTATCTTACCTACACGACGAATGCGCTCCTTGGCTATGTCGGGAATGGTAACGTAACCATCTTTGCGAGCTGGGCTTTGTTCCGGAGTATTCTCAGCCAATTGTACACAGATATATTTGCGCTTGCCGCCATCTTCAGCATTTTGCTGCATCACAGCGTGGGCTGTAGTGGCTGAACCCGAGAAGAAGTCGAGGACGAGGTCATCCCCTTTTGAATAAAGCTGCAAACATCTTTGAATTAGTGTAACAGGCTTAGGGTAGTCAAAATACTTCTTCCCGTCAAACATTGCTGCAAGCTTTTGGGTTGCCCCCTGAGAATGATCAACTTCTTCATGCTTCCAAATAGTCATTGGAGTCATTCCTGTTTTACGCAATTCTGATAAGAAACGTTTTATTCTTGGTACTCCATCTCCATTAGGTCCAAACCATATCCTATTATCTTGGAGTCTCTCACGAAAAGCTTTTCGTGAGAGCCTCCAGCTGCGTCCAGCTGGAGGCTCGACCTCACGCCCCGAAGGGGTTGTGATGGTATAAATATTTTCAGCTACTGCTGGTCCTACTGAAATGTCACTTGATGACCAAACACCACGAGGGTCATTATCAGGATTTGAATAACGGTTATTAGCTTCTTGACTTCTTTCAATGCCATAGCAAAAGGCACTCTCTACGTTCTTGGCATAACCCAAGATGTAATCATGAGATGGTGAAAAGTGTTTCATCAAATTGATTGGAGAAAATGCCCTTTCCCATACAACCTGTGCAAGGAAGTTTCCTCCCCCAAACACCTCATCACATACGTTCTTCAGATTTTTCTGCTCATTGTCATCAATCGAGATAAATATCACCCCGTCCTCCGTCAGCAAGTCCCTTGCCACTTTCAGACGAGGATAGATCATGTTGAGCCAGTCGGTGTGGAAACGGCCGTTGCTGTCTGAGTTCTTCTCAAGCTCATCCGTAACTTGATTTCCCTCTTCATCGTATGTACCCGAGACTTCGACATAGTCGGAGTTACGCTTAATGAAGTTATCCTTATACACGAAGTCGCCACCTGTATTATAAGGTGGATCTATATAAATCATCTTTACCTTGCCGAGATAGGATTCACGCAAGAGTTTCAGTACATCAAGGTTGTCGCCCTCGATATACAGATTCTGTGTATTATCGAAATCTACGCTGTCTTCACGGCAAGGGCGCAGCGTGTCGGTGGTCGGCGTATTGGCCAGACGAATGGCATGACGCTTGTCGGGCCATGTAAACTGGTAACGCTCTTGCC
>CALKIW010000075.1 GCA_937995875.1 uncultured Bacteroidales bacterium | reverse complement strand
TGTTAAATAAGTGACAAATTAGTTTTACATATATAGCAAATAAAGTAGGAGAGAACTCTTTTTAGAATAGGAGATGTATAGATGCTTTACAACAGCATTGACAAATTGCCGGTTTCTTACAAATGCAATCATACGATTTTTCTTTCTAAATCTTTAACAAAGGGATGTTTGTTATTTGTGCTTATTTTACTAATTTTGCATATATAATGAGTAAACCGTTAGCAGAAAGAATGCGTCCGACGACGCTCGATGATTATATAGGCCAGGAACACGTTGTTGGTAAAGATGCCGTATTGCGCAAAATGATAGAGGCCGGCCATATTTCATCTTTCCTACTCTGGGGGCCTCCGGGTGTGGGGAAAACCACTTTGGCACAGATTATCGCGAGTATGCTAAAAGTTCCGTTTTTCACATTGAGTGCGGTGACAAGTGGTGTGAAAGACGTGAGAGAGGTGATAGAGCGCGCTAAGCAAGGTAGATTTTTTCATTCGGAATCACCCATTTTGTTTATAGACGAAATACATCGTTTTTCTAAATCGCAACAAGACTCTTTGCTGGGCGCAGTAGAAAAAGGCATCGTTACGCTTATCGGGGCTACAACAGAAAACCCTTCATTCGAAGTCATCCGTCCTCTATTGTCGAGATGCCAACTCTATGTGTTGAAACCACTGGAGAAAGACGATTTAATGAAAATTCTGAAACGTGCTATTGCCGAAGATATGGAATTGAAGCAGAAAAACATCAAACTCGAAGAGACCGATGCCATGATGCGGTATAGTGGGGGAGATGCACGTAAGTTGCTCAATATATTAGACATGGTCGTAAAGACAAGCACGTCAGACGATATTCGAGTGACTAATGAATTGGTAGAAAATCTCCTTCAAACCAACCCTTTGGCTTATGACAAGGATGGAGAGATGCACTATGACATCATATCGGCATTCATCAAGAGCATCAGAGGCTCGGACCCCGATGCTGCTCTGTATTGGATGGCGAGAATGATAGAGGGGGGCGAGGATCCGCAATTCATAGCCCGGAGATTGATTATAAGTGCTACAGAAGATATAGGGCTGGCCAATCCCAATGCGTTGCTGTTGGCTAATGCTGCCTTTGATGCAGTGATGAAGATAGGATGGCCCGAAGGGCGTATTCCGCTGGCAGAAGCAACGGTATATCTGGCCACAAGTGCCAAAAGCAATTCAGCCTATAAAGGCATTGACGCAGCCCTCGCGGAAGCGAGACAAAGCGGGAACCAGCCGGTGCCGCTACACCTGCGCAATGCGCCAACAAAATTGATGAAGAGCTTAAACTATAGCGATGGCTATAAGTATCCACACGACTTTACCGGAAACTTCACGGTGCAACAATATCTTCCTGATGATATTGCGGATAAACGTTTTTGGTATGCTCAACATTCCCCGGCAGAGGATAAACTTTATCAACGGATGGTAAGCTGTTGGGGCGATCGGTATAAAAAATAATTTTTTACGATGCTAAGGAAAAACAAAAAGAATAATATGAAAATAGTAGTATTGGATGGCTATTCGGCAAATCCGGGCGATCTTTCCTGGGATGCTTTAAAGGAGCTTGGAGATTTAACGGTATATCCGCGTACTTCGGCAAAACAAATTGTGGAGTGTTCGAAAGAGGCCGACATCATTCTCTTGAACAAAGTGAAGATAACTAAGGAAATTGTCGATAAACTTCCGAAACTGAAGTATATAGGAGTTTTGGCTACAGGATATAATATTGTTGATACAGCCTATGCCCGCGAACGTGGCATAGTGGTGTCTAACATTCCTGCCTACAGTACGGACAGCGTGGTGCAGATGACATTTGCCCACATTCTCAACATTACAAATCAGGTGGGTCACTATGCCGAACAGGTGAGAAACAATCGCTGGAGCAGCAGTAAAGATTTCTGTTTCTGGGACACTCCCCTGACAGAACTTTCGGGTAAGACTATGGGTATTGTCGGATTGGGCAACATAGGTATGCGTGTAGCAACCATAGCCAGACAATTCGGGATGGACGTGTTTGCCCTGACTTCTAAAGAATCGGCAAATCTGCCATCCGGAATTCAGAAAACCACGCTAAACGGACTTTTAAGCATTGCTGATGTATTGTCTCTCCACTGTCCCCTGAATCAGCATACAAATCAGTTGATCAATGCCGAGCGGCTGGCTATGATGAAACCGGGCTCTATCTTGATCAATACCGGGCGTGGCCAGTTGGTAGACGAGGAGGCTGTGGCCCATGCGCTGGCTACAGGGCGGCTTTCGGGATATGGAGCTGACGTGATGGCCATAGAGCCGCCGTCGAAAGACAATCCGCTGCTCAAGCAACCTCATGCCTTTTTTACCCCACATATAGCTTGGGCGTCTAAAGAAGCGCGTACCCGCTTGATAAATGTTGCCGTAGAAAATGTTAAAGCCTTTATAGAGGGGCGTCCACAAAACATCGTATAATGTTTTATTCAGATCTGGGTTTTGTGCATACGGTCCAGGTAATACTTGAAATTCTTGGTACGCTGGCCTTTGCACTGTCAGGAATCAGACACGCAGCCGCCAAACATTATGATTGGTTTGGCGGTTTTGTGTGTGGAATTGCAGTGGCTATAGGTGGTGGAACGTTGCGTGATGTGATGCTTGGAGTGACACCGTTTTGGATGACATCTCCGCTATATATAATATGTACAATGTTGGCCCAACTCATCGTCATCGTGTTTGCAAACTCCATGAAACGATTGGACAACGCATGGTTGGTGTTTGACACGCTGGGGCTGGCATTCTTTACCATTGCGGGTATTCAGAAGACGCTGGCGTGTGGTCATCCTTTTTGGATAGCTATTGTCATGGGGTGCATGACCGGTGTTGCCGGAGGGGTGATACGCGACGTGTTGCTTAATCGAACACCCGTTATATTCCAGAAGGAGATTTATGCAATGGCCAGTATTGCCGGTGGCCTGTTGTACTGGTTGATGATGGAAATTGGGATAAATGTAGCGATAACCGTCGTGGCTTCGTTCATTCTTGTTTTGCTGATACGCTTTCTCGCACTTAAATATCATATCTCCCTTCCGGTTTTGAAAAGTGAGGAATAAGAAAATCAGATGTCTATTTTGGCAAATCATAAATTTTTAGTAATTTTGCTTTTAATTTTGACGAGATAAAATTCTTTCTATATTATGAAGATTTCATATAAATGGCTTAAGGAATACGTAGACTTCTCTCTTACTCCTCAGGAAGTTGCAGAAGCATTGACTTCTACAGGGCTTGAGGTTGAAAGTTTGGAGGAAATTCAAACCATTAAAGGAGGCCTGAAAGGTCTTTATGTTGGTAAGGTTGTGACTTGTGAAAAGCATCCTAACAGTGATCACCTGCACGTTACGACAGTAGATTTGGGTAGAGGCGACACCCAGCAGATAGTTTGTGGTGCCCCGAACGTGGCAGCAGGACAAAAAGTAATCGTTGCGGATTTAGGATGTATTCTCTACGACGGAGATAAAGAATTCGTCATAAAGAAGTCACGTCTGCGTGGAGTAGACAGCTACGGTATGATATGTGCCGAAGACGAGATTGGAGTGGGGACGAGCCACGATGGCATTATTGTACTTCCGGAAGACGCTGTTGTAGGTACGCCTGCTGCTGAATACTATCAACTGGAAAGCGATTGGGTGATAGATATTGACATCACAGCTAATCGTGCAGACGCATTGAGCCATTACGGAGTTGCGCGCGACCTCTATGCGTGGCTTACACAACGAGGTTACAACACATCATTGCATCGTCCGGATTGTACCGGTTTTGAGGTTGATAACGAAGATCTCGTCATAGACGTTAAAATAGAAAACACACAGGCCTGCAAGCGGTATGCTTGTCTGAGCATTACGGATTGTGATGTGAAGGAAAGTCCACAGTGGCTGAAAGATAAGCTGACGGCTATCGGATTGCGTCCTATCAATAATATCGTAGACATCACCAATTACATTATGATGGCTTACGGGCAACCCATGCATTGTTTCGATGCAGACATGGTGACCGGTCATCAGATAGTTGTCCGCACACAGCCGGAGGGTACAAAGTTTATTACACTTGATGGTGACGAACATGAATTGGGTGAGCACGATCTAAGCATTTGTAATGCGGAAGCTCCAATGTGTATAGCCGGTGTTTTGGGAGGACAAGGCTCCGGAACTTATGAAACCACTCGAAACATAGTTTTGGAAAGTGCATATTTCCATCCCACATGGATTAGGAAGAGTGCAAGAAGACATGGATTGAGCACGGATTCCAGTTTCCGCTTTGAGCGTGGAATAGACCCCAATGGGCAAATTTATGCCTTGAAACAAGCTGCAATGTTGTGTAAGGAATTAGCGGGTGGTAAAGTATCTATGCAAATCAAGGATATTTATCCTGACCCTATTCCTGATTTTAAGGTTAATCTCCAGTTTGAATATTGTAACCGATTGATTGGAAAGGAGATTGGCAATGATACAATTAAAAAGATAGCAGAGAGCTTGGAAATGAAAGTGGAGTCGGAGGACAAAGACGGACTTCAACTTTCTGTACCGGCTTATCGTGTAGATGTGCAGCGTCCATGTGATGTTGTGGAAGATATTTTGCGCATCTATGGATATAACAACATAGAGATTCCGACGCAACTGAAATCTTCGCTCACCGTAGCCGGAGATGAAGATAAAGAACACCGTTTGGAAAACATTATTAGTGAGCAGCTCGTGGGATATGGATTTAATGAGATATTGAACAACTCCCTGACTAAGGCGTCATATTATAAAGAAGATAATTATAATATGTATGCATGGGCAAACACTGTAAAGCTGATGAATCCTCTGAGTGCCGACTTGGGGGTAATGCGTCAGACATTGCTATTAGGCGGCTTGGAATCTTTGGCACGCAATATCAATCGCAAGCGTTCCAATTTGAAATTCTTTGAGTTTGGTAATGTATATACTTACACGTCTGAGAAAGATGACCATGATGCCTCTATAAAAGCTTATGCGCAGGAATATCATTTAGGTCTTTGGCTGACAGGTAAACGTGTGGAAGGCTCTTGGGCACATCCTGACGAAGAAACTTCATTCTACGAACTCAAGGCATACGTTGAAAACATTCTGCAACGCACAGGTGTGCCAAAAGGCATGATGGTTATTGCCAGAAACGAAAACAACATTTTTAGCTATGGACTAACAGTCAAGAATCGTGGTGGCAAAATCTTAGCCGAGTATGGTAAGGTTAGTAAGAAAGTGTTGCACAAACTTGACATAGATAATAATGTGTTCTATGCAGAGATTAATTGGGCAGGAGTGATGAAGGCCGTCAAAAAGAATAAAGTTGAGTTTAAGGAGCTAAACAAGTTTCCTGCTGTAAGTCGTGACCTTGCTCTGTTGTTGGACGAGAATATCGAATTTGCACAAATAGAAGAAATTGCCTGGAAAACGGATAAGAAATTAATAAAGGATGTTACTCTCTTTGATGTGTACCAGGGGAAGAACTTGCCACAGGGTAAGAAAAGCTATGCGGTTAACTTCACGATAGAAGACGCTACAAAAACATTGACTGACAAGCAAATTGATGTAGTGATGCAGAAGTTGATTAATAACTTAAAAACCAAATTAGGTGCAGAACTAAGATAATAATACAAAATAATAATTTAAAAAATATTGAATTCCAATGGGAAGAGCATTTGAATATCGTAAAGCCACGAAAATGAAACGGTGGGGGCACATGGCCCGTATATTTACGAAATTAGGTAAACAGATTGAAATTGCTGTGAAAGCAGGTGGTCCGGAGCCGGAAAACAATCCGACATTGCGTGCTATCATTGCTACTTGCAAGCGCGAAAATATGCCCAAGGACAATATTGATCGTGCGATTAAAAAAGCGATGGGCAAAGATACCAGTAATTATGATGATGTGACCTATGAAGGTTACGGACCTCATGGTGTTGCCGTTTTTGTCGAGACTTTGACAGACAATACCACACGTACGGTGGGTGATGTTCGTTCTGTATTCAACAAGTACAATGGAAACTTGGGCACACAGGGCTCTCTCAATTATCTTTTCGACCATAAGTGTGTATTCACTTTTAAGAAAAAAGAGGGACTTGAAATGGATGAGCTTATTCTGGAACTCATTGATTTTAATGTAGACGATGAGTATGATATAGATGATGAGGAAGATGAAATTACCATCTACGGTGCACCAACGAGTTTTGGAGACATACAGAAATATCTTGAAGATAATGGATATGAAATAACAAGTGCAGAATTTACGCGTATTCCGAATGACTTGCATGATGTAACTCCCGAACAACGAGAAACTATTGATAAAATGGTTGAGAAACTCGAGGAGTTTGACGATGTACAAAATGTGTACACCAATATGAAGCCGGAATAAAGCTATTAGTTTAGATAAAATTAGGCTGATAAGTTAGCATCTAATTTTATCGCTGTATTTGTGTGGTATAGTTGCTTTACTGTAAGCATCCAATTGGATGCTTACAGTAAAGTATAAATTCATTATTTTGATATATATTTCCTGCCATTAATTATAATAATGCCTTTGTAGTTTCTGTTTACTCTTTGCCCGGCAATGTTATGAATTTGAGGATTGCCCTTTGATGCTGAGTATGTGGTTGGCTGTATGGCTGTGGAAATATCGGAGAAAAGATAAATACTTTTTGCATTTGCATTGATCACACTTTTCGGCACTTTGAGATAAGCTTTATGTGCTCCGTTTGTAAATGCTGCGCCATAATTCTTCTTCCAATAGAATCCAACGGAATTAGGGTCGTTGGCTGCATTAACCGATAGGATATAGAAATAGCTATCTGTATCTTCGGAGAGAGCAAATGTAGTGTCAGTGCCTCGAAGTATGTTGTAGGTGTCTGTCACACTATTTTCGTTTGGGCCAACTACTTTACACCAATAATCTCCCGGCTCACCATTCAACACAACAGCAGTTCCTGCTGCTATGTTTTCACCTGCTGCAATTCTTTTACTTTGTGCGAGCTTGTCATTAACCATTTTATAGGTAAAAGCCTTAATATTCTCAGGAACTTGTAGTGTTGCCTTGCTGAAAAACATAGTAGCATATCTTACCTTAGTAAGGTTAATGCCAACATAAGCCTCACTGGTAGATTTAAGTCCGGGACTTCCAAAATATAAAGTTACTATGTTTCCTTTCAGAATTACCTTCGTCTCTATCATTCCACCAGTGGACACATTGATTGCATCACGAAGATATCCTTTGGGCAGTTCAACAGCTATATAATTGGTTGCGTCTACCGTCGCACCGATGATGATATTGGCGTCAACATTATTGTTTATTTCTTTTTTGAAATCATAAGCACCACAAATATAACCTTCAACATACACTCCTTGTTTGTTATTACATTGGCCGTTGATTACATCTGTGACACTGTATGGATTGCTTAGGCTGCCTTTCTCTGCAATATCCGGATTGGTATCAGTATCTTGTTCGCTGATTTTCTCAAATGTCGCAGTACTTATGACACTGGTTAGTCCGTCTTTCACAGCAATTGCTTTGATGGTAGAGGACTGATTTATAATGAAAGGCTCTGTATATTTAGTAGATGAAATAGAGGGATTTTCACCATTTAAAGTATAATAGATCTCAGAGTCCTTATCAGCGCTAATGGAAATGGTGGTTGAACTTTCAAAAGGAGTGTTTCCTTGAATTTTGGGAGAGGACATAGCGAAATCGCTCTTTGTCCATTCTATTTCTATTTGGTCCACATAGATCAGGCCAGTTTTTGAGCGTATCCCGATAAAAGCATAATTTTTATCGGGAGATATAGTGATTTCTTTCGTTTTAGGTGTGATGCTGCCTATGAGCTCTCCTTGTTCTACTGTGTATAATTCATCAATTTGGGTATATGGAGTATTTTTACCATAAACATCTACTTGCCGAGTACTAATATTGGTATCATGGAGTTTTACCGTTACAGATTTCACAGTGCCTCCAGAGTTCGTTACTACGATACCAGAGTTATTGTCCGTACGCAATTTTATGGCATTTTTTTCACCTGCACTATTCCCTTGATAGGTAGCTCCAGAGGATAGAGTGTTTTTCCATGATTTGTAATATTTACCCGATATACCAACTGAATTATAGTTTAAAATGTCTGTGATAGTCTGTGCCGATACAGATTCTGCGACTGTCCATAGCAAGATAAAGGTAAATAGACGTAAGGGTTTAATCATCATTTTTACTAATATAAATCTCTAAGAACGAGCTGTTGTTATTTACGGTTTAACGGCAATATTATTATTCAACCGTCTATAAGAGACTAAACTGAATTATTTTATGCCATTGTGCTTATACTGAACAAAGTTAGATATTTTATTTAACATTATTGGGGATTTGTGAAAATAATTTAATGGTAAATAAACGATTTAACATAATTGCTTTCCGTTAAATATTTCTTTTAGCATTATTGAAAACGATTTGAGGACATTTTCAAATTTAATGGACTGCAATAACATATAAGGGGCCTGCCGATTAATGGACAAGCCCCTTATGAGTTATTGTAAAGGATTCCAGCCTTGTGCTGTTATTTCAAATTCCTGTTGATCTCTTGAGATGAGACGTGCACCATAAGCCTCTTTGGTAATATATCCAATTTGTCGGATGCCCGTATCTTCCAAGTCCTGCAACTTTTCGTAATCACCTATCGAACAGGTGAAAAGCAATTCATAATCTTCACCACCATTCATCGCAGCTGTAGTGACATTCATGTTCAGTTCTTCTGCCATGACAGCAGTTTGATAGTCGATTGGGATTTTGTTTTCATAAATCCGACAACCGCAGTGGCTCTTATTACAGATGTGCAGCAGTTCAGAACTCAGCCCGTCAGAAATGTCCATCATGGCTGTTGGACGGATATTATGCTCACGCAGAAGGGCAATGATGTCTCCGCGTGCTTCAGGTTTAAGCTGTCGTTCCAACAAGTATTCCTTACCGGCAAAATCAGGTTGAAAATCCGCTACCTGTGCACCCTGCTTCTGAAGATGTTTCACAAGTGCATCGTTTCCGGCTTGCTTTGCTTCCATGATTTTCCGATTATGATCGTCAATCTGATGATAGTAAACTGTTTTTTCGCGTTCGAGCAGTTGCAGTCCCATATAGGCGGCTCCAAGGTTACCAGTAACACAAATCAGATCAGTCTCTTGAGCACCATCTCGATAGACAATGTCCTCTTTGCGTGCATCACCAATACAAGTAATGCTGATGGCCAATCCCGTAAATGACGACGTTGTGTCTCCACCGACAATATCTACATTCCATTTGTCACATGCCACGCGCAGACCCTTGTAGAAAGCTGTTATATCTTCCACTTGGAAACGTTTTCCCAAGGCAAGCGATACAGTCATCTGACGTGGTGTGCCGTTCATGGCGAAGACGTCCGAAATGTTTTGCATTGCAGCCTTGTAGCCAAGCTCCTGCATTGTGATATAGGTCAGGTCAAAGTGGATACCTTCCATCAGCATATCTGTGGTGATGAGTACCTCTGTATCTGGGTAGTGCACCACAGCACAGTCATCGCCAACCCCAACGATTGACGATGAATTTTTTAGTTTTATATCTTTAGTGACATGATCTATAAGGCCAAATTCACCAAGTTTAGAGATTTCCATGTTTGATTAAATGGTTGAATAATTACGACCGACGTATCATTTCTCTCATGATTTCGGTCATCTTTGGTTGAGCTTCATTAGCTGCAACCTGCACTTCCTCATGGCTCACCTGTACAGGAACATCAAAACCTCCGAGGTCGGTGATGATACTTATTCCGAATACTTTGATGCTACTATGACGAGCCACAATAACTTCGGGCACTGTAGACATACCAACAGCATCACCTCCAATAACGCGGAACATACGATATTCTGCCGGAGTTTCAAAGGTCGGACCTTGTACACCAACATAAACACCGTGTTGGAGTTTAATGTTCTTTTCTTTGGCTATTTCGTCTGCCAATGCAATGAGTTTGCTGTCGTATGGCTGGTGCATATCGGGGAAACGAGGACCCGTTGGAAAATTGGGACCATGCAGCGGATGTTCCGGGAAGAAGTTGATATGGTCGTTAATCACCATCAGGTCACCAATGCTAAATTCCGGATTCATTCCACCGGCCGCATTGCTCACAAAAAGAGTTTCAATCCCCAACTCATACATTACACGCTCTGGGAACGTTACTTCTTTCATGTTATAGCCTTCATAAAAGTGAAAGCGTCCCTCCATAGCCATTACATCCTTACCTCCGAGCTTGCCGAAAATGAGCCTGCCGGCATGTCCCTCGACCGTTGATACCGGGAAGTTAGGGATATCATTATATGCAAAAGCATACGAATCAGTTATCTCGGAAGCTAATTGTCCCAATCCTGTTCCCAGAATGATGGCTGTCTTTGGACTCGTTGCCATCCTTTCTTTTAACCAGGATGCTGTTTCTTGAATTTTTGCGTACATAGCTTATGATTTTATAGTTAAACTTATCTTCTTGTTCTAACATGAACTTCACTTTGATGGGAAGTGCATAAAGGTTTGCTTTCACCTCATTCGATAGCTCTTCAAGATTAGTTAGCCTCGTGGCATCCTTCTCTGTGGTGACAATCATTTTAGGTGAAGGCATTTTTGCAAAAACATGGTTTATTCTTTCTGCGTCTTTTGATTTGAAAGCATAGTGGTCGTCAAACGCTAACATTGTGATGGAGCGACATCTTGATTTCAAATCGTTTTTCATCTGTTCGGGAGAAGCTATACCTGTGAGCAACAATACATTTTGCCCCGTTAAAGCTTTTAGGGGAGATTTGCTGATCTTTATGGTATGAGCTTCCTGGACGAATACCGGCTGCAGTGGGTAGTAGTCGATACAGGTAAAAAACAATTCTTGATAAGGAAATAAGTTCAGAGCCTTGGTCAAAACACGAAATTCCATAGGCTTCAGGTCCTTCGGACACTTTGTTACAATCACAATATCGGCCCTGTTCTTGCCCTTCAGCGGCTCACGCAAACGACCGGCGGGGAGCAGTTTGTCGTAGATAATGAGACGATGATAGTCTACAAGCAGGATGTTTATTCCCGGTTTTACGTAGCGATGTTGAAATGCATCGTCTAACAATATCACGTCTACATCATTGGTTTCGGGGTCGGAAGTAAGTCGGGTGATGCCATTGCACCTGTTCTTATCAACAGCCACGTATATGTCTTTGAACTTCTGCTTCATTTGGCACGGCTCATCTCCTATATCGTGTATATTCGGATTATCATCAGCCAAAACATATCCGCGACTTTTACGCTTATAGCCACGCGACAACACTCCTACTTTAACAATATCTTTCAGCAACCTTACTAAATATTCAATGTGTGGTGTTTTGCCGGACCCACCAACCGTAATGTTGCCCACAGAGATGACAGGGATATCAAAAGCTCTTTGTTTGAGTATGCCCAACTCAAAAAGTTGATTTCGCATGCCCACACCAATACCGTATAGCCAACTAAGTGGTAGCAGCCATTCGTTTATTTTTATGAGGTCACCTTCTGTTCGCATTCTTTCTATTACGTATGTTCTTTACTCTATTTGAATTTAATGATGAACGGCATTCTGGCTTGCAATCCCGTTTGTGCTGAGGTCGTGCGCATCAGTAAGAAAGGCTCATAGAAGTCGCCAAGTGTACTTCTAAGTTTTTCATCGAGTATGCCATCAGAACGTTCCTCTGTCATTTTCATAAAGTCCTCAAACATACCAGACTTGCCCGGATAGTTAGCTGTGTAGTATTCTTTGACTTTAGCTAATTGGGCTGCCTTAGCAACAGCTTTGTCCAAACCTCCCAAAGCGTCTACCAATCCAAGCTGAAGAGCATCACTACCTATGAACACGTGTCCCTGTGCATTGGCCTCAACCTTATCCATTGTCATGCGACGTCCTTGAGCCACACGGCTTTTAAATAACGCGTAGCCACGATTTACAGATGCTTGAATATAACCGAACTGCTCTGCGGTCATAGGCGTAACTTCAGAGCCTATGGTAGAGTTGCGGTTGGTTTTCACCTCATCGTATTTCACGCCCAACTTCTGCGTCATGAGTTCAGAACGGTCTCTGGCAATGCCAAAAATTCCAATACTGCCTGTAATTGTGGTAGGCTCTGCAAAAATATAGTTAGCACCGGCACTCATATAATAACCACCGGACGCGGCCGCACCACCCATTGAGACCACTACCGGCTTCTTTGCCTTAAGCAGTTCCATCTGTCGCCAGATCTGTTCTGAAGCATAGGCAGAGCCGCCACCGGAATTGACACGAACAACTACAGCTTTTACATCGTCGTCATCGGCCAAGTCGGCCAAGTCTTTACATACCTTTTTACTGACAATGAGATGGTCAGACATCATCATACTTTGTGGCTCTTCTTCATTGACAATCGTGCCGTATGCGTAGTAGACAGCAATTTCATCGCCATGCTCCTTTTCCGGAACATTGCACATTCCATTAACAGTAATCTGGTTAATGGGCTCGTCCTCATCTATCTTAAGCAATTTTTTGATGGTGCCTTGCACCTGATCATTGTAGAGCAGACCATCTACCATCTTGTACTTCACCATGTTTTTGGGATCTTCCAAAGATATAACACGGTCGGCATAAGCATTGAGCGTATCGGTGCTGATACCCCGACTTTTTGATACAGCCTGACAAATGGTCTGCCACCATCCGCCTATATAACGCTCGGTCTGCTCGCGGCTGGGCTCACTCATGCGGTCTTCTGTATAAATCTCGGTTGCACTCTTATATTTTCCACATTTAAAGGGTATCATCCTTATACCAATTTTGGCATAGGTATCTTTCAGGAAAACCATTTGTCCGCCAATGCCATTCCAGTCAACGGAACCTTGGGGATTCATGTAGATTTTATCAGCTATGGAAGCCAGATAATAGCAGGGTTGAGAATATATCTCGCCATAGGCCACTATCCACTTTTTCGACTTTTTAAAGTTTTCGAGGGCATTGCGTATCTCCTCAAGTTGAGCCATGTCGGCTTCTAAAGCACCCGCATTGAGGTAGATGCCTTGTATGTTTTCATTGCTCTCTGCCTTTTTGATAGCCGATAGTGTTTCTTGCAGACCAAGACCGGTACTGCCCATCAGCTTCGTGCTAAAGCTCTCATTGGCCTGTTCCTGCATCACTCCGTCAAGGTCGATGACGAGAACGGTATTTTCTTTCACTTTTTGCGTAGCTTCCGATGAGGCAATCATACCTACGATACTCATTACGCCTATAATGGAAACAACAACTCCAAATAGAATTAAACCTACTACGGTAGCTCCAACGTACTTTAAAAAGTCTTTCATGTGCTATATTATATACATTAGTGAGTGTTAGTATCTATAACTGCAAAGATACATTTATTTTTTGATAGTATCGTATATTTTATGTCATTTTGTTTTTACAAATAACATGTTTTTTATTGACAGCTTTCCAATTACTTCTGTAAAACAGCTTGGAGCTGCATATCAGGAAGCTGCCAACGGCCGATATATCGAAATTCAAATTAAATTCGGCGGATGGCTCATTTTGCAGGCTATTTTTTGTGTTAGGTGTTCAATAGCTCAAATTGCAGGCTGGCTTTATTCAAAATATTCAAGGAGTTTATATACCTTTGCCATGCAGTCTAAAGCATAGTGGGGCTCTGCTGGGGAGCAACTCCATGAGGAATAGGATTGTATAAAACGACAAGTATGAGCAGGAGCCGCTATGAGTGTGGTTCCTGCTTTTTCATACTTAGAGTTTTTATCAATACCAAGAAAAAACCATTGATGAATCTTTTGCGATTCTCTTGTGTAAGTCCGCTATGATTGTTCAGATTTTTCTTCAGGTCAGTGAATGTTCCCTCAATCTTGTTGTTGGTATTTGGCATCCCGCAGCAATCCTCTCACTGATAGGTAAAGAGATAAGGCAAGTAGTAATCAAGGCTGTTCATGGCTGCCCTCAACCGCCGGTGCGTATACTGCAGCCTGCCGTCCATGTGCAGGCTGCGATGTTCTATCGAGCCCTTCCAACTTCTCCTTCCACGCTTGATATTCGCTCCTGAAATCAGCCTCATGGATTCGGTGCAGCTTGTCCACAAGAGCCTTTAAATCCCGGCTGGACAGCATTCTTGGATTCAGTGTAAGATACCTTCTGACAATCTGTTTCATGTGGAACTGGCACATCTGTACATGATACTCAGAGAAAGACTTGAAAAGGCTTTTTTGCCGTCAATGATCAGACCGCGTATGACATACCCACGTTTCTCGATACTGACGACCGCATCTTCATAGTCCTTCACTGTCTCGCTCCTTACAAAGGACAGATAGAGAGGTTTTCCACTCTCCGTATCTAATGCGAGCAGCACTCCGAAGTTTCGGCCCCAATATGTTGCTGAGACGAAGCCACACCAACCAAATCGAAGCCACAAGTATGCACTAAAGAAAATCACGCAGAATACAGCATCACCGAGCCATATTTTTGCGCTGTCGAATATGTCGGTGAGGGTATGTGTCTTCGATAACATCACGTTTCGATGAGCGATATGAGCGAGGGGGTATGTCAAAGGACATATCCTTAATTCTTTCATTCGAACGTGGAAATGTGCGAAAGCAGATACAATCGTTCAATTGTATTGATGGACACGAATAAACATCTCCACAGAAAGGATATAGCCCTACCGGTACAAGCCGATTGTTGGACATATCTTCGATAGTGGCTGTATTCGTCTTTGTCGGTAAATATATCGGCAACGAAATGGACAGTGAATTATATAACAATAGATCTTAAGAAAATATGAAAGAGAATCAAAACGGCAAGGTTGATTCCGTTGCCATCCGGGAACTTATTTCACAGGGTATTCCTATGAAAAGAAAAGAGAGTGAGATGAAACGCCCTCAATCAGAAGAGCAGTGTGTAGAATCGGAACGTCCCAATGAGGAACCAATGTCAAAGGATTTTTCAAGAGTCTCAAGAAGAGAAAGGCGGAAGGTTGACAAAGGTGATTATGAGTCGCTTTTCATCTGTCGCAATACCTTGAAAAATCGCAAGACTATTTATATCGCCAAAGAGTTGCAGGACACGCTGGCGGAGATAGTCATGTCTATGAGAAACAGGGATATGACCATCGGTATCTATGTGGAGAATATCATCCTGCATCACCTTGAGACCTACAAAGATGAAATCAACAGATTGGCGGAGATGAAATTCAAGAAGCTACTGTGAGGCGTTTAGCAATGGCTTTTTGTTACTTTTGAGCCGTAGCAACTCACTGTCAAAAGTAACGAAGTGTTTTTCATTTTGGGGGCTTTGTCCGCCCGAAGCATAAGAAAGAAAAGGAGCGGTTGGCAAATCTGCCTACCGCTTTACTCCATCTGTTCTTCTTGAACGGTTACCCGTTCCGTCCTTATTCGGAATAAATCATCTTGTCTGATTTTATTCGGATTCCAGAGGAGAGGGAGTTAAGTTTCCATTTTTCTTTTTCCCAGCTTCTCGCATATCCGACATCTTTTATGCGTCTTTCCGTCGGGTCGGTCGTTTTCGTTTCAGTGGCGTAAAAAGGTAGGGCTTGGGACAAACAAGGTTTTACGGCGAGAATACTACCTGCAATGAAATGGAAGTGTGGAGATTGTCGTCTAAACGGCTTGCCGCACCGACCTTTTTTGTCCGTAGAAGCCCGGAACTACCTTTGTTACTGACAACGAACAACCGATCCCGACATAAGTGGAGGATGTGCAGACAGAGAAGTGGGGCGAAAACAGAAACCGCAGTCTTCGGAGGCTGCACTTTACCATAGGAATAGAATCCACGGAAAAAAGTCGCCCCAACGGACGGCTTTACAAAAATAATTCGGAGAAAATTCTTTTTTCTCACGATATACCCTTACTCAAGTTTCGGATTTAGATTTCAAGCCGTTTGAGCATACTCTCTAAGTGC
>CALKIW010000074.1 GCA_937995875.1 uncultured Bacteroidales bacterium | reverse complement strand
ATAAAAAACATTAAATTATAGTGTTGCGGAAATAAGGAACACATGAAATTATCTTTGTATCTTGCTATCGGTTTGTTGTCTGTGAGTTTGAGCACTGCGTCTGCAGCAGGCCAACAACAAAAAAAAGTCGGTCCCACAACATTTACCAATCCGGTGATTTATTCCGATGTACCCGATGTGGATGTCGTCCGGGTAGGCGACGATTATTATATGGTCAGTACCACGGCCCACATGTCGCCCGGAGCGCCTATTATGCACTCCAAGGATTTGGTGCACTGGAACATCATCAGCTATGTGTTTGACGAACTGAATGAAAGTCCGAAAAACAATCTCGAGGGCGGAAACATCTATAGTCGGGGGCAGTGGGCTGCGTCGTTGCGTTATCACAAGGGGCTGTTCTACGTTTTTTTCGGCACCGGCAACAAGTCGTATCTCTACACCGCGGAGAACCCTGCGGGGCCTTGGACCAAGAAGATGGTCATCGATGAGTATCTGCACGACGCTTCGTTGCTCTTCGACGATGACGACCGCATCTATCTCGCTTACGGCGCACGCCACATCAAAATCATTGAGTTCAACAAGCAGCTGACCGGCATCGACCCGCAAGGAATGAGCCGTGAGGTCATTCCTGCAGAACCGCAGGGACTCCTTGAGGGCACTCACTTTTATAAATTTAACGGCAAGTATTATCTCACGCTCATCTGGTGGCCGGCCGGCGGCATCCGCACGCAACTCTGCTTCAGGTCGGACAAGGTCGATGGCCCTTACGAGCAAAAGGTCATTCTTTCCGACGACATGGGCTACCCTAACCATGGTGTGGCCCAGGGATGTTTCATAGATACTCCTGAGGGCAATTGGTATGCCATGCTGTTTCAGGACCATGAGGCTGTGGGACGAGTACCCATCTTGATGCCTTGCCGCTGGGAAAACGGATGGCCTATGTTGGGCGATGTCAATGGTAAGGTGCCGCAGGTGATGAATCTGCCCAAGAGAGTGCCCGGAGCTAAAACGCAGATTGTGGTGAGCGACAACTTCTCCTCGCCGAAATTAGGTCTTACCTGGCAGTGGAACCACAATCCCGACAACAGCTTGTGGTCGCTCAAAGCCCGTCCCGGCTATCTGCGGCTGACGACCGGCAAGGTGGTGAACAATTTGTTTGAGGCACGCAATACATTGACTCAGCGTACCGAGGGACCGCGCTGCAGTGGGGTGGTGGCAATGGATGTGACTCACATGAATGATGGCGACTGCGCGGGGTTGGCTGCATTCTGTTCCGAACCTGGCACTATTATGGTGCAACAGGAAGGTGGCCGCAAATCACTCGTGATGACCGACCGTGGTAAAGAGAAAGCGAGAGTGGCCTGTGGGCGCAACAAAGTATATCTGAAAATGTCATGCGATTTCACGACTGATAATGCCCGTTTCTACTATAGTTTCAACAACAAGACATGGAAACCGTTGGGAGACATCTTTCACATGATTTTCAGCATGGCCCACTTCACCGGAAATAAGTTTGCCATCTTTAATTATGCCACACAGAAAGCCGGCGGCTATGTGGACGTAGATTTTTTCCATTACACTCGGTAGCAGATAAT
This sequence comes from uncultured Bacteroidales bacterium, assembly GCA_937995875.1. GTDB lineage: Bacteria > Bacteroidota > Bacteroidia > Bacteroidales > Bacteroidaceae > Prevotella. The sequence goes on along the minus strand of CALKIW010000074.1, from coordinate 2,407 downwards.
CAGGCTAAAGTGTGGAGTGTGGGTGGCATCCAACAGTTATCATTCCAAGTCCTCCGCTTTGTGAAATTCAAAAATCACGATATATTTACGAGCTTCTTAGTGAAAGTAGGGTAGTCTTTTATGATTTCACAATAGTGTCCCGTTAAAGCGAGACATTATTTAAGTAATTTGTTTACGATCAACATATTACGTACTTAAAATCGTGTATTCGATTTGATTTCATACTTTTGCACTCATCTTTAAAAAAAGCGTGCAATGAGCAAAGGCAAAACAATATCCTCTCAAATCATGTCATTCATACCAGAATGCGAATTCAAGGCTTAAGTTGACCGTTACAGAGTAACTACGTTCAAGGAACTTTACATGTAAGGATCAGTTTTTTGTGATGAGCTATGCCCAGTTGACCAACCGAGGCAGCCTCAGGGATATTGAGAATTGCCTAATAGCGTTATCAAGCAGACTTTATCATTGTGGTATCAGCTATGCTGTGCCTCGCAACACCCTAGCCAAAGCTAACGAGAATAGAAATTGGAGAATCTATGCGGATTTTGCTCAGATCCTGGTCAAGAAAGTGCGTCCACTTTATAGAATGGATGACTTCCGTCTCGATCTCGATAATATGGTCTATGCTTTTGATAGCAGCACCATCAGCCTTTGTCTCAAGCTCTGTCCATGGGCTAAGTTCAGCAAGCATAAAGGCGGCATCAAAATGCATACGCTTTTGGACTTAAGAGGTAATCTGCCCGTGTCTGTTTATCTGACAGAAGCCTCTGTTCATGACGTCAAGGCCTTGATCATCTCTATATAGTTGTCCCTTAAGAAGTCTGTTTATGACCAACAGATAGTATTAAGTTGGACCTTTGTTCCGTAAAAGTTGTGATTCACATATAGGACGGTCCATTTTAGCATAGTCCGAAGAAGGCACAAAAGAAGCCTCATGGCTTTTTTGAAGTTGAATGCAGCCGCAGCGAGCATGACGTTGATGGCATCACCGAAGAGACCCTTATAAAAGTTCTTCCCCATGCGGTGATCCCTCTTGCAATGCCCGATGACCGGCTCTATGGCTGCCCTCTTGCGAAAGAGTCTTTGTTTCTTCTTCCTCGTATGCGGCGAGTCGCTTGCCTTGAGAACGCCGGGTATCATGACGCTTATGTCTCCACAGTTTTCCTGTCCGCGATACCCCCTGTCACCCGCGAGGATCTTGATTTTTTGGTCATAGACCCTGCCGACCTGCTCCATCGCCCTGTCTATCGTATGGCCGTCGTATTCGTTGCGGAAAGACAATGCACCGACGATAAGGCCGTTCCACAGCCTGACGATGGAAACCTTGTTGCCAAACTCGTATTTCCTGTAGTCCTTCCCCTTGCTGATGCACACCACGTCTGGTTCGTAGAGGGAGTAGATCTTGTGACCGTCTGTTCTCTCTCCGTTCACGAACTTCATACAGACGTCAATACGCTCCCTGTAAGCGTTTTCCGGAGGCAGATTCCGGACCAGCTCGCGCAACAGTCTTCCGGCGATGGTGCGCATCCGACGGTCGACCTTCCTTACTTTTGCCGAGCTGTTCTTTCTGCCGCGGAAACGCTGCACGAGCTTAAGTCCTTTGATTTTCCGGGCATAGCTTTGGCGCACCTTGAGATGCTCTGCCCGGGCCACATCACGGCAAAAATCGATGATTTTGTTCAGGAGTTTCGAGTCCGTGGGGAAGGTCACGTTCTTTTCCTGCACGGTAGAGTCAATGAAAGCTGTCTGCCCGGCCTCGGGCTTGCGTCCGCGACCGTCCTTGCCGTCCCTCCTGCCGTCATCCTCCCTCCGCTTGTCGTCAAGAAGCAGGTTGACACGGATGCTCTCCTTGAGAATCAGCTCCATACCTGCCTCACCAATGCGACGGCGAAACTCTGCGAGCTCTGTAGGCACGCAAGGTCTTTGAGTGGTGAAAGATTTCATTCCGCAAAAATACTGGTAGTCGGCGTTCTCCGAGAACTGCTCAACAACGCTCTCGTCCGAGACGTTGCGGAGGTGTTTCAATACAAGAAGGCTGACCATCAGGCGGACAGGCTTGGCCATGCGGCCGTTGCCTTTACAATACAAGGGGGCAAAGGAACGCTCAAAGGTGTCCCAGCCCACCAGATTGGCAAGTTTGTACAGTGGAAGCTTGGTATCGAGCATGGACGCCAAGTCCCAAAACAGGGATATCTGACGGGTGTTGGATGGAGATTTATACATCGTTGGTTTGCAAGGTTTTACTATGCAAAGATACAAAAGCTTGTAGAGATATACAAGATATAATATATATATATATTATTGATAATCAATAGATTAGATGCTTTTCAAGGGACGACTATATAATAATCTCAAGTTTCGGATTTAGACTTTGAGGTTGAATTTATTGCATAAAAAAGGCTTT
>CALKIW010000073.1 GCA_937995875.1 uncultured Bacteroidales bacterium | reverse complement strand
ACAACATGATAAAACTCCATCGCATCGTCCTGTATGGCCTTGGCAGAGGGATTGGCCTGCAGCCCCTTTTGTTTGGAACTGGGCGGAATAAACTCGCCCTTGAGACGCTTGCCCTGAATGTTGAGTACCGTGATGGGCGAGTGATCCATCGGATTATACCACAGGTCGGGATCCGTCTTTTCCACGTTGGTCACTTCGGCATCGAGGATGATGTTCTTCTCCTCATCGGTGCTTTGCTTAAAGTCGGACGCACCGTTGAGCGTGCGGTATTGCGTGGTGAGGTCCTTGTCTATCACGCAATGCACCTTCTTCCACAACATGGGGTATTCGTCCTGATAAGAGATGAAGAAGGGATCCATGGTGTGCTCCTCCAATTTCTTCTCCTCGTAGGTGAAGATATCGATGTTGTCGCCGATGGCCAGTCCCGGCACGGCCAGCTTCTGACCTTTCTCCTTGTCGTTTTTTCCCTCGGCGGTGTTCACGTAGTCGTCGGTGCTGACTTCCCTTATGGTGCCGTCGGGCTTGATGACCCTCACGCCAAGCACATGCTGCACTTTCTCGCTCCAGCCATACCGGTATCGGCGGTAGTAGGAAATAAAGTCGAACTCGGAATACTTCTTGAGCGCTGCCTGGTCGTTGATGTGTATGCACACGCGGTTGAGGTCGCTGCAAATAATGTTCCGCTTCATCTTGAAGTTAAGATTGATCACCGAGAAGAGATCCAAGCGCGACTTCTGGGTGACGCTCACATCGCGGTAGGCTGCCACGATAACGGCACTCTCGTTCTTGTACTTGGCCGGGATGTCGGTGTTCTTGAATTGCGGGAGATCCATGCCCCATACGTTTTGCCTTATCGTATCGGCAAAGGCCTTGTACTTCTCCAGCTTGTCGGCATACACGCCCGTAGCGCCCATCAGCAGCAACGTGCATAGGCACAGCAACATTTTGCTTAATCTGTTCATTATATCAGTTTTTTGAGTTTAGATTCGTAATTACCAGTTGTTCGTTGCACGCGTCGTTCCACTTGCTCAGCATGTCGTTCCATTTCATGATGTCGGCCTTGGGCAGGTGACGCTCGCGGATGGTGAGCACGCGGCGCAACACCACGCGGTCGCCCTGCTGTGTGAAAGCGCACTCCATCGTGCCCTGCGGCATGTCGAACTTCTTCGATGGGGGCACCATGACCTTGCATCCGGCCGGCAGCTGCACGCTCACCTCGCGCACCACGCGGCACCTGAGCGGCAGCATCACGTCGTGGGTGCGGTCGGTGGTGTCTATGCGTTGAGAGAACAAGTCGTTGTGCGGATTCAGTTCCACATACACCTCGTTGTCCATCTGCTGCACACCGGTGCGGTTGATGATTTTGCCTTCGAGCACGGCCCACACCTCCCTGCGGTCGTTGGCGGCCCACTTTACGTCGGTTATCTCATGAACGTGGTCGTCCGAGTTCATGGCGTTGCCCAGCAAGAGGAGCTTGTCGCCCTGCTGTGTCTCATCGTGTGTGCGCATGAAAAATTCCTTCATGTCGCCACACCAGGCATTGCTCACGCGCCCCACGAGCCGCGGTTGGTCGCCCGTCTCCAGCGTGTAATGATAGGCCAGACTGTCCACCGAGCTGTCGCAGCCCGGCGCAGGCAGGGTCATGAGCTTGCAGTTGGCGCCGTTCTCCACCATGGCCTCCCGCCCCTGTATGTTGCCGGGAACGTGGGTGGCGGGAATAAATCGGTTGGTGGCGTCGAGCCAATAGGTTTTGCCGCCATGACTCAGCATGCAGATCATGTGGTCTACGGCTCCGAGGGTTGGCACATCGCTGGCCTTAAACGGAATGTTCTCCGTGCCGATGTCCACCAGTCGGGCATCCATTTTCTGTGCCTTGAGCAAGGTGCAGAGCAGCATAGCCATGCCCTTACAGTCGCCATAACATTTGCGCAGCACCTCTGCCGGTCGGTCGGGCTGATGCCCGGTGATGCCGGCCTCGAACGCCACATACCTGATATTCTTCTGCACCCATGCATAGGTGTTGCGGATGCGGTCTTCGTCGTTCTTCGCGCCGCGCCCAATCTCTTCCAATATCGCATCGAGGTTGGGTATGGCGGTATCTATCCGAGCGAGTTCGTTGGACCATTTGTACATATCCTGATAATCGGCAAATGCTCCCACAATGCTGATATACGGGTAGATGGCGGCCATGGGCGGCATGGCACTTTCCGACACCATGCCTTCCATGTCGGTAATGGTGTAGGTATAGATTCTGTCGTTGGCATCCTCGCTCTGTTCAAACTTGATGTTGGGGGTGAAGTTTTGGTGTATCGGTTTGAACTGGCTGAACTGTTTGGGAATGCGAATCACGACAGTCTTGTGTTCCACCTTGAAATCCTCCGGCAGATAAATGCGCGTGAAAAAGTGCACGTCCTTGAACGTGCGTTCAAACGATGCCTTGCCCTCTCGGCGCTTCCGGTCGAACTCGATATTGAAAAAACATACCTTGGTGTCGTCATAAAACACATTTTCGGGCGTGACGTTGCGGTATTGCGCGCTCCCCTTTCCCGAAGCCTTGTCTAAGGAGATGAACTCGCCGTACAGGGTGTATGGTTGTATGTTGATAGTACGCAGTGAGAGCGACCGGTAGTGGGTCGTCACCGTGTTTTTCACGATTGGCTTGCCGTCGCTGCCGGGCATGAACACGTAAGTGTCGGTGCAGGCGTCTATCACTACATCTTTCTCCGGCTTTGCAGCCCGGCAGACGAAAGCGCCCTGCGCCAGCAGCAGGACGAGCCATAGTTTCAGATAGGAAATGCTATTCATCAGGTATATATATAAATAAGTGACACAGATGGTCGGCCCTTATAGTTTTTGGTTGTAAAAGTATGTAAAAATAAGATATCAGCAAACGATTTGACAGACTTTTTTTGAAATTTATTCAAAAAATAATCAAGCTGCCAACGCCTTGCTCCGATTTGGTCTGAATTTGGGCAATATCTGCATCGTGGTGTTCAAAAAAAATACCATTTTCTCGCCCCTCATTTTGGGACCATCCAGAGCAAAAAGGGCTATGTTTTCAGCCCAATTACCCGTCCGTCTGACGGGAAAATACCACGTCCGTTGCGATCACAGTCTTTTCGCCATACGGTTAGAGCCTAACGGGGGTGCGACAAAGGCTCAACCGCCCCGCGAAAAGACTCAAACCGCACTGCCATTCGATATGCAACCGCAGACGGGAAAATAGAGGGCAATGAGGCATAATCCCAAAACTCTCTGATATTCAACCAACTATGAAATTGCGAATTTTTGGCGAATTTCGAGCGAGGACAGAAAAATTTTCAAATACGCCAAGCATGAAGGGGTAATTGTAAAGAATTATGGGGTGTTGCGTGAGCATCCTCCATATTGGATGCCTACTCGGCATCGGCCTGCGGATGGATAGAAAACTAAAACAGGCCTGACCTGACATCAACCCAAGAGCCCATCTAGTGCGACCATTGTCGCGCGGATGGGCTGTAAAGTTTATCGTATAAAACTACGGGAGCTGTGTTTTAGCGGGAGTGAACGGCAAACGCTCTTAACATCCCGTGCCGTCGATGTTGCACGACGCACCTTCTGCAATATCCGAACGCAGACCCGCATCTTCAGGCGTCAGTGTGACTGTGCCGTCTTCCAACACAAAGCATGGAATGCCGGCATAACCTTTCTGTTTGGCTTCGTCGAACACGGGACTATTGTCGCGCAGGCGCAGAAACTCCTTGAGCAACCTCACGTGTTCGCCGATTTCTACGACTTCATATCGGCTGTTATCTTTTACCTGTTGGTACACTGTCTGACAATGCGGACAGGTTTTCATACCATAAATTTTAATCATCGTCTATCATCCTGTTGTTTTAATGGTTACAAACTTTGCTTTCGTCTACTGTAAATCCATCGCTGCCGGCAGGCATGAACTTGCCGCGTTCCTCCAAGAACTCCACAAGCTGCTTGGCATTCAACCCCTCTGCCGAGCAAGTTTGAAACCGTGCGTCGGCTCCGAATTTATCTATAATGGCCTGTACAAGACTTTCACGCGTTGCATAACTGTTGCCTCTCATCATTTGGATTACTTCATCTCCGTGTATCATAATCTTCCAATTTTTAATGTTAATACTGTTGAATACACTGATCGTACTATTCAAAAAATTCTATTGATAGTATTGCAAAAACAATGCCGTTACAATATATGGCAGACGCCAAATGGCTCCCAAGACCAACATTTAGGCTCTTTTAACAAGATTTTAACAAGCCCAATTATGAATTATGAATTGTGACGAGTTGATATGCTTGCGAATAATTATGAATTAGCACCGCGCAGCCCAATTATGAATTATGAATTGTGACGAGTTGATGAGCTTGCGAATAATT
>CALKIW010000072.1 GCA_937995875.1 uncultured Bacteroidales bacterium | reverse complement strand
GGCATGCGCCAGAGTCGGTTGCAAAAAGGCTTGAATATCATTAAGTCTACCGACGGCAGCGTGCGCAAGGTGCTGAAATAACATGAGGGAAACATCCCTTAACCAAGTTCCCCTTTTCTAAGTACCTGTCCACGAGCGCTATACTGTCGAAAACGTACAGAGCCTGCACCATTTCGTGGTGAAAACACATAGGGTGCGGTTTGTCATTATATTTATTTCTTAAAATTGAAAAAATGAAAACAACGAGAACATTTTCTATAACAGGAATGAAGTGCGAACATTGTCGGGCAAACGTGGATAACGCATTGAGAAGTCTGGGCGGCGTATGCCATGTTGAAGTGAGTCTTGCCCACAACAGTGTAACTGTGCAGTATGACGAAAGCGTTGTATCTCCTGCACAAATAAAAGAAGCAGTGGGCAATGTTGGCCCTTATGAAATGACGCTATAATTCGAAAGGGGCATGAAACAAACCATTCCTGTTGTTGGTATGGCGTGTTCTGCATGCTCTGCCAACGTAGAACGCAAACTCAACTCGCTTGAAGGCATCACGAGTGCAACAGTAAATTTGGCGGGACGAAGCGTTTTGATAGACTTCGACCCGGACAAAATCTCGCTCGAAACGATGAAGCGGGAAGTCAATAACATTGGTTATGACCTCGTGATAGAGAAGGATCGATCGGCGGAGGAAATCCAGAAACGGGAATATGCGCTGCTCAGGCGCAAGACGGTCGTATCATGGATTATCGCTGTTTTGGTAATGTCCATCTCTATGCAATGGATTCCTGTGGGTGGGAGAGGTATGGCCAACCAACTGTGTTTGTTGTTGTCGCTTGCCAATTTATGGTATTGTGGCAAGCCGTTTTTTGTGACGTCATGGAAACAGTTGCTTCATGGCGCAGCCAATATGGACACGCTTGTAGCCTTGTCTACAGGCATCAGCTTTCTTTTCAGTGCTTTCAACACCTTTTGGGGCGATGACGTTTGGGGTGCTCGTGGCATCGAATGGCACACCTATTATGACGCCAGTGTGATGATTATCACCTTTGTCCTTACTGGCCGAATGCTTGAAGAAAAAGCCAAAGACAGCACAGCAAGCAGCATCCGACAGCTTATGGGCATGGCGCCGAAGACCGCAAGGATATGTGAGAAAACTGCTCCCGTTTCTCCGGAAGCTAATGTTGATCATTCCTTCAGTGGAAGAACGCAAGGTGAAAAGGAAACCATGCTCCATGATTCCCCTCATTCTGTTGAGGGAGAACGGGTGGAAATCCCGACAGAGAGAGTCTGTGAGGTGCCTATTTCCACGATTCAGAAGGGCGACATCTTGGAAGTTTGGGCCGGCGAGAAAGCCCCTGTTGATGGAGAAGTAACGTGGGCCGGCTCGTTCATGACGACCGATGCAGCCTTTGTCGATGAGAGTATGATAACGGGAGAACCAACTCCTGCTGAAAAGAAGGCAGGTTCAGAGGTGTTGGCCGGCACTGTTTTGATTCAGGGAAAGTTGCGTATGCGTGCACGCCAAATAGGCGAAAACACCGCTTTGGCGCATATTATCCGCATGGTACAAGAGGCTCAAGGCTCCAAAGCGCCGGTGCAACGCATCGTGGATAAGGCAGCATCGGTGTTTGTACCTGTGGTAATCGGCATTGCCGTTGTTACTTTCGTGGCTTGGTACCTCATAGGTGGAGGAGCTTATCTTCCACAGGCCATACTGAGTGCGGTGGCTGTGTTGGTGGTGGCTTGTCCGTGTGCGATGGGTTTGGCTACGCCCACCGCATTGATGGTAGGCATAGGAAAAGCTGCCGAAAAGCAAGTCTTGATCAAAGATGCTACGGCTTTGGAAAGGCTCCGAAAGGTAGATGTGCTGGTAACAGACAAGACGGGAACACTGACCGTTCCTAACCAAAATGTGGACTTCACCCAAGCCGACAGTCTGCCGTTGGAGGAACGTGAGACGTTGAAACCCAATGCCCGCGAGGCTGTGCAGGCTCTGAGACAGCAAGGTGTTGAGGTTTATATGATGAGCGGAGATAAGCATGATGCTGTTCGTTATTGGGCCGACAAGGCAGGAATTACACATTTCCAGAGCAAGGTATTGCCTCAAGATAAGGAAAATCTGGTAAAAAAGCTACAGGCAGAAGGTAACTGTGTAGCTATGATTGGCGACGGTATCAACGACACTCAGGCTCTTGCCCATGCCGATGTGAGCATTGCTGTTGGCAAGGGGACCGACGTCGCGATGGATGTGGCCCAAGTAACCCTCATGGGAGACGATCTCCGGACAATTCCCGATGCAGTGAATTTGAGCCGTAAAACTGTCCAGATGATTTGGCAAAACCTATTTTGGGCATTCGTCTACAACATCGTCAGCATACCTTTGGCTGCCGGATTGCTCTATCTTTTCGACATTCATTTCCAAATCACTCCAATGTGGGCGTCAGCTCTGATGGCCTTTTCGAGTATAAGTGTAGTGCTCAACAGCCTCCGTTTGAAATACACGAGGTAGAACAACAAGACCGCAATAAGCTCTTCAAAGAGATATTGCGGTCTTGCAGTTTTAGTGTATTCCTGTTGCTGTCACACTTTGTTCTCGGCGTGTTGTAATTGCATTTCAGAATGTTTTTTTGACCTCTTCCGTAAATAACAAAGCCGTGTTTACGAGTGCCAGGTGCGAATAGGCTTGTGGGAAATTACCCAGCAGTCTTTTGGTCTTGAAGTCTATGTCTTCGCTGAATAGTCCCAAATGGTTGGCATAACTGAGCAAATTATCGAACAACTTACGTGCTTTTGTCTTTTCTCCGGTAACATACATGGCACGGATGAGCCAGAATGTACACAGCGTAAAGGCCGATTTAGGCGTGCCGAAGTCGTCGGGGGCCTTATATCTGTACATCAATCCATGATGCAAGAGCTCTTGCTTTACCCGCTTTACGGTGCTTTTGTATTTTGGATCTTTCCCATCGATAAATCCATATTCCTCCATGAGCAGCAGCGATGAATCCATAAACGTGTTGTTGTAGGTTTGAGTGAAGCTCTGCAATTCCTCGTTCCATCCTTTCTTCATCACATCTGCTTTCACTGCATCGGCTTCCTTGCGCCACGCGTCGGCTTCTTCGTTCATTCCCAAGAGGTCGGCAATGCGCCATCCCCGGTCTAATGCGACCCAACACATCACCTTGGACGACACGAAGTGTTGGGCTTTGCCCCGAATCTCCCAAATGCCTTTGTCGGGTTTCTTCCACTCTTTTTTTACGGTCACCATAAGGTTTTTCACCATGTCCCAAATATCTTCCAAATCCTCCTGACGGTTGGGCAGCAGGGTGAAGTATTGATATATGAGGTTCATGAGATAACCGTAGGAGTCGTTTTGTTTCTGATGATAGGCCGCGTTACCCACTCTTACCGGTGTTGAATTTTCGTATCCGCAGAGGTGGGAGAGTTCCTCCTCGTGCAGTTTGCGCTCTCCCCGTATGCCATACATAATCTGAAAGGAGTCGTGGTTGGCCACAAAGGATGATCTCACAAACTGCATGAATCGCTTGGCCGAACGTGTATGTCCCATTTTGACAAGCGTCTCGATAGACATGGAAGCATCGCGGAGCCAACAGAAACGATAGTCCCAGTTGCGCGTTTCTCCTATGGTTTCAGGCAAACTCGTGGTGAGTGCAGCCATGATGGCACCGTTATGGAACGACAGCAGCTTCAACGTGAGCAGGCTGCGCTCCAAGACATCGTTGTAGAGGGTGTATTTCTTGGTTTGTTCCGACCAGTTGATCCAAAACACCATTGTCCTGCAATATTCAGTTTTTTCGTGTTCCAGATTGATCTCGGAGAGCTTCTCATTGGAAGCGAACAAGAAGAACTCATCTTTCTCCAGCGTAATTATTTCTTGCCCCATGATACTTTCGAGCGGTATGGATGAGTAGAGATACTGCCTGTCTTTGATGTTCGATGTGGAGTAAGACTCAATGTGACGGCGCTGAATTTTGAGCACACACTCGCCTCGGGCATAATCCGGGCGTGGATCATAGACCACCGAAAACCGGGGAATTCCCCTGATATACCTGATGTAACGATACAGTTCACTGGGATTGTAGATATTTGATGTTCCGTCATGATAATAGCAGGGCATGAAATCGTAGATCGTGAATTCCGCCTCGTCCGAAACATAATGCGTTGTGAGGATATTGGTATGCGGAATATAGTTCTGACTGATATCATAGTCGCCTACAACCTCCAGTCCGAATCGTCCTCCTATTTTATTGTCGAGCAGAGCTGCAAAACAGGATGACGAGTCGAAGTGGGGCAGACACAGCCATTCTACAAAGCCTTTTTCCGAAATAAGGGCTGCCGTTCTGCCATTGCCCACAATACCGTAATTTAAGTTTTTATTCATATATTGATTTTTATGCTTTGGATAATCTTGTTAGAAAAGGAGTCACCTCCTTTTGTGTACGAAGGCAGTATCTCGCTTCGTCGCTGATATGCCCCACCTTGATGGTGATGGCATCCTGAGGTAGGCTGCGGAACATGCTTTCATCGGTTACATCATCGCCTATGGCCAGCATGAAGTCATAACTGTTTTGAGCTGTCAGTCGCTCGGCCTCGGTACCCTTTGAAAAATTATTGGGTTTCACCTCTACCACTTTATTCCCGTTGAGAATCTGCAGGTTGATAGCCGAGCATATTGGGAACAGGTCCTGCATCAGTTGCTTGGCTCTTAACATTCCCATCCAGGGGTCCACCTCTCTGTAATGCCATGCCAACGCCACATCCTTGTGTTCTATCCAGGCACCCGGTGTCTTGCGCGCAAAGGCCTGCATGGTTGCAAGGATGTTCTCGTCCCACTCCAATTCTTCCACATTGTTGTGCCATGTTCCCTGCTCCTTGTAGCAGGCGCCGTGTTCGGCCGACAGTGCGAGGTTGGGGATGGAGCCAAACCATTGTTCCAACGTATGCCTGTTTCGTCCGCTGATGATAACAACCTTGTTTCGATGGTCGCTGCAAAAACTTTGCAACAGCTTCAAAAGCTCCGGCGTTGGGGCAGCATCCATGGGGTCGTCTTTAAATCCCACCAGTGTGCCGTCGTAGTCGAGCATGATCAGTCTGCGCTCAGCGTTTTGGTATTGCCGTACCACTTCCATGCTGTGCGGCTCTGTCAGATACTTCTCATTCAGCAGTCTGTTACGGTCTGCCACACTCTTCCATTCGGTTATAAAGTCGTTGGCCCATTTGTTCACAGTTTGCATGGCCACCTTTTGCTGCATTCGTTTCAACTGTCGTTTTTGCTCCGCCTCAGGCATGGAGATAGCTTGGTAAATGGCCGAAGCAATCTGATCGGGGTCGTTGGGATTTATCAGAATCGACTCACTAAGCTCTGCGGCCGCTCCGGCCATTTCACTCAGGATCAACACTCCGTTTGATTTTTGTTTGGTGGCAATGTACTCTTTGGCTACGAGGTTCATGCCGTCGCGCAGGGGCGACACTAAGGCGATGTCGGCCAGCGAATACATGGCTACCAAATCTTCGAACGGGAAGCTGTGATAGTAGTAGCACACGGGAGTCCATCCCACCTGTGCATACTTGCCATTGATGATACTGATGCGCTCGTCAATCTTGCGTTTCATTTCGGCATAACGTTCCACTTTGTCTCTTGAAGGCACAACAATCATGGCCATCACGATTTTGCCGTGATATTCAGGATGCTGTATGAGAAAACTCTCAAATCCCACAAGCCGATGGAATATGCCCTTGCTGTAGTCCAGACGGTCAACCGACAAGATGAGCTTGCGGTTGGTGAACTGGGCCTTTATCTTCTTGATGGATGCTTTTACAGCCTTGCTCTTGTGAGCCTTGCTGTATAAGTCATAGTTGATACCCATCGGAAGGGCTTCCACGTGTACGGCTCTGTTACCCACCATCACCTCGTTGAGATGGAACTCGCGATGCAGCGTGCGTTCCACGGCACTGATGAAATGGCGCATATAATCGTGCGTATGGAAAGCCACGAGGTCGGCGCCGAGCAATCCCTCAAGCAGCTGTGACCGTTCGGGGAGCACCCGGAACAGCTCGTAAGACGGGAAGGGGATGTGGTGGAAATAGCCGATGCGCAGTTTCTCGTTTGCTTTACGCAGCATCTGTGGCAGCAGCATCAGCTGATAATCTTGCACCCACACCACGCTCTCACTGTCTGCAATCTGCATCACTTTTTTGCAAAACAGGGCGTTCACCTCTTTGTAGGCCTCCCAAAATTTCCTTTTCTGCCGCGAATAGGGGAAGAAATAATGGCAGAGCGGCCATAGCGTGCTGTTGCTATAGCCCTCATAATAGTTGCTGTATTGGGTGGTGGAGAGAAACACCGGATGGTAGTTCAACTTTTCCAATGATGTTTTTATTTCCTGCATGGCAGACTTTTTTCTGGGATTGATACCCGGCCAGCCAATCCAGTGCTGCTCGTACTCTGAGTCCAGCGAGCTTAAACCGGTAGTCAGTCCGCCCTCACTCCGTTCAAACTCAAGGTGTCCTTGACTTGTTTCCTTTGCCTTAACGGGTAAACGATTTGATACAATAATGAGTTTCATCGTTATATTTTATTTTAAGTTTATACAAAATGACATACGAGGAAAGAACCTATACTTGCGAGACGCGTTAGCAATTCTCCGGCGTATGTGTTCCCTGTGAAAACCAAAAAAATGTCAGATTGTGTCTTTCTGAAAAGAGAAAGGCCCGGCTGACGAATTTCCAACAAGAGCGTTTATAATAGATAGGCGCATGGGCTTTCACAGAAACAAAGCAACCTTTGAAGTGGGTGTATGGAATGAGACGTATGCCATGAGGCATCTTTCCGTCTTCATTTCTGTCACCATGTTCACATTTCTTTTTCGCCATTCTGCCGTCATTGATTCGGGACATCACTGTTGTACATGATCTTCAATGATGGTAGGCAGACCATAAAATCATACGCAAACATAGTAGCAAATGGTTGAGAACACCTGCTTGTGAATAGAAAAATGGTTTGCTTTACTTACAAAAGTACGAAAAAATATTTAAAATCGGGAGTGTTTTCACATTTTTCTGAAAACAAACGTGATGAATATTATAACGCAAAAGTGCTTTAAAATGATGGTCACTACGTATGATGCCCATCGTTAAATAGACAACAAATTTGTGTCAGGCTGTTATAGCCGTTACCCTTTCCAAATTCATAAGTGACAAGAAAAAGTCATAAAAAAGGTGCTCTCGAAATTTTCATTATAGCGCAAAAAGGGCTATGTTTCCGCAGCTATTCACACAATGTAACAATATTTTTTTGCAACTCTCATGGCGGTTAAACCTTAGTGGTCATGCGTATCGACTTTAACCACACTGTCACTACACTCTAACCGGATTATGATTGAGGCTTAACGGCAGTGCGGATGAGCCTTAATCGCACCTGTTGGGGAAACGAAATTAAAGAATAATGATGTATTGTCATTGTAACATATTGATTAGTAGAGATATATGTAAACGTGCTTATTTTGGGGAAATTTCCATCAACTATAAATCTGTTTTCAAATAATCGATTCTGTGACGGGCTTTTGTAATGATATATTTCCGGAATTTATGCTCTCTCCAACAAAGAGAAACATAGGTGTAAACGGGCGGATTGATTGTTGCTTTCTTGACAAGGTATAGCAGCGTCAATGATACATTATGGATATTGCAGGGGTTTTATATACAATAATGCCATGTTTTTTTCGTTGTTAAAGCAATGAAAGTACAACACTTGCTTTTGACGGCAGGCATGGCACTGGGCATCATGGCCTCGTGTTCCGACGACGACAGCTTCAGCAGTTCGCCGTCGCGTCTGCTCACATTCTCTGCAGACACGGTGAAGCTGGACACAGTATTCAGCAATGTGCCTTCCACAACGCGGTCGCTCTGGGTATTCAATCATTCAGGGGATGGGCTGCGTTGCCAATCCGTGAGACTTGCACGCGGCGGAGATTCGGGATTCAGAGTGAATGTGGATGGTGTGTATCTCGGAGAAGATCAAAACTATGAGACGCGCGATGTGGAGGTGAGAAACAAAGACAGCATACGGGTTTTAGTGGAGCTTACTTCTCCCATCAACCATCAGCAGGCACCTCAGGTCAATGAGGACGACCTTGTTTTCACGTTGGAAAGCGGTGTGGAGCAGCGTGTCAATCTAAAGGCTTATGCATGGGATGCCACCTTGTGGAAGAATGTGAACATTGGCAAAGATTCGACCATTGATAGCCCGGAACGCCCCATCGTTATCTATGGAGGCATCACGGTGGACAGCGCGGCGACGCTCACTATAGCTGCCGGAACAACGTTGTATTTTCATAATGATGCGGGAATCAATGTCTACGGCCGATTGAAATGCAACGGCACGGCCGAGCGGAATGTAGTGCTGCGTGGTGACAGAATAGACAGGATGTTTGATTATCTGCCTTACGATTTTGTGCCCGGACAGTGGCAGGGGGTGCGTTTCTATCCATCGTCGAAACAGAACGAACTGGAGTTTACCGATATTCACAGCACTTATCACGGCGTGGTGGTGGATTCCGCGAATGTGGTCGAGCAAAAACTGACGTTCCGGAATGTGACCATACACAACTGTCAAGGCTATGGAATGGTGACAAACAATGCAAAGGTGAACTTATATAACACGCAGATAACCAATACTCTTAAAGATTGCGTGCTGGTGAATGGTGGCGATGTGACCATGAACAACTGCACGCTGGCACAGTTTTATCCGTTTGATCCCAATCGTGGTGTGGCACTGCGTTTCACCTGTAAGCATCCGTTGCAGCGTCTGAAGGTGGACAACACGCTGATCACGGGTTATGCCGACGACCAACTGATGGGTGAGCGGACAGACTCTACGGCAAAGTTCAACTTTGATTTTGCTCATAGTTTGATTAGAACCCCTAAGGTGGAGACGGCAGACAGTGTGCATTTTGTAAATGTAGTGTTCGAAAATATTAAAGACACGGTGAGCAGCGGAGAGAAACATTTCGTGCGTATGGATACAAAAAACCTGCGCTATGATTTTCGTCTGGACAGCATATCTTCGGCCATCAACAAAGCCGACGCTGCGACTGCTCAGCCGATTGACAGGGACGGTCGGACACGAGACGAACATCCGGATATTGGTGCTTATGAATATATAAAACCTTGAAATATTGACCTATAGAATCTTTTGACGACATGAAACGAGTAAAAATAGAGATAGAAATTGACTTCTGCTCGGTAGAGGAATTGAGTGAAGAAGAACAAAAGTTGGTGCAGCAGTCCATCGATGCTACTGCCAATTCTTATGCCAAATATAGTCGTTTCTATGTTGGCGCAGCCGTGTTGTTGGCCAACGGAGAAGTGTTTATTGGGGCAAATCAGGAAAATGCGGCGTTCCCGTCAGGCCTGTGTGCGGAGCGTACAGCTATTTTCGCAGCACAGGCCAACCGCCCTGACCAGCCGGTAGAGATGTTGGCTATCGCTGCAAGGACCAATAAGGGATTGCTTGACAATCCGATAACTCCTTGTGGCTCGTGTCGGCAGGTGATGCTGGAGATAGAAGACCGCTATCAAAAACCTGTGCGCATATTGCTCTACGGAAAACAGGGCGTCTATCGCATCAGGAGCGTGAAAGACCTTTTGCCGCTGTCGTTTGTCGATGCGAACATGGAGCATCGGGTATGATAAATTCAGAGCGGGGTGAGACAACTGTCTCACCCCGCTCTGAATTTTATGGAAATTGGAGTTTACCGATTTTTTCTTTCAATCTTGAAGAAGCCAAGCCGATGGGTGATAGACTTCTTTCCGAGAGACTTCAGAACGTAGAAGCCTTCCGGAAGACTTGATACGTTGATAGCCTTGTCTTGATAATTGAATACCCCGATGATGCTACCCTGTAGTGTTCCGACGATGACAAACTTGGCATCCAGAGAGTGATCCTTAGGTGGTAGCGTCAGCCATTTTCCGTCACATTTCAACAAGGGTACGTCTATGGATTTGGGCTTAGGGATGTTGTGGCTCTGTTGTGCCCGGCTCTCATTGCCATATTGGTCCATTGCTGTGACGGCGAAATATCTGCCTTCGGTGGGCAGGGTTATGCTGCTTTCCCGACGACGGATGGCAATGAGATTTTCGGGATTGTCGGTATCTACCGGCCATGTTCTGCTGCTATATATATTATAATAAGGTGTATTGCCATTCCATTTCATGCCGTTATTGTAAACTTGAATGGTGCCGGGAGCCTGCGGCTCTGTTTTTCCGGCCCAAGTCATGGGTGGCACGAGGGTGGGATGGCGGTTAAACTGACACACAAAATCGTAGATGCCTTGTTCGTTATCGGTTAGGAATTTGCCTCTGAAATAGGCCTGCCCCAATCCGTATTGTCGCAAAAAATGTATTTCGCGGGTGATGTCGCTAAGTTTCCAGTTGCCTTCTCTGGGGTTGAGGAAGTAGATGCCAAGGCCGGGAGCGACGGTTTTGCCACTGTTCTGTTCGGCCCAGTCGATGGCAAAGGGAAAGAATTGGTCGTTCCGAAAATACATCATGGGGTAGAGTTGGTCCATCAGTCCGGTGCGCAACCAACCTTGTGCGTCTTGGCATCCTCTGGTGTAGGCGTTCCAACCGTTACTCCGATAACGGCTCAGGTCATTGAATTTTCCAATCGGAGAAGCACTGATCTTCACCCAGGGTTTGTGTGTTTTCACCCTGTTGTGGATGGCACTTACAATATTGGTAATGTATCTTCGACCCTGTTCGTGTGAAACTTTAAGTTTCCAAGTTTCGGGATAGCGTATATAGTCGAGATGGATGCCGTCTATATCGTAGTTCGTGGTAATCTCTGCGCAGATGTCGGCCAGATATGATGCCGTGCGCGGATCTTCCGGATTCATATATCCGTCGGGTCCTATCTTTCTGATAAGTGACGGGTATTTTCGCCGAAGCCTTTGGCATCCGAGCTTGTTCCATTTGCCGACGGGTATGGTAACCACCCATGCGTGTAGTTCCATCCCACGTTTGTGGCACTCGTCAATGGCAAATTGGAGTGCGTCGTATCCCGGTGACTGTCCCGGATTTCCGCTCAGACAGCCGTCCCATGGCTCATATTTTGAAGGGTATATGGTCGTGGCTCTTATACGCGTTTGTATAAGAACGGTGTTGATGCCGGCCTTTTGATATAGGTCTAAAAGGGTGCGGAGCTCGGTTTTTTGTTTCTCAATGCTGTATGAACTCCTGGCATAACTATGGGGCCAGTCAAGTCCTCCTATGGTGGTTAGCCATACAGCGCGTACTTCATATTTAGGAGAAACTGCGGATTGGGCAAAAAGAGCAATCCATGAACAGAATATATATAACGAGATAATAAATCGCTTGCTCATCTAAAGAATAATTTGCTGACAAAGGTAGTTATATTTTTTCGTTATTTCAAAAATAAACATTACTTTTGCAGGTGGCGGTTAGAGCTTCTGCCCATCATGTTTGTCATGATGTTTACACGGTTTTGACGCGTGTAGAGACGTGTCATGACTTTTGTGTCATATTAAACATAAAGAGATATTCTTATGAAGAAAATTTTCATGCTTTTGACAGCATTGTTGTTGACTATGTCTGCAAATGCACAGTTCGAAGGAGGTAAAAAGTATGTAGGTGCGTCGCTCACCGGTTTTAATTTAAGTTATAACGGTTCTCGGGAGTTGAATCTCGGTGTTTCGGCTAAGGCCGGTTATTTGGTGGACGACAACCTGATGCTTCTTGGAGAAATAGGTTACGAACATCCCGGTAAGGACCTTTCGGATATGCTCTCCATGAGTGTCGGAGGTCGTTATTATATGGAGCAGAACGGCATATTCCTCGGTGCAAACTGCAAATATGTTCACGAGAGCAGTTATAATGATTTGATGCCCGGAATAGAAGTAGGTTATGCATACTTTATTAGCCGTACAGTGACCGTTGAGCCGTCTATCTATTATCAGCAGAGTTTTAAGAAACATTCAGATTATTCCACTATTGGTTTAAAGATAGGACTTGGTATTTATCTTTAATAAGCTACCAGTACGGAATAATATTAATGTATGGAGCAGTATCCTTCAGCATTGTTAGAAAAGGCGGTTTCAGAATTCAGTAAACTTCCTGGCATTGGGCGCAAGACTTCCTTGCGCCTTGTGTTGCATTTGTTGAGACAGCCGGTGGAAAGCGTCAACGCCTTTTCGGATGCTATTTCGTATGTCCGAAACAATATCAAATATTGTAAGGTGTGCCATAATATCAGTGATACGGAGGTGTGTTCCATATGTTCGGATGCTCGCCGTGACAGCACAACGGTGTGCGTGGTAGAGAATGTTCAGGATGTGATGGCGGTTGAGGCCACACAGCAATATCATGGATTGTACCATGTTCTGGGCGGTGTGATTTCGCCGTTGGATGGTATCTCTCCGGGCGATCTTCAGATAGATTCCCTTGTGGAGCGTGTAGCTCAGGGGGAAATAAAGGAGGTTATATTTGCGTTAAGCTCAACGATGGAGGGCGATACTACCAATTTTTACTTGTCTCGACGACTTAAACAATATCCCGTAAAATTGAGTTTGATAGCTCGTGGCATTTCGGTTGGTAACGAATTGGAGTATGCTGACGAAGTCACTTTGGGACGGTCAATA
Source organism: uncultured Bacteroidales bacterium (assembly GCA_937995875.1). Taxonomy (GTDB): domain Bacteria; phylum Bacteroidota; class Bacteroidia; order Bacteroidales; family Bacteroidaceae; genus Prevotella. The sequence goes on along the minus strand of CALKIW010000072.1, from coordinate 19,899 downwards.
CTCAATAGAACGACTTTGGATTAGATAGCCAGCTACAACTATGAAATCAGTTCGCAGTTTTTTGTGCACGTTTTTTGTGCTTCCTATTGCGCTAAGTCTTGTATTAGTTGCTCTTTATGAGGGCGACGTCATGATGAGCGGAAGTAAAACGGGACACGAGGTGTTAGAATATCGCGTGGTGACGGGAATGGAATTGCTCACCATTTGTCTCATTCCATTGGCCCTGCGTCTGTTTAAATTCAAATCTGTGCACCGTCAGGTAGTAGATACTTCGGGCAGAGGGTTGAAAAAATGGGGAGCTGTTCGCATTTGTATGGTAGGAATTCCAATGCTCCTTAATACTTTTTTTTACTATCAGTTCATGAATGTGGCCTTTGGATACATGGGTATTATAGGGCTGCTTAGTTTGGTATTCATTTACCCTTCGAAAGAGAAGTGCAGACAGGAGATGCTTGATCAGTCTTGAAATTATCAGTCATCATAGTAAGTTATAATGTCAAGTATTATCTTGAACAGTGCCTGTTGTCTGTTCAACGGGCTGCGGAAGGGCTTGATGCAGAGGTTGTTGTAATTGATAATCACTCCAAAGATGGCTCTGTAGACTATCTGTCGAATCTGTTTCCGGATGTTTTTTTTATCCGTAATACTGCTAATTTAGGCTTTGCAAAGGCCAACAACAAGGCTATACGACAGAGTAGGGGTGAGTATGTGTTGCTCTTGAACCCTGACACAGTGGTTGGCGAAGATGTATTGAGAGAATGTGTCCGTTTCATGGATACCCATCCCAAAGCAGGTGGGGCCGGTGTGCGGATGCTGAAAACTGACGGGACGGATGCTATGGAGTCAAGGAGAGGGATTCCCACACCCATGACATCTTTCTATAAGATGGTAGGCTTGTGCAGTCGCTTCCCAAAACACAGGAAGTTTGGCAAATACTATATGAGCTATCTTCCCTGGGACATACCATCGCAAATTGAGATTATGAGCGGAGCTTTTTGTATGCTTCGTCGCAAAACCCTTGAAGAAGTAGGGCTGCTCGATGAGGACTTCTTTATGTATGGTGAAGATATTGATTTGAGTTATCGTGTGATTAAAGGAGGATGGGAAAACTGGTATCTGCCACAGATGATATTACATTATAAAGGTGAGAGCACAGAGAAAACCAATTTTCGATATGTCCATGTGTTTTATAAAGCGATGTTTATTTTTTTAAGAAAGCACTATGGAAACCTCAGACTTTTCTTTTCCTTGCCAATTCGATTGGGCATTTATTTCAAGGCGTTTTTGGCACTTTGTTCTATGATGGTTGATAAGGCGAAGTATAGTTTGGGATTCGTAAATCGCATAAAAGACGTAGATGCGCGGTATGTTTTTGATGTAGACGATGCACATAAGGATGCTTGTCGCCGTCTCATCAAGCGAAACGGCATGAACGCGTTGTTTATTGATGATACTATGACGGAAACAGATAGGTCTAACGAACAGGGGAAAGTCTACCATGTATTTGATATCTCCAAATATACCTTCAAGGAAATATTGGAGAACATATCATTGAATTCCGTTCCCAATCGGCAGGTTGCTTTTTACAATCCAGAGAGGCAGTTGGTTATCACAGGGTGTGAGATTATACATGACGCATTATGAAAAAGGCACCACAAATAACCCTCAGGGCAATCGAGCCAGAAGACTTAGACCTTCTTTACCTCATAGAAAATGACCAAGAGTTGTGGGATATAGGCATTACCAATGTACCGTATTCTCGCTACGCTTTGCATCAATATCTCGCTAATGCATCTGGAGATATTTATACCGATCGTCAGGTAAGATTGGTGATTTGTGATGAAGAAGGTCAAACGGTAGGTTTGGTTGATTTGTTCGATTTCAATCCTCGTCACAAGCGGGCAGAAGTAGGTATTGTTATTCAAAAAGCCTATCGAGATCAAGGTTTTGGGATAGCAGCCATCCGCCAACTCATCATATATGCACAAAGGATTCTTCATCTTCGGCAGATTTATGCATTGGTGAGCACAAAAAACGAGAGAAGCATTAAAGTCTTCAAAGAGGTTGGTTTCCAATGCAATGCTGAATTGGTTGATTGGCTCTATGACGGAGAGCAATATGTCAATGTCATTGTTATGCAGTATTTTTTGTAAAATATTTACGAATATGTTTGGTTATATGGATAAAAACTACTACTTTTGCAACCGTAAAATTCAAAAAGCAAGTATTTGCTAAGTGAATTTGGTGTGTTAGTTCAGCTGGTTAGAATGCCTGCCTGTCACGCAGGAGGTCACGGGTTCGAGTCCCGTACACACCGCTTATTTTTTAGAGGACCAGTTTTTGGTGTGTTAGTTCAGCTGGTTAGAATGCCTGCCTGTCACGCAGGAGGTCACGGGTTCGAGTCCCGTACACACCGCATAACTTTCGAAGCGTATTCGCTCCGAAAGTTTTTATTTTACTATTTTCTTTGATTTAAATCAAAAAATATCCCTCGTCATGCTGTAATGGTTTGATATTCTTTATATTTTCTTATTATTTGAAAGGTTTTTTAAAATAAAAACACTAATTTTGCCAACAGTGAGTTATAAGTAGATTATAGATTTCTAATTAATTATATTTATTCAGTTATGGTAGAAAAGAAAGATGTAGCCAAGAAGGTTGCGAAAAAAACAACATCATGTAAGAAGTCGTCAACTGCTAAACCTGCAACAACAAAAAAAGCTGCAGCCAAGAAGGCTGAGGTTATGGTAGATGCTGAGAATGCAGGATTCCGTGCCGGTGATGTTTATCAAACCCTGTCGGCAGCAGGCTGTGCACTGTCTGTGGCAGAACTTGCCAAGGCTACAGAAAAGACTGAGACTGAAGTACTTCTGGGTATAGGCTGGTTGCTCAAAGAGGGTAAAGTGAAAGGTGAAGACGGCAAGGTTGTTCTTGCTTAAAAGGTATAAGAGAATAATAGGGAAGAGTTAGCTTTAAAAAAGTATAACCGGTATCAAGGCAAAACGGTTTTACCATCCCTATATCCATACATTAAATCCACTGGATGTTATCTGTAGAAAGATGATACCAGTGGTTTTTTAATAGACCATTATAATGTAATGTGGAAGAGCGAGATACGGGAATCGAACCCGCCTCTCAGGCTTGGGAAGCCCGTGCACTACCGATGTGCTAATCTCGCATAAGTTTATTCAGAATAGAATAAACTTATAATAACATCATTTTTCCCCTATCTTATTGTGTGAGGATAGTGAGCCGATACCCGGGCTCGAACCGGGGACCTACGCATTACGAATGCGTTGCTCTACCAACTGAGCCATATCGGCGATTTGCGAGTGCAAAGATATTGTTTTTTTTCCGAATCAGCAAATATTGTATACAAAACATTTGCAAATTTTATCGCATTTTACTTTTCAACGCCATAAATTGAACTTTAGATATTTGAAATTTGATTTAAAACTTAGAATCCAAGTACACGGTGCACCATGTACTTGGATTCTAATATGGGAGTAGGGATAATCGGGCTCGAACCGATGACCTCTGCAATGTGACTGCAGCGCTCTAAACCAACTGGGCTATACCCCTATGCAGACCGTTTGAAACAACGACTATGCAAAGGTAGATATTTTTCTGATAATCACAAAATATTCGTGCGTATTTTTGTCCTGCTCAATATAGCTCTTTAATAAATGATTTTACATGATGATTTTAGAGTATTAAATATTAGTTTTTTCCTTTACAAAAGGCCGTCTGTATTTCGTCTATTTAAAAATAATATTACTTTCGTCCGAAATATTTAATTTTTGAAGATTTTTGTATTGGTCTGATAATCAGGGTTTAGTGAAAACAACCCTTTACGCTTCTTGTTTTCTTATCTGCGATTGAGTATCGAATGGCATGACGGATAAGCCTTAACGGTAGAGCGGATGAGACTTAACCGCATTGCCGTTAAAGTTCAAACACACTGTGGTTAGGGCTTCGTCATGATATAGCGATATATAAGACACAAAATCGTTACCGTTTTCAGGTTGCACGAGTTGAATATTGAGGCAAAAACATAGCCCTTTTTGCGCTGGATGATGAAAGAATAATCACCGAAAAACGGTAATTAAATTTAACACAAGGAATGGGTGTGATAGAATGGCATCAGATGTTTGAATTATTCGGCATAGTCATTATCTTTGTCAGCATTGTCATTTTCAAAGACGTCCTTGTCTTTGTTTGATTTGTTTTTAGAAGACCGAATGGAGCGTGAAATGTTTTCAGCATTTGCTGTGAACACATTTCCCAAAAATCCGTAAGAAATGGTGGTATCACCATTTTTAGTTGTTATAGATGTTGTGGAAAACAGTAAATAATTGTGATATTCCAACATATAATCGAGTATGTTGTTTATCAAAGGGGCGGCTATCATATAGCCGATCGCATTCATGCCTTGTGACAAGGCATCGTCATCCTCTGTGAAACTCTTAGCCAGTCCTTGTGCTACATGCTCCTTGATGGTCGCACGGTGCTGATCTTTGGATGGATTTGTAACTCCCGCAAATACCAAAAGAGCGACCAAAATGATGATAGTCCAAGCCCATTTTTTATGGTTTCTACTCGTATCTCTTGTTTGCTTATATTCTTGAAAGGATGGTTGCTGCGTGGCGTCCGGGGTTGGGATTTCAGTCTGTAGCTCGTCTGTGGAATCAGCAGGAAGTGGGGGAGGAGTTGGTTTTCCGGTTTTGGATAGTTCCGCATAAAACAGCGGTTTCAGCTCTTCAACTTTCCATGCGGGAGTCCACTGTTCCATCCCTTCAGCCCAGACGAGTGTGTCGGAAGTGATATTTTGTGAACGCAGCTCTTCAAGAGAGAACGGTCCTTGCTGTATGTTATTTTTAATAATGAAGAATTCCATGTGACGACTTTTTAATTGCTATACCTATTATTTATTTAATCATACATCCTACAGGTCTGAACTGCCTTTGCTCTTGGCTGTAGAAATAGCCGTAGGGGAGGAGATAGTCTTGAATTTCGTTAGGTGTTTTATTGAAATTATAGCTTAAGGATTCCAAACTGTCGAACTCCTCATCACGTAACAACATATTGATGCTGGAAACTAAAATAGCCGGGTCTTTAGGAAGAAAATCCATAATGGTTGTTCATAATCTGAAGTTCTGTAAGCTCACTTTTAAAAGTCAAAGCAGTTAAGTGCGTTAATGTCTGTTCTACGCTCCGATAGCGGTAAAAGAACGATATAGCCTATAAAAGCCATTTTGTCTTTCACCTGCAACAAAGATGAGGTCCAACTCCATTAATTCCTTTGCTTCTCAGGTGCTTACAGAACTTCAATAATTATTTTATGAGTGTGCTTTAATAGCATCACTCTTTGTTCAATCGCTTACGTTCCAAGTGATTGAGCGTAACCTTGCGCATACGCATACTCTTGGGCGTAACCTCGACATACTCATCTTCCTTGATGTATTCGAGACACTCCTCAAGGCTCATTATCACTTTCGGAATGATGCGTGCTTTTTCGTCGGTACCCGATGCACGCACGTTGGTGAGCTGTTTGGCTTTGGTCACGTTGATAACAAGATCGTTGTCGTGAACGTGTTCGCCAACCACTTGACCGCCATATACTTCTTCACCCGGATCAATGAAGAATTTGCCACGATCTTGAAGCTTGTCGATGGCGTAGGCAAACGAAGTGCCATTTTCCAAGGCTACCATCGATCCGTTGGAACGGCGAACAATGTCACCTTTGTAAGGTTGGTACTCTTTATAGCGGTGGGCCATGATAGCCTCGCCCTGACTGGCAGTAAGAACATTGGTGCGCAGGCCGATAATACCGCGTGACGGAACATCAAATGTGATGTTCACGCGGTCTCCTTCGGAGGTCATACTGGTGAGTTCGCCTTTTCGACGTGTCACCATATCCACCATTTTGCTTGAGAATTCTTGTGGCACATTGATGTCGAGTTCTTCGATAGGCTCACAAGTTTCACCGTCTATTTCTTTATAAATCACCTGTGGCTGGCCCACCTGCAGTTCAAAACCCTCGCGGCGCATGGTCTCAATAAGCACAGAAAGATGGAGCACTCCACGACCGCTTACGATCCATTTGTCGGTTGCGTCCTCAACATTCTCCACTTTCAAGGCCAGGTTTTTCTCCAACTCATGTTTCAGGCGGTCGCCAATTTGACGTGATGTGCAGAATTTGCCTTCGCGTCCAAAGAAAGGAGAGTCGTTGATGGTGAAGAGCATACTCATCGTGGGCTCGTCTACCGCAATAGGAGGCAGGGCCTCCGGATTCTCAAAATCGGCGATGGTGTCGCCAATTTCAAAACTTTCCAATCCGATAACGGCACAGATGTCACCACTGGCTACCTCGTCGGTGCGTTTGTGACCAATGCCCTCGAAAGTATGTAATTCCTTGATTTTCGTCTTCTGCATACTGCCATCGCGATGGCAAATGGTAACGTTCATACCATCTTTCAGCACGCCACGATGCACCCGGCCAACGGCTATACGACCCGTATAGTTGCTGTAATCGAGCGATGTGATGAGCATTTGGGGCGTTCCCTCGATATATTTCGGGGCAGGAATCACCTCTACAATTTTGTCCAAAAGATAGTCAATGTTGTCGGTTGGCTGTTTCCAGTCGGCTCCCATCCAACCGTTTTTGGCCGATCCGTACACCACCGGGAAATCGAGTTGGTCTTCTGTGGCATTGAGGTCACACATCAAGTCGAACACCATCTCGTAAACTTGTTCGGGGCGACAGTTGGGTTTGTCCACCTTGTTCACCACAACGATAGGCTTTAGTCCTATCTGTAATGCTTTCTGAAGCACAAAGCGAGTCTGGGGCATGGGCCCTTCGAAAGCGTCTACCAGCAGTAGACAGCCGTCGGCCATGTTGAGTACGCGCTCTACTTCCCCTCCGAAATCAGAGTGTCCGGGAGTGTCAAGTATGTTGATTTTAGTACCTTTCCAATTTATTGATACGTTTTTAGAAAGAATGGTTATCCCTCGTTCGCGCTCCAAATCGTTGGAGTCTAACACTTCGCCGCTGTTATTCTGGCCGTCATGGAACAGTTTTCCAGCAAGCATCATTTTGTCAACCACTGTTGTTTTCCCGTGGTCTACGTGCGCAATTACTGCGATGTTACGAATGTCTTGCATTGATTTACCTTAATATAGTCTATATCTTATTTGCCTGCAAAATTACAAAAAAGATAGGAGATAAGGCTTTGTTATCGAATCTTTTTCGTAACTTTGCACCGCATTTTCGGAGAATCCGATGCATTTAATGCCGTTTCACGCAGTGATTAAGGCTTGAAGACGACAGAAAAATGTAATGATGCAACATATTAATCAATTTACAAAATGTATTTAGACAAAGAAAAGAAGTCCGAGATTTTCGGTCAGTACGGCAAGTCTGCAAGCGACACCGGCTCTGCAGAAAGCCAGATTGCACTGTTTACTTATCGTATCAAACACTTGACGGAACACGTTAAGGCCAACCGCAAAGATCACGTTACAACGCGTTCTTTGACCAGACTCGTTGGTAAGCGTCGTGGCTTGCTCGACTATTTGAAGGCTCGCGACATTGAGCGTTATCGTGCAATTATCAAGGCATTGGGTCTGCGTAAGTAATCATGTGAGGCTCGTTCAAACATTCCGAAGGGAAAGAATTGAATGCCAATTATAAAATATGAAAAGGCCACAATCCAAAAATAGGATTGTGGCCTTTTCATACTCTTTTCTCAGTAAGACTATGCCCGAACTTGCCTGATGATGAATTTTTAGAAAGATTCGTTGTCGAGATAAATCTCACTCAGGGGCTTCATCACAAACTCGCGCTCTTTCATTCTGGGGTGCGGAATGGTAAGACCGGGCTCTCGGATGGCTACATCGTCGTAGAGTAGAATGTCTATGTCGATAGTTCTATCGTGGTACTCGCCATTATTCGACTTTTCCCGTCGTCCCATTTTCTTTTCAATCTCCTGTGTTGTCACAAGAACTTTGTGTGGGGACAACCGGGTTTTGCATGCTACACAAGCATTGATAAATCGATTTGGCGATGTGAAGCCCCAAGGCCCAGTCTCTATGAGAGACGATTGGCGAATCACTTTGCCCACCCGTTCATCAATGAGGCCAATGGCGTCTTTGATGAATTGTCTTCGGTTTCCGATATTGGAGCCAAGACTTAAATAAACCGTGTGCAAATTATTTGTTTGCATTCCGCAGAATATGCTGCAGTGTTAGTCTACAATCAGCAGACTGTCGCCATAGCAACCGAATTTGTATCCGAGTTTCACGGCCAAATTGTAGCACTCCATCACGTTTTCATAGCCTCCGAAAGCAGCGGTAGACATAAGGAGCGTTGATTCAGGATGATAGAAGTTGGCCACCATACTGTCGGCCAAACCGAACTCGTAATTGGGGAAGATGAATTTGCTGGTCCACCCATTATACTCCTTCAACAAACCGTCTGTACCCACAGCAGTCTCCGTCGCTTTGATGACACTGGTACCAATGGCACACACGCGGTGTCCGCTCTGCTTAGTCTTATTTACAATGTCGCAAGCCTTTTTATTGATAATCATCTGCTCCGAGTCCATTTTGTGCTTGGTCAGGTCTTCCACCTCTATGGGGCTAAAGTTGCTGAGTCCACAATGCAACGTGATGTACGCGGTGTGAATACCCTTGATCTCCATGCGCTTCATCAGTTCACGGCTAAAGTGCAATCCGGTAGCGGGTGCCGTGACTGCGCCCTCGTTTTTTGCATAAACGCACTGGAAATACTCCGCGTCTTCGGGTAGGGCACGGGAGCGCACATGCATCCCTTTCATTGTAGGGTCTTCCGGACGACCATTCAAAATATAGGCAGGCAGTGGTGGTTCTCCTAAGGCAAAAAGCTCTTTTTTGAACTGTTCATGCGAGCAGTCGTAAAGGAATCGGAGCGAACGCCCGCGACTTGTGGTATTATCGTAGACTTCAGCCACCATTGTTCCCACCTCGTCAAAGAACAGTTTATTGCCAATGCGTATCTTCCGTGCAGGCTCCACAAGCACATCCCAGAGGTGGGTCTCCTGATTCAGCTCACGCAATATAAACACCTCGATTTTGGCATCGGTCTTTTCTTTAGTGCCGTAAAGGCGTGCAGGGAATACTTTGGTGTCGTTCAATATGAAAGTATCATGCTCATCAAAATAGTCGAGAATATTACGGAAGTCGAGGAATTCACCCTCTATAGGCTTTCCCTTTGCATCCTTTTTATACAGCTCTATTTCTCCGGTGGTACGGTGGAGTACCATTAGGCGAGATTCATCACGACGGGTTACGCGGATGGAGCCTTTTGTTCCGTCGTCGTTAGTAAACTCACGCATAAAGCTATGCGGATAGAGGGCCACGAGTTCCTCGGGCAATTTAAATTTGAATTGCGATAATTTCATATTATTATTTCCTTTCGTTTCCTCATTTGTTATGCTGTTTTGCAGACTGCATGCTTACTGTTTGGAGGTGTCGGAGCATTCGGGCAGACTGTCCAACCATTCTGGGATGTGGTCGAAGTCAATACATTTGTCTACAGTGATGTCGCCCACTCGTGTGCGTCTAAGTGCTGTAAGATATGCCCCGCTCTGCAAAGCCCGACCAATATCCCGTGCCAAAGCCCTGATATAGGTACCCTTTCCGCACACCACTCGAATGGTCATCAGGAAGTTTTCGGTATCGAAACTGATGAGCTCAATCTCGTCTATATGAATATTTTTGGGTGCAAGCTCTACATCTTCTCCATTGCGACGCATGGCATAGGCTCGTTTCCCCGCCACTTTCACGGCACTGTAGGTAGGAGGCACTTGCTTTATATCTCCCTCGAATTGCCTTAACACTTCGCGTATCATGGGCTCGGTGATATGCCGATAGGGGTAAGTTTGGTTTACCTCGTGTTCTCGGTCGTAGCTGTCGGTGGTGGCTCCCAGTTGCAGAGTGGCGACATATTCTTTAGTGTGGCTCTGCAACGTTTCTATCTGTTTGGTGCATTTGCCCGTACACAGTACAAGTACGCCTGTTGCCAATGGGTCGAGCGTTCCGGCATGACCTATTTTTACTTTGCGCCCCAGTTTTCGGGAGAGCAGATAGCGAACGTGTGCCAATGCTCCAAAGCTTGACTTGCGGTAAGGCTTGTCGATAGCAAAGATTTCACCTTGAATAAAATCCATGTATATTTACTCTACCATTGCCAGCGACTGTCCCGACAGCAACATGGCAAGAATGATGCCTCCTACGATGATGCGATACCAGCCAAAGGCTTTAAAACCATATTTTGTAATGAAACCAACAAACCATTTCATGGCCATCATAGCTACGATAAACGCAACCACGCTGCCCACGACGAGCATGGTGATGTTGTGCGATGTGGCCCACGTCGTATCCTCGCCAAACATTTCTATCAGGTCGAGTAGGGTGGCTCCGGCCATTGTAGGCACCGCCAGAAAGAACGAAAATTCCGCTGCGTTCTTACGTGTGAGCTTCTGTTGCATACCGCCCACAATAGTGGCCATACTACGGCTGACGCCGGGGATTACGGATATGCACTGGAAACAACCAATGAAAAATGCTCGCTTAGCAGTTACTTTATGGTCATCGCGCCCCTTATTGAATATTTTGTCGCAAAACAACATGAACACGCCACCTATCACCAGCATGATGGCTACTACCAGTACAGAGTCGAGCAGCCAATCGAGCAATCCGCTCTTTTTGGCGGCCAAGCCTATGACTACCGCCGGCAACACGCCCACGATGAGCAATCCGTAGAAGTTGAGTTTTTGGTTTACCTCCTCGCCATTGCGCATTTGGAAAAATCGTTTCCAATAAAGGCATACCACAGAAAGGATGGCACCAAACTGTATGATGAATGTAAAGGCGTGTACAAATGGATCTCCGGGCTGAACTCCAAGAAGGTTTTGGGTGATAATCATGTGCCCCGTAGACGATACAGGGAGGAACTCGGTGAGCCCCTCCACAATTGAGATGATAATGGTTTGAAGTAAGTCCATCTGTTATTTATTGTTCTATTTCTGTTTTGTATCAACCGTTTCTGAGGTTTTTTCTTCTGCACTCACAGCAGTGGTGTCGTTATTCATACCCTTAGGTTTATGAATCACGGCGTAAATCATGGAAATAAAACCGATGAAACATACCACCGGCGCAACCTTGATGCGACGCACACTGAAAATGTCGGCTTCAAAAGCCTGTTCTGTTGAAGCACTGCCGGTCATCAGGATAAATCCGATAACGACAATCGCGAAGCCAATGCCCAACAAAATGAAGTTTGTCCGGCCAAATGCTAAATTCCTTCTATCCATTATATTATTTTACTTGATGTCTTGGAAATGATGATGCTAAATTTTATACAGTTCTCCTGCTTTCATCTTTAAAAACTTGTTCACCGAGATGTTAGCACATAGTGCTGTAATAATAATACCAAAGAGAATCACAGCACAGCCGGTCATGGTCATTTCGCGCCACGTCACGATCGTGAGAATCTCCGGTTCGTAGCGATAGAGCACATAGATACATCCTGCAAGAAAGATGTTGGCCAATATGGCAGCCAAAAGTCCGGTGAGCACGGCTCTGCGAACAAACGGCCTGCGGATAAAGCCCCACGAAGCTCCAACCAACTTCATGGTATGGATGGAGAATCTACGGGCATAGATATCTAACCTTACAGTGTTGTTGATGAGCGAAAACGATACAAAAGTCAGCAAAATTGCCAATACCAACATCCCCAAACCTATTTTGGCAAGGTTTCGGTTTACGGCATCTATCAAGTCTTTTTGATAGCTTATTTCCGATACTTTAGGATATTTCTTCAATTCGCGAGATATCCACGTCAGAGAATCGTTGTTGGCATAGTCGCTTTTCAGCGTCAATTCTATCGACGAGGAAAACGGATTCACACCATCGGTAAATTCTGATGGATTGATACCCATTTCCTTTGTGGCCTCAGCCAGAGCCGATTTTTTGCTGATAAAGTTTACGTTTTTAATATAAGGCCGTAGGGAAAGCCCTTTGCACATGGATTGTGCTTCCGTATCTGTCATATCCTGTTCGAGCATCATCGACACGACAAGATTCTCTTTTACATACGATGACAGATTACGCCCGGTGAGCGTTGAAAACACAACAAGTCCAAGCAGGATAAGCACTAATGCGGTGCTGATACAAAGAGTTACGGCCTGCAGACCTGAGTGTCTGCCGGTTTTCTTATTATTTTTTCCCATTTACGAATCGGCAATAACTATGTAAATTTTGCACAAAGGTATAAAAATATTAACAATGAAACGAAGCTTTAACGAGCATTAACGAAATAATGTAAACGCGGGCAGAGGCAGTCGGCAAGCGCAAATAGACACTGTGGGTTTGAAAAACACTTGTTTGGGCGATTATCATTTTGACTGTACACTTCTCGGTTGCTTTTGCACAACTAAAATCCCAAGTCCGGCACATTGCCAAAATCGGGTGTAAAGCGTGTTGCACGCATTGGTTGTCGGACTTGCGTCAAGGCTGTTGCTTTTCACAATTCGGTCAGACCGAAACAGCCCAAGTCTACCATACATCCTTTTCGGGTTATTTGCCTAATTTGAGTTTGGCAAACACCGGATAATGGTCAGAAGGTGTGTGGATGGCGTATTTGCGCAGATTGATTTCTGAAGGAGCTGCGTTGCCTTTCACGTCTTCTTGATGGGCAATGGGTCGCCAATACATATTGGTGAGTACTCCGTAATGGTTTACCGTGACGCTGGGACTTACGAAGATATGGTCAATACGACTGTCGGTCTTCATCGTAGGGTCGAAATTGTTGAATGTGCCGTTCTCGATAAACCGCTGCTGTGCAAGTTCGTAGCTGTCTGCCAGCAATCCCGACTGTGTGAAGATAGCGAAAATATCATTGTGCTGATCCACGTTAAAGTCGCCTGTCACGATGACGGGTCGCCCCTTGGCAGTTTCGCGGATACGCTCCACGATGAGTTTGGCTGATTCCCGACGAGCCACAACTCCAACGTGGTCCATGTGCAGGGTGAAGAAATAAAACTGCTTGCCGCTCTCTCGGTCTTCGAAAAGTCCCCACGTACAAATGCGTATGCAGGCGGCATCCCACCCCAATTTGGGTCGGTCGGGCGTCTCGTTCAGCCAAAAATGACCATCGTCCAAGAGTTTGAGACGGGCCTTCTTATAGAAAATGGCAGAATATTCGCCTGCTTCCTTGCCGTCATCGCGCCCAACGCCAAGTGTAGCATATTCCGGCATTCGTCTTTGCATATCGTGTAGTTGGTCCACCAAAACTTCTTGTGTGCCGAATATGTCCGGACTTTCAAAATTAAGTTGGTCGCACACCGCCTTTTGCCTTACACTCCATCCGTCGCCCCGCTTCTCGTCGCCGTCGTTATTGTTACGGATGTTATACGTGCCCACATATAAGTGCTGTGCGCCAAGCATCAACACCCATACGAGGGAAAACAGCAGTAATAAATTCCTTTTCATGTTTGTTATTTTTGAATGATACGACAAAGGTAACACAAAATGATGAGATAATGAGATTTTAGTCTCCTAAAATAGAATAGCGGATTTCATTTGTTCTGGTTTCCAATTTTATATAATTATTTTACCTTTTTTCAGTGTTTATTTTCTCGACATCCAGCGCAAAAAAGGCTATGTTTGAGTCTCTAAAATCAATCCAAATATTCTGAAAATTACGAGGCCGATGCGTTCAACGCCTTATCGTGGTGCGGTAAAAGCTTAACGGCAATGCGGAAAGAGCCTATTCGTCTGATGGTTACGGCCTTCTCGTCATGCCGTTAGATACTTAATCGCAAACGATAAAACAGAGGACATTGAGACGCGAATTTGAAACGAGCTGATTATCAGAGAACTACCAATATTCGTGATTTTCGCGAATTTCGGACGGAAATATTTTTGTTTTCAAATACGCAAAATATAGAGGGGGAACTGTCAATAAAAATACAGTGTTTAAAAACATCAAGAAGCATGGTGTCCGAAATGTTTTCAGGGCGAGGGTTGAAATAAAATATGCCGAGAGAACGTGATTCAAAGTTTTTTGTTACCTTTGTTCTGACATAACATTTCAAGCTGAAAACATAAGCATTATGAGTACGATTATATTTCCCAGTCCTATATACGGGCCTGTCCACAGTCGCAGGTTAGGGTTGAGCTTGGGCATTAACCTCTTGCCCGGTGATGGTAAAATCTGCAATTTTGATTGTTTGTATTGTGAAATAGGATTTAATAAAGACGGGTTTACCCGTAGCAAGCATCCTGCCCGCGAGCTTGTGTCAAGGGAGTTGGAGCGTCAGCTGATCATGATGCATGATGCGGGACAACAGCCCGACGTGCTTACCTTTGCAGGCAATGGCGAGCCAACGAGCCACCCACATTTTGCCGAAATCATAGATGATACTATCAGACTTCGTGACAAATGGTGCCCTAAGGCCAAAATCAGTGTGCTGAGCAATGCAACATTCACGGCGAGGGCTGCCGTTAGGGAGGCTTTGATGAAGGTTGATAACAACATATTGAAACTCGACACGGTAGACAATGACTATATAAAAAAGGTAAACCGCCCTTTACAACCCTCGTATGACGTCAATAAAATTATCGACAACCTCAAATTTTTTAATGGCCACGTGATTGTGCAAACGATGTTTATGAAAGGTGACGGAACGGATAATACGAGTGATGAATACGTGTTGCCTTGGCTCAAAGCAGTAGGAGAGATAAAGCCGGAAAGCGTGATGATCTACACCATTGACCGGGAAACACCCGACCGAGATTTGCGGAAGGCTACACCGGACGAACTCAATCGTATTCGCGATAGGGTAATTGATATGGGGATTCCCTGCACTGCATCCTATTGATTTTGAAATTTTTGGAGACAGATGTCAGGATGGAAGAAGTGCATAGGCTTCTTTTTCATTCAGCGCAATCATAATGGGGCATCAAAGTAGGGGCATTATCATTGAAATCTAAGGATTATTTTTGTTAGACAAAGAAGTTTCCGTTGGAAAACGTTAAAACGGGTATCTCCTCTGTTAATAAGCGTTATTTGGGTGGAAATTTTCCATTGGATATTTGTTTTTATCTCTTTAATACCATATCTTTGTATTGTTTTCCAAAGGAAATAAAAATGATATGAAATATGAAGAAAAACTTTAAGAGCCTTTATGTAGTGGCTGCCATAGCAATGATTGCTCTATCGGCATGCTCCGGACAGCGAGGTAAGAAAGATACTCAAAACAATCAAGTAGAAACAATTAAACAAGAGGAGACAGTAAAAATGAAAACAATAGAATTGACAAAGGAAGCGTTTAAGCAGAAAGTAATGGATTATGAGGCCAACCCGACAAAGTGGAATTTTGCCGGCGATAAACCTGCTATTATCGATTTTTATGCAACATGGTGTGGTCCATGTAAGCAAACTGCCCCCATTGTAGAAGAATTGGCCAATGAATATGACGGTAAGGTTGATGTTTACAAAGTGGACGTAGACCAGCAACAGGAGCTTGCTTCGCTCTTTGGCGTACAGTCTATCCCAACGCTCATCTTTATCCCAATGGATGGTGAGCCCCAAAAGGTGGTGGGCGCTATGGGAAAAGGCCAGTTTGAAGAAATCATCAAAAAGGTCTTGTTGAAATAATGGATAGTTGCTGCTTATGTAAAATCAGGAATATATATCGAAGTATTGTTGATTTCGAAAACCAATTGCAGCAATTACTCGGTTTGAATATGAACGAAGCGATGTTGCTGTGTTTGCTCTCAGACGGAGCGACCCTTTTGTCGGGTGAAATAGCAGAGCAATTAGGGCTTACGCGGTCTAATGCATCTAAGGTAATAGTGTCGTTGGAAAAGAAAACGCTCGTTCGGCGTCAGGCTTGCAAAGAAGACAGTAGATGTCAGCGATTCCATATTACGAAAAAAGGATGCGACATGCTCAATCGCATACAATGTGATGATATCAAAATTCCAGAGAGTTTAGAACGGTTTGCTCAGTAAACCACTGGTATAAAAATAGGAGAAACCTACCTTTGCCAATTCCAAAGGTAGGTTTCTCTTTCTGTAAAACACGATTAAGAAAAGCCTCGTTATCTATGAGAAAAGCTATACGCGAACAACTTGTCAAATACGCTGAACAGTTTGAAACAGAGGAATTTATTCAGGGCGACCCCTCATGGTTTATGCATCAGGTACAAGGGAGATTGAATCAGGAGGTCATGGCGTTTGTTGCCAGTAGCCTAAGCTATGGCTCCCGCAAGCAGTTCCTGCCTAAAATTCAGTTGCTGCTCGACGCCAGTCAGGGTGAGCCTTACGAATGGGTTAGGAGCGGAGCTTATACCAAAATGTTTCCGGACAATAGTCAGTGCTTTTACAGGCTCTATGATAACCACACCATGCTGCATTTCATGCAGTCGCTGCGTGAGCTGATTGCGGAGTGTGGGTCGTTGGGGGAGTTTGCATACCAAGCTGTGCAAAAGGGTAACCCGATGTATGGAGATGCGCTGAAGACATTGGCGGCCCTGTCTCATTATTTTAAAAAGCGTGGACTGAAGGGCATCGTTCCGCAACCCGTCACCTCTCTTTGCAAGCGTCCGTGTATGTTTCTAAGGTGGATGGTGCGCGATAACTCACCCGTAGACCTTGGCATTTGGAGTGATTATATTGACAAAACATCACTCTACATCCCTATGGACACCCATGTGATGCAGACGGCCCGACGGCTGGGGCTTGTCCATACAAAATCGGCCTCGTGGGCCACTACACAAGCACTGACCCAAGAGATGGCAAAAGTTTTTCCCACAGATCCGGCCAGAGGTGACTTTGCTCTGTATGGAGCCGATGCCTTAGTATAGAATTCGAGCCTTTCTGCTTGAAACTTTTGATGCAGCCTAATAGTGTTTGCCGTTTTTTTATTACTTTTGCATCAATAACAAAAGCATACAATGAAGGCATTAAAACAGCGAATTTTAAAGGATGGAAAAAGTCTGCCGGGAGGTATTCTCAAGGTAGACAGTTTTATAAATCATCAGATGGACCCCTATCTGATGAGACAGATTGCGGTAGAATTTATACGCCGCTTTGCGTCTTGCAACATTACTAAAATAATAACAATAGAGGCCAGTGGTATTGCTCCTGCCGTGATGGTGGGGCTGTTGTTGGATGTTCCGGTGGTGTTTGCCAAGAAAAAGAAGCCTTCCACAATGGACAATATGTTGTGTACAACCGTTTTCTCGTTTACCAAACAGCGCAACTATGATGTTGTTGTGTCCAAAGAATACCTCACTGCTGACGATAGGGTTATATTCATTGATGATTTTCTCGCCAATGGCAATGCGGCTAAGGGGATAGTTGATCTTTGCCGACAAGCCGGTGCTCAGCTTGATGGAATGGGATTTATCATCGAGAAATCTTTTCAGCACGGACGTGAAGAATTGGAAAAGATGAATATCCGAGTAGAAAGCCTTGCCGTTGTAGAATCACTGGATAATTGCCGGATAAAGCTAAAAGAGGGTTGATGTCATGGAGCAGGATAGCGGGGAGCTAACCTATGGCATGGACGATAACCCTCCTTAATGAGGCTCTCGTTTAGCTGTATGGCGGTTCTTGGCTATATTCATAGCCGTCATGTTTTCTCTACTCATCATTAGCCTTGCGGTGCTGTTTGATTCAGAAATCACAGGACGGCTTATTTCAATATTGCCATTTGCCACCACTGTGGGCACCTCTGTGTGGTGCAGGCTTTCAAGCGGTATTACCACAGGTGACTGACTGTTAGGCTTGTCAGCGGTCTTGGTATGTATCGAAGGCTATGAAAAGAATCAATACCCTAAATCTTCATCGACCAATATAACCGTATGGCGTCCTTTAGGGTGTGACATTCGCTGGATAGAGATGTAGTTACAGATACTTTCTTCTGACAGGCAGTCATGACAGGAGCCGTCTTTATGGCAAGGTGTATTCAAGTCAAAACGAGTCATGTTTGTAGGAGCCGCTGTAGAACGTGCCCGTTTGAGAGCGGCATCTGTATCTTGGCATACTTTGTTCAATCCCACCACCAAAATAACGTGTTTGGGACCCCAGGTAATGGCGGCCACTCGGTTGCCGTTGCCATCTATATTTACAATCACACCGTCTTCACTGATGGCATTAACACTGGAAAGATAATAATCACATTCGAAAGCCTTGCGATAGATACGCAACTTGTCTTCTTCCGTTGTAACATCCTCTCGGTCGAAAACTTCATATTGTCCGGCTTTCAGCATCGAAGTGATTCCCAAAGAACGGATGCTGGCCGATCCACCCCATGTCACACTGCTTCCCTCTGGAATAAGTTCTTTAACTTTTTGGAGTACTTCCTCTGCATTGTGACAAAAGCAGGCGTCATAATGCCGACGTTTAAGGTTGGTTACTAATCGGTTTGCTAATCTTTGGTTGCGTAGCTCTTTTGTATTCATGTTAGTCGTATTATTTTATTCTAAATCTGAGATAGGCTTTGTATATCATGTGCCACCATCGAGCAATTGGTCTTCCCCATATAGTCTCTGATGGAAATTCCATAGCAAAATGAAGATTGCGATATGTTTCCGTTATATATTGTTTATATATAGATGTGCCTTTGAAGGAATACCGCTCATCATGGTGTCCGAAGTTCCCGGCATATTCAATCTCCTTAAGTATCATTTCACCTACAGCTTTATTAGGAGGTAATAATAGATATTTATCTTCAAGTCCAAGAATGTCTTTCAGTATCCACATTATTCCGGAAGAGAACTTATACATACTCAAGCGTTTCAGAAGTTTTTGTTCTTTGCGTTGTTCGTCTTGAGTAAAACCTCTTTTTAAAAGATAATAATAGTCGATAATTTGACGTAATCCGATTCCCTCAAAGAAGAAATGATGCATGATATGTGACATCTGAAAAATCCTATTGAAGCTGTCAGTGGGCACGAAGATGGAACCTGCATTATCCGGAAGCTTCACTAAATTTCTAAATTGCTCTTTTTTAACCTTATCAAAATATCTTCTTAATCGCCATTCATAGAATAAGTTTCCCATGAAAGACGGGAAATAATGAATTTCTGCGATTGTCTTTGTAAAGAATGAGAAGTCGATGTGGTGATATTCTACACTAAGTTTAACGCCCAAGGATTTGACAAATTTCAATAAAGATATGGTATCTAATTCAGTCCAAAGGTCAATGTCGCCGGGAGTTCTCATATAAGGATCCGGATACATCAGTGCGTTTCCTTGCCCTTTCAGTACACATGCTTTTGCCTTGGCTTTATGATAAAAGAAGCTCGTCAATTTTGAAGCATCATGATTTACCTGCTTATTATTTTCAATAATGAACTGATTATTTGCAAACCATTGTGCTACCGAATATTTGTCAGGAAGATTGGAACCTGTTGTATCAAGCTTGTTCATGCCATGGAACAACACTCCAACAATAGACTGTTTTCGACCAAATTCCAATAATTTGTTCCAATCCATCTTTGCAACTGATGTGGGTTCTTCAGAAGATTCAGAGAGAGAAAACCTTAGGAAATCGTAAAAAAGTTCATGCATGGCTCAAACGTCTAATCTTCATTTAATACAGAATAAACCGTATTATTCGGATGATACTCTGGGACAATCTCCCTCATTTTCTTTACTATTTCCAAATCATTGAAGCTAAAAGATACTTTGATTAAGTCTTTGATAGCGTTATCTATGTCTTTAAAATCATATTCCCTAACCTTTGAAATACGTATCTTCTCATGGAAACTTGGAAGCGTGTTTTCAGTATTCGACAACACTTCTTCATAAAGTTTCTCGCCGGCACGTAGTCCTGTATATTTG
>CALKIW010000071.1 GCA_937995875.1 uncultured Bacteroidales bacterium | reverse complement strand
TACCTGAGCGCTTTTTTTTGGCGTTTCCATGTAAACTTTTTGAGGGGCAGCACCTTTTGCCGTCAGCATGAAAATGTAGGAAATATTTATTTTAAATGTTTTTTTGTATCAACTGACAGCCTTTTTCATTATCTTTGTAGCCAAAAATTAAAAGCCTATGCTGTCTTTTGAATCGGATTACAACAACGGCACACACCCCGCTGTTTTGAAACACCTCGTGGAGACCAACGACACGAGAAGTCTGACATACGGTTACGACCAATGGTCGGAGAGAGCCAAAGCCAAAATCAAGGCGGCCTGTGGTGCTCCCGATGCCCAGATTTGGTTTCTTGTCGGCGGCACACAGACCAACGCCACAGTCATCGACTCGCTGCTCCACACCTACGAGGGCGTGGTTTCTGTAGACACAGGGCATATCAACACCCACGAAGCAGGAGCCATTGAGTTTACGGAGCACAAGGTGATTACCCTGAAAGGCAAAAACGGAAAGATGGATGCTCACGACCTTGACAGCTATATGGATGAGTTTCTGCACGACGGCAATGCCGAACACTGCGTCTATCCCGGTATGGTCTACATCACTTTCCCCACCGAGTTGGGCACGCTCTACACGGCACGAGAACTTGATAATCTGTATAAGGTTTGCCAAAAATACGAGATGCCGCTCTATGTAGACGGTGCCCGTTTGGGCTACGGACTCATGGCTGAGCCAAACGACATCACGCTTCCGTTTCTCGCCAAGCACTGCGATGCATTTTATATCGGTGGCACAAAAGTGGGCGCGCTATGCGGAGAAACCGTCGTTTTCACCCACAACAATGCCCATCCCCACTTTTTCAACATCATCAAACAACACGGGGCACTTGTGGCTAAAGGGCGCGCCATAGGTTTGCAGTTTGACGCTTTGTTCACCAACAATCTGTATTTTGACATTTCCCGCCATGCCATCAATATGGCCATGAAAGTAAAAGGTATTTTCAAGGAGAAAGGCTACGACTTCTACATTGACTCCCCCACCAACCAGCAGTTTATCGTTATACACAACGACGAGATGGCCCGGCTGTCGAAACACGTCCATTTTACCGTATGGGGCAAATACGACAAAAGACACACCATTTGCCGATTCGTAACCAGTTGGGCTACAACTGAGGAAGAAGTGGAAGAATTAAGAACGATAGTGATGCAACCGTAATGATTTTCTCAGGCATCATTTTCCGTAGTTAAGGAAAAACTTTTCGCCCGCATATGTATTGGCCCTCAGCCGAATAACTGCCCCTTGCATATCTTTTGTAAGGGGCATACTCATATATCCGCGCACAGTATAATATTCGGGAACTCCATTCTGGGCATGCACCATGCGGAGACTGACGATTTTGTCTCCCATAACGCTGACCGCAATATTTTCCAAAACCAGTCCTACCTGTTGTTGCACCTCGATACTGTCGGTCTGTCCCGCTTTCACCGCGAAGCCGATATTAAGGAAACCACCACCCACCCATAAACTGTTGATGGTGAGCGGGTCGGTGGAAATCTTCTCCATTTGCGATAACTTTGTAGGCGTCACGACACCTACAGGCGTAGCAGAAAACATTTCTTTGGAAGCCACATCATGATACACCAATGCACGCCAAAGGGTATCGACCGCTGCCTTCCATTTTACGGTTGAGAGCTTGGAAAAGGCTATAGAGTCTCCGTCGTCGGTCAGCACATAGTCGGCCCTGCCATCAGCCGTTGTATGAAGCATACCGAAATCGGCACGCATATAGGAATAGCGTCCGTCGCCCGAAGCGTAATCATCGACTTCGCATGCTGCCATTCCCATCACGAAAAGGAAAGCCAAAGATGATGTTTTCCAACTGCGCATACCTTCTAATCTTGTTTTGCCGCCATATAGTTAATAGCCGGGTTGGCATACATCGTGAGAAGACGCTCACGCAGATAAGCCTCATCCTTATTGGGCAAGTCTATCTTGGCAAGCTGTCCGGCCAGATATTGTTCGAAACGGAGTTTCTCCGCAGCAGTGTATTTCGACGCAAAGCCTCGGTTGCCTCTCAACTCGTCCAGTGCGATGTAGTTGGAAGGATAAAGTCTGTAATGGCGATGAATTTCCCGATCAATGTGATGAGCCAGCAGGTTGAATATATCGGACTTGGGCATATCGGCCGGTATGGTGTCAAGAAAATCATCGATACACGGTGCGCAGTAATAATGAATATGCCCCTTGTAGCCCATAATGCCTGTCTGCATGGATATGATGTCGTCTTTGGGTCCCTTTTTCCAGTCGGCATCATCACGCCGCTGCTGAAGCTCGGCAGCTTTCAGAAAATCACACGGGTCGTACTCATACGAAATGCTCAACGGAACTATATGCAAGGCCTTCAGTCTTTCCACCAAATTGCCCTCGCCCGCCATTGTCATCATCTTGAGTACGGTTTCGGAAGTGCGGTCGTCTGAATCCTTAGCTCGTCCCGACCGCTGAGCGATCCAGGTGCTCTCTTTCTTCTCCGCAATGGCATAGTGCATATATTCCGACAACTGCTTGCTGGCCCTGAGCATCTCGCGCATCGTCACTCCACGATGCACGATAAAACTCTTGTTGACACGCACCAAATCCCTAACCCAAGGCAGCGACAGAAGGTTGTCGCCGATGGCAATCTCACACGTGGTATCAAATCCCGCATCGATAAGCAGCACATCGAGGATGGAAGCATCGAGCACAATGTCGCGGTGATTGCTGACGAATGTGTAACGCTTGCTATTGTCTATCTGTGAGGCATCCATCTCGTAACCGTCGGCAGCCTTAGCCAACAAGTTTTTGATAAAGTCATAGCAAAACGCTTTCTGAAACTCCAGATTGGTCTTGCATGCCTTCATCTTCCGTGCCACCATCTCCAGAGGAACATCCGGATAGAGGTGTTTCAATACGGACTGAAACTGCGGATCGGCCAACAACCGGTCGTAAACCTCAGGCAATTCCTCCGGCTCAAACGGGCGGATGGAATCAAACTTCCTTAATTCACTATGCATAACAGAATATTTACAAAGCATCATGCCTGCTGCATCATGCGGGGTTTGTAACTGTGATTTGGCATGCACCGCACATCATCTCGTCTCGCTGCCGATGATTGCCCGTGCACAATGTGCAGCCTATCAGCTGAACTGATTTTCAACAATATCGCTCAGCACATCCTTGATGTCAAGTCCTGCCGCACGCACTTGCTGCGGGATGAAACTCGTGGCGGTCATGCCGGGCGTGGTGTTGATTTCGAGCATATTAATCCTGTCGCTGCCATCGGCGTTCTTCGATATGATATAATCGATACGGATAATGCCGTTGCAATGCAGAATATCATATATACGACTGGTTTCCTCAGCCACTTTCCGGGTTGTTTCGGGTGAAAGGCGCGCCGGCGTTATCTCCTGCACCTGCCCGTTATATTTAGCATCATAGTCGAAAAACTCGTTGCTCGTCACTACCTCTGTGGCAGGGAACACCACAGACTTCTCTTTTGTCTTGTAGCATCCCACCGATATTTCCGTTCCTTCTATGAAGCTCTCTATCATCACCTCGTCGCTCTCCATGAACGCCACACGCAGAGCCGGAGCCAACTGGTCGGCACATTTCACTTTGGACACACCAAAGCTGGAGCCGTCGGCCGATGGTTTGACAAACACCGGCATGCCCAAACGGGCTTCCACTTCCGTTTCGTCATAGGCCTCGTCACGGCGAAGCAGGATGCTGTCGGCCACGTTCACGCCAAACCCTCGCAGATAGTTGTTGAGCACATACTTATCAAACGTCATGGCCTCTACGAGCACGCCACTCGTGGAATAAGGCAGATGGATAAGGTCGAAATAGCCCTGCAACACGCCGTTTTCGCCCGGTGTGCCATGTATGGTGATATAGGCATAATCGAACACGACAACCTCTCCATCCTGTCCGATAAATGAAAAATCGTTTCGGTCTATCTCTGCAATATCACCATCATCGAAGGCCACGTGCCAGGCTTGCCCCTTCACATCGACTATATAGACGTTGTAGCGTTCCTTGTCGAAGAAGGAATACAGTCCCTGTGCGGAACGCATGGAAACAGCGTGTTCTGATGAATCGCCGCCACAAACGATGGCAATGTTTCTCTTTAAATTTTTCATAAGTTATTCTGTTTAATCATTTTTTCTGTCGTTCACAACCGTTCCTTCCTTCTTCCCCTCTGTCTCGTATGTCTTGTTTTGCAGCGAAACAAAGGCTTCAGCCTTTTTAAGCAACTCCGTGTAGAACTGTATCGCAAGCCCACAACATGGTGTAGGGAAGGTTTCAGTGGCCGTTTCATTCATGCCTATTCGGAAAAGGTGTCCAGCGTGGTGCCCTTCACATAATTTTTCCACCTGCTGATGAGCGCATCGAAATCCTCCGGCCATTCAGAGTCGAAATCCATCTGTTTGCCCGTTCGGGGATGCACAAAACCGAGTGTCTTGGCGTGCAGGGCCTGTCGTGGGCAGACCTTGAAGCAGTTTTGGATAAAAGCCTTGTAGGTACTGCTGCGCTGTCCGCGCAATATCTCACATCCCCCATATCGCTCATCGCAGAAAAGCGGATGCCCGATGTGTGTCATGTGGGCACGAATCTGATGCGTACGGCCCGTTTCGAGAATACATTCCATCAGTGTGACATATCCGAATCGACTGAGCACCCGATAATGGGTGACGGCCGGTTTGCCAATACCCGAATCCGGAGAAAACACTTTCATTCGGAGCCGATCTTTGGGGTCGCGGGCGATGTTGCCCTCTATCCTTCCCTCGTCGTCCACAGGATTTCCCCACACCAACGCATGATACGAGCGATGTGTGGTCTTATGGAAAAACTGCTTTCCCAACGCCGTCTTAGCATCGGGCGTCTTGGCCACGACGAGCAGTCCGCTGGTATCTTTATCTATGCGGTGCACCAGTCCCACCTCAGGGTCGTTGGGATCGAACGATTTCAAATCGCGCAGATGCCATGCCACCGCATTAATCAATGTGCCGTCGAAGTTGCCGGCACCGGGATGCACCACCATTCCTGCCTCTTTGTTCACCACCATGAGGTCGTCGTCCTCATAGACTATATTGAGCGGAATATTTTCGGGTTTGATAGATGAGTCGTGTTTCGGCCGGTCGAGCATCAACGTGATGACATCGAGTGGGCGGACCTTGTAGTTACTTTTCACCGGCTTGTTGTTCACAAATATACACCCGGCATCGGCTGCCGTCTGTATGCGGTTGCGACTGGAATGAGCCATCCGCTCGGCCAAGTATTTGTCTATCCGCAACGGAGCCTGTCCGGCATCTACCTCCACTTTCCAGTGTTCGTGGAGCTGCCCTTCGTTTCCACTCGTATTGGAGAACAGCTCGTCTTGTTGATTGTTCTCTCCGGGTAGATTTATATCCTGTATCTCGTCTGTCATTCGTTGGTTGTTTCCGGTTTGGGTGTAGCTTTCTTCGGGGAATGTGGCGCAGAAGCCGGGTCATTGTGTGATTTTGCCGCTGGTTTCTTCTCCTGATTAACAGCTCCGGTCGGCTCTGTTGGGGCCTCTCCCACCTCTTCGAAATCATCAAAATCACCAAACTCGCCGGATGCGAAGTTGTCGTTTTCGTTGGTATAGTCCGAGTCGATATAATTCACCTCATCGCTCAGGTCGCGCATACCGTTTCCAGCCTGCACCGTCAGCTTGGCATCTATGGGGACACGATCCCCGTAGACCACTTGTTTACCGTTCATCAACACTCCGTAAACCCAGTCTTTCTCACCCGCAACAAACTGTGGTGGCGTCAGGTTGAATCCCATAGCCGTGAGCTTGGCCATCGCCTCGCGCAACGAACTGTTGTCGATAATATCGGGCAGCTTGATGGTGGGCGACTGAGTGGCGTTAATCGTGACATATATGGCATGCCCCGACTTCACCTGTTCGCCCGGTGCCGGAGACTGTTCCAAAACGCATCCCGGAGGCAAATGTTTTACATATCCCGTGTCCACCGTCTCTATTTTTAATTGAAGACGGCTCGCAACATCCTCCGCTTCAGCTATATCCTTGTGCAAAAGTTTCGGTATGGCAATAGATTCGCCATGATGAGTATAACGGTCTAACCCTATTTTTACTCCAACAGCAAGCAGCAATACCGTGACTATCATTGCCACGAGATTGCCCCAAAGCATACAACTCCTGAACTTGCCGAAGAACTCTGATATTCTCATCTACAATATATTTTGCTACAAAGATAATGTAAATCCGCCTAAAAGCAAAGTATGCACCCATTATTTTTGGCTTTCGCGCCCATTTACGTTTTCGTCCATAAATATAACACTAAAATATGCGGGGAACAGCTCCGCATGGGGTATTTCTTCGGCTCAGCAGAATCAGTATGGATATTTCGTTTGTTATGTCCGCTTCAAGATAGCGACAGCATATTCACGCATTTTCGGGTTTATCTTGAAAATACCTGCTTATTCCGAACGCAGGTTTTGAAAAATTAGAAAAGGTAAATTATATGAACAAACAGCCCTCTCAAATTCGCGTATTTGAAAATAAGTTTGCCTTCGTTCGAAATACGCTGAAATTACGACAACTTGTAAACGCTTGACTGTCAGCGTTTTTGAAAAGACGCCCCATATTCTCCTATTTTTCCGCCTGCGATTGAATATCTAACGGCATGATGACAAGGGCGTAATCGCAGGGTGACTGAGGCTCTTTCGCACAGTCGATAAGGCCTAACCATGCTGTGAGAAGGCCTCTATCGCAGCAGCCCTACAATTTTTTGGATTGCACGGCCCTATTTTGACGGAAAAACATAGCCCTTTTTGCGCTGGATGACTCGAATACAAAGGTCAAAAAACGGTAATAATATTTTATAAAGGGAAGAATGATGAGAGAAGAATGAAGAATAAAAATAAGGGAAGAATGAGGAATTAAGAGAGAAGAATGAAGAGTTAAGAGGGAAGAATGAAGAGTTGAGAGGGAAGAACGAAAAGTTGAGAGGGAAGAATGATTTCTCCCCACCGGAGTTGCAGAAATATTCTGCTTTCCCATAAAATCAGTGAGACACCCACCCTTACAATGGCTGTTTTAACCATTAAAAAGAGGATGGGTGTCTCACTGTATGTACATAAGATGCCTTATTGAGGCATATAAAACATCACAATGGCATGCGTATTACGCGCGTCAAGGCTTGCTTTCGCCCTCTACATACTGTTCGAGATACAGACGCTCACCATCGAACACGGCATAAGTGAACTGCCAAATCCAATCGCCTAAAATAATCATGCGCGTCTTTTTCTCCAGCGTTAGGTCTAATTCGATGTGTCGGTGCCCGTAAAGGAAATAGTCGATGTTGGGATGTGTCTTCATGTACTCTTTGGTCCACTGCACGAGATACTCCTTGTCTTCACCCATAAAGGGGAGTTCCTTACCGTCGGCCCGTTTCAACCGGCTGTGCTTCGCCCAGTTCAGTCCGAGCTGCATGCCCCACCAAGGGTGCATGAAGTTGAGTAGTTTCTGGCATAGGGGGCTGTGAAACATCTTGCGAAGCAACTTGAATTTATTGTCCGGATCGCCCAGCCCATCGCCGTGGGCGAGATAAAATTCCTTGTCATAGAGTTCGATGGTGATGGGCTTTTTGTGGACAATTACACCACATTCCTGCTCCAGATAACCATAGGTCCACAGGTCGTGGTTGCCCGTGAAATAATGGACTTCTACTCCCATATCTGTTATTTCGGACAGTTTGCCGAGAAAGCGGGTGTATCCTTTGGGTACCACATACTTGTATTCGTTCCAAAAGTCGAACATATCCCCCAACAGATAAATGGCAGCCGCTTTATCCTTAATGCTGTCTAAAAACCGCACCAAACGTCTCTCTTGCGTTCTTCTATGCCTGATAGCCAGAGAGCCTAAATGTGCGTCAGATATAAAATAAATGTTCTTCATTCGCCACTTGTTAATCAAATCCCAGTTCCACACGTGCTTCCTCGCTCATCATGCTTTGGTCCCAAGCGGGGTCAAACACCAGATTCACGTTGGCAGCTTTCACACCTTCTACACTTTCCACCTTTGTACGGACATCCTCAAGAATGAAATCGGCAGCAGGACACGACGGTGATGTGAATGTCATATCCATTTCCAGCGTGCCATCTTCTTGCAGATCCACCTTGTATATCATGCCGAGGTCCCAGATGTTTACGGGAATTTCGGGGTCGTAGACGGTTTTGAGAATATCAACGATACGTTCTTCTATCTTGGTTTTTTCTTCTTGTGTCATGTTGCTGATGGTTTGTTTATGCTGCGAATTTAAGAAATAAAATTGATATTTCCGACTTTTAACTGCTAAGAAATCTACAATACCGGTATTTTCTGTTGTCACTCCGGCCTTGTGCCTACCATATCAATCAGCAAGCCGCATCCCCGCCTTGTGGCTGAGGATGCGGCTTGAAAGTGTATTATGCCGGGCTTATCCGTTATTTAATGATAGTTTGCGGAGGTTGCCAACCCCAATGTAAGGCATACATTCTAACGCATTTATTTAGAATATACAACGGCACATACTATGTAATCGTTAGCAAAAACAGATGAAAAGCAAATTGACAGAGTTACAACCTCCCTTCCTCGTGGTAGCTGTAGTATTTGCCATCGGTCACGATAATGTGGTCAAGAAAATAGATGCGCATGGTTTCGCAAGCCTTCCTGATTTGCTGTGTCAGACGGTCATCGTGCATGCTGGGATGTGTGTTTCCACTCGGATGGTTGTGGCATACGGCCATGACGGTAGTGTTGTTGAGCAGGGCATGCTTCATGATCACGCGGATGTCTACAGCGGTTTCGGTCATGCCGCCATGGCTGATGCAGATGCTTTTGATGAGTTTGAAAGCCTGATTCATCAGCAAGACATGAAACTCCTCTACGTCAAGGTCTTGCAATTTGGGGTGCATATAGTTGTAAATGGCCGTAGCGGAGCCAAGCTCCTCACGTTGCTCCGCTTCTGTTTTTCCTCGTCGTTTGCCCAATTCGCAGGCGGCAAGGAGGGTGATGGCCTTGGCCGGACCCATACCGTGATAGCGCTGCAGTTCGCTGATCGACATTTTTCCTAAAGTGTTGAGATTGTTGTTACAGTCTTTAAGAATGCGGCGCATGAGATCTACGGCACTTTCTTTGGCCGATCCGGAGCCAATGAGGATGGCCAGAAGTTCGGCATCGCTCAATGCCGACGGACCGAGTCGCTCCAACTTCTCGCGTGGGCGGTCGGCCTCTGACCAGTGGTTGATAGAAATATTTTGCACGGCTTTGATCATTAGAACAGGAGGAGTATGCCAAATATGATAGGATGGAACAGCGGTGTTTGGGGGATGTTTCGGATGCGTTACACGTGTGCCCGCAGTTTATTGGTAGAAGTTTTTGTCGTAGGCGGAAAACGCGTCACGGCCACGAACGCAGCGTTTCCACCAGGCCATGAGAAAACCGCAGCCGTAGCCCATGAGTTGGGTGAAGGCGGCTCGGATGGAGAGCAGGCCGATAATGAGACTGCGATTGCGAATGGATGAGTCAGCGAAGATCAGCAATGAATAGAGCATGGGGAACAACAGAGACGCTGTGCAGATCATCAAGCCGAAGGGAGGATCCACATACGGACAGATGAAGATGCCTACAAGAATGCCAATGAGAAACATTGTGATGAGGAAAAACATACCTACCGTGAATACCATTGGCAGCAGATGCACAAGTTTCAGGCTTTCGGGGTACATCTTGTAGAGGTTGATGCGCGCGATGCCGCTGTTGTAAACCTGTCGCCAAAACTTGCGGAAGTCGGTGCGTCGCTTGTGATATACCCATGCACCGGGAAAGAGACGGCACTTGCAGCCCGCCTTGAAGATGCGGATAGAGAAGTCAATGTCTTCACCGAAACGCATCCTTGAGAATCCCCCCAGTTCCTGATATACATCGCGGCGAATGCCCATGTTGAACGAGCGGGGATAAAACTTGTCCAGTTTCTTCTTTCCGCCGCGTATGCCTCCGGTAGTGAAAAAGCTGGTCATGGAATAGGATATAGCCTTCTGGGTGTCGGTAAACGAGTCGTGGGCACGGTCGGGACCACCGAAAGCATCGCACGGTTCCTGCCGAAGTTCATCGTCGACGGCTTGCAGATAGCCTTTTGGCAGCACCACATCTGAGTCTAATATAATGACGTATTCGCCGGCGGCGCGCTCCACTCCGTAATTGCGGCTCTGCCCGGGTCCGCTGTTTTCTTTCATGAAATACTTGAGGTCCAAATGGTCGGCATACTTATCGCATACTTCTTGGCATGGCGTTTGAGACCCGTCTTCTACGATGATCACTTCAAAATCGCACAGGGTCTGCCGGGTAAGACTGTCGAGAAGTTCGTCCACCTCTTCGGGACGGTTGTAAACAGGAACAATGACGGAGTATTTCATAAGGATAAAAGGGTAAAAGAATAAAAACGCTACCGTAGCGGTTTCTTTAGAAAGACACACCTCCAACGGGGGTGAGGAAATGCAGATAAGGTAAAAACAGAAAGAGTAAAAAAGCAAAAAGACAGCGTCGGTTTTGCTTTTTTACCCCTTGACTTTTATTGTATGATTACTTATCCGTTACGCGTCCCACATAGCTTCCGTCGCGGGTGTCTACGGTAATGGTTTCGCCCTCATTGATAAAGAGGGGCACACGAACCTCCGCGCCTGTCTCCAGCGTGGCGGGTTTTGTGGCGTTGGTGGCAGTGTTGCCTTTCACGCCCGGCTCGCTGTGTGTAATCACCAGATTGGTCTTGATGGGCATTTCGGCAGAAAGGATGGTACCATCGGAGGTGTCTGTCTGTACATCTACCACGTCGCCCTCTTTCATAAACTCAGCGCCCGTAATCATATCTTTGGCGATTGGAATCTGCTCGAAAGTCTCCTGATTCATGAAAATGCAGCCGGTGCTGTCTTCGTAAAGATACTGATAGGGACGATGCTCCACGCGAACATCGTCGAGCTTCAGTCCAACGAGGAATGTGCGCTCCAACACACGACCGTCGGCCACATTCTTCAACTTAGTATTCATAACGGTGTTGCCTTTTCCCGGCTTGCGGTGCTGAAAGTCTATACATTTCCAAATACCGCCATCCATACGGATGCAAGTTCCGATTTTGATTTCCTGTGAATTAATCATTTTGTGTATTTTTTAAATTTATTATGAGCAATATCTTGTCGATGGAAGATTGTTCAGAAAAGCATACGATAGTCTATCGGTATCTCTATGCACGTTAAACCTGCGCCTTGAAACTTTCCTTGCTGCGCACCCTCACGCAATATGTGGCGTATGGGAACAAACAAGCTCCCATGAAGCCGCGGAGGGCTGCATCACAACATCGCGACAAACGCGCGATCAGGCGTGGGCTGCACAGTAGCTCTGCCTGAACAGTTTGCCCTCATCACCCGACATTTCGGTCTTTGTCCTGCATCGACATCGGCTCTGCAAAGTTACTACAAATTTATAAAAAAACACTGTTTTGATATTGAAAAAGCATTTTATTCTTTGTTATTTCAAAATTTATGAGTAATTTTGCAGCCCAAACGGGACTATTTGCACCCTTCAGTTCAGAAACAATAATAAGTTAAAATAAGAATAGAAAGATGAAAAGAACATTTCAGCCTCACAATCGTCGCCGTGTAAACAAGCACGGTTTCCGCGAAAGAATGGCAACAAAGAATGGCCGTCGCGTGTTGAATGCACGTCGTGCTCACGGTCGCAAGAAGTTGACTGTATCAGACGAAAATCACGGAAAGTAAATACTCTGTACCATTCAGACGGTAAAAGGAGGGTGTGTCGAAATCATTTGGCACACCCTCCTTTTTCTATGATCCATCCAAAATCCACTTCGTCACCACCTATATGCCGGGAACGAGTCTGCATTGCCGTCCGGCAATTATACGTTGGAGACCATACGAAATTATGCTCAACCAGCTTCCCCGTCATCGTCTACCGCTCTATGCGCCCGCCGGAAGCCGTCATGTTGTTTATAACTTCCGTCTCGGTTACGAGATTCTGGTCACCGGGAATCGAATTTTTCAAAGACGAGGCAGATACCGAAAACTCGAGACAACGCCGGTTGTCGTCGGGCCATTTCAGGCGAGCATGGAGAAACGCTGCCACCCAAGCATCGCCCACTCCCATTTGATCGACAATAGGATTGATATCCCAAATGCGGGAGGTGTAAATCTCACCTTCAGCCCAGAGCACACCGGCATTGACATGATGCTGGAATGATAATTGGTTGCGATGGCCTATCAGCATCTGTCTGCAGTTGGGAAACAGCTTGTGGAGCTTGTCAAAATAGCGACGATATTCGTCCAAATCAAACCGGTAAGAAGCATCGAGCGCCGTGAAAGGAATAGGCTCCAAGCCACTGGCTACATACCATTCGTTCTGGTCTCCAAACACGAAAGAACTGTATTTCATAAGTTCCCGTGTGCTCTTTTGCACATCGGCACCGGGATAATTCCACAGTGAGCCACGATAATTGATATCGCACGTCAGTTCGATGCCACGCTCATGGGCCAACTCTACGGCATCCATTGTGGTGTTGAGCGCATCGCGACTTGTGGCACAGGTGATGCCTGAGCAGTGGAACAAGGTAGCATCGCTGAGAATAGGGTCCCAATCTATGTCTCCGTGTGACAAGGTGTTGAACGAGGATTCGTCACGATCGTAAACTACCTTTGTACTGCGGAACGATGCCGACGGCTCGAAATAATAGGTGCCTAAGCGTTTACCCGCCCTGACAACATGCGACACATCGAGTCCCAAACTGCGCAGATGGTTCAACGCAGCATCGCCAATGGGGTTATCGGGCACACTCGTCACATACTCTACCCTATCACCCAACTGGGCCATACTCACGGCCACATTGGCCTCAGAGCCACCATAATTGGCACCCAAACCACCTGCCTGAAACAACCGCTGACTTCTTGTCTTTGACAGCCGCAACAGAATTTCTCCGAAAGTAACTATCTTCATATCTCTTATTCTCTTTACTCTCCCTCATAGGGGAAATCGTGATTACCGGCAAACAAGTACCAAGACCGGAAGATATTAGATATTTTCCCTGTCTTCAGAACAAAATATCCCCCTCACCATACGGCAAGGGGGACATTGATTGCTTTATCTTACTTGGTTGCCTTTACCAAGTCGCGCGTGTCGCGGGCAATGACAATCTCCTCGTCGGTAGGCACAAGCACCACTTTCACCTTAGAGTCGTCAGCAGATATAACCTTCTCCACACCACGACAATTATTGCGTTCCGCATCCATCTTAATACCGAGGAACTCCAGCCCCTCTACTGCCGTCATGCGAAGACCAATCTGGTTTTCGCCCACGCCGGCCGTCCAAACAATGGCATCCACGCCACCCATTGCAGCAGCATAGGCACCAATATATTTCTTGATACGGTAGCTATACATCTTCATGCCAAGAACAGCCCGCTCATCGCCGGCCTTTTCCGCAGCCTCTATCTCACGCATATCGCTGGAAATTCCCGTAATACCGAGCATTCCGCTTTCCTTGTTCAGGTAGTCGGCCATCTCCTGAGGCTTCTTGCCAAGTTTGTCCATGATATAGGTCACAGCGCTGGCATCGATGTCGCCCGAACGGCTTCCCATCATCAGTCCAGCCAGCGGTGTAAGCCCCATAGAAGTGTCTACCACCTTGCCATTCTTCACGGCGGCAACACTGGCACCATTTCCAATGTGACAGGTTATGATTTTCAAATCCTTGATATCCTTACCCAAAATCTCGGCTACACGATGAGAAACATAGCGGTGGCTCGTTCCATGGAAGCCATAGCGACGCACATGATACTTCTCGTAAAGCTCGTATGGCACGGCGTACATATAGGCATAATCAGGCATGGTGCTGTGGAACGCGTTGTCGAACACCACTACCTGTGGCACTGTCGGCATCAAAGCGTCTACCGCACGAAGTCCGCGCAGGTGGCCGGCATTGTGCACGGGGGCCAGGTCGATAAGGCTTTCAATGCCCTTTTCAACCTCCGGCGTAACGATACAACTTTCTTCAAACAGGTCGCCGCCTTGCACGATACGATGGCCTACGGCATCAATCTCATCAACACTCTGCAACGCCCCGATTTCCGGATCGAGCAAAACCTTGAACACCAAGGCCACACCCTCTTTGTGAGTGGGCAGGTCGGCCATGATCTGTTTCTTCTCTCCATTGTCGAGTGTCACCTTAATAAACGCCTCGTCAAGCCCGATACGTTCCACTCCGCCTTGAGCGAGCACGCTCTCATCGGTCATGTCGTATAGCTTATATTTGATAGAACTGCTCCCGCAGTTAAGAACTAATATTTTCATACCTTAAATTATGAATTAAGAATTACGAATTGATGCAGCGCCAATTATAAATTGTAAATTATGAAATATAACTTGATGCAGCACCAATTATGAATTGTGAATTATGAATTATGAATTATGAATTAGCCTTCGCTTCCTGTGCCTGACAAGCCGTAATGGCTACCATATAGTAAATATCGTCTACCGAGCAACCACGACTAAGGTCGTTTACCGGACGCGCAATGCCCTGAAGGATGGGACCTATAGCCGTTGCGCCACCCAGTCGCTGCACCAGCTTATAACCGATGTTGCCAACATCGAGATTAGGCACTACGAGCACATTAGCCTTGCCCGCAATGTCGCTGTCGGGAGCTTTCGTTGCCGCCGTCACAGCGTCGAGAGCGGCATCGGCCTGAAGCTCTCCATCCAGTTTCAGGTCAGGATATTTCTCCTTAGCCAGTTTCGTGGCTTCCACCACCTTATCAATGATATACACACTCTTGCCGGTCTCTTTATTGATGGCGTCCTTAGCCGATCCCTTAGTCGAGAAACTCAGCATAGCGACCTTCGGATCCTGTATGCCTGCCACGCTGTGAGCAGTCTGAGCCGTTGTGTAAGCAATCTGAGCCAACTGGTCGGCCGTTGGATTAGGTGTTACGGCAACATCGCCCATCACCACAATACCCTTCTCGCCATACTGCTGCTCATGCGTGATCAACAACATAGCACCACTCACACAGGTCACGCCGGGCGCACACTTGATTATCTGAAGAGCCGGACGGAGCGTATCGCCGGTCGTGCTCAACGCACCCGAAATCTGTCCGTCGGCATCGCCGGTCTTTATGATCATACACCCCAGATAGAGGTTGTTCTTGGTAACGAGTTCACGAGCCTGCTCAATCGTCATGCCTTTCTTCTTGCGCAACTCGGCAAGCAATTCGGCATAGTCCTCACTCTTGTCACAGTGCAAGGGGTCTACAATAGTCGCTTTGCCTAAATTTTTCAGCCCCCACTTTGCCGCCTTATTCTTAATATTCTCAGGATTGCCTATGAGAATCAGGTCGGCCAGTTCGTCGGCCAGCACCTTGTCGGCTGCTTTCAATGTGCGTTCCTCCTCTGCTTCGGGCAGAACGATGCGCTGCTTGTCAGCCTTAGCACGCGCTACAATGTTTTCTAATAAACTCATAATTTGATTTTAATCGATTAGATGTCTGTTATTTGCTACAAAGGTAGTTATCTTTTACGACCCAAGCAAGGAATAAGCCCATGGGCTTGGGTTAAATGTCGTTAACATTTGCTGTTTGACTATGGCACGCTCTTTTGCCTTTTGCCGTACGAAAAACAAGAAAGATATCCGGACGCATTCCGGAGCCGTTTTCATTTGCTTTATTTTACAAGGCAATGTCGTCGCCCACAGCTCAGATATTCTTATCAAGAAAAAAGCGAGGCCTCTGAATCAGTCTTGCCAAATTTCAGCCCCCTCACACTCTCAGCTCCTTAGCCAGAATGCTTTCGAGTTCCTCTGCCGACAGGCGTAGATGAAACCGCCCCTTGATGGCCACACTGATACGGCCAGTCTCCTCCGACACCACCACAGCTATCGCATCTGAATCCTGCGAGATGCCCATTGCTGCCCGATGTCGCAACCCCAGCTCTTTAGGAATATCCATACTGTGGCTCACCGGCAGAATACACCCTGCTGCCTTGATGCGTCTGTTCGAGATGATCATCGCACCATCGTGCAAAGGTGAGTTCTTGAAAAATATATTCTCTATCAAAAGTTTGTTCACTCCGGCATCGAGAATTTCGCCTGTCTGTACAATCTCGCTGAGCGAAACAGACCGCTCTATCACGATGAGCGCACCCACCTTACCTTTGGCCATATCCATACACGACCAGACAATAGGCATGATGGTTTCTTTGTCTTCTTCGTCGGTCACTTCTTTTTTGGGCTTGAAAAACTTCAGCAGATGTTTCACGCGTCGATGCTCGCCAATCTGATAGAGAAACTTGCGTATCTCGTCCTTGAAAAGAACAATCAGTCCGATAACACCCACGCTCACCAACTTATCCATTATGCTGCCTAGCAAGCGCATTTCCAACACCTGCGACACAAACAGCCACATCAGCACAAACACCATGATGCCGACGAAAACATTGAGCGAACGGCTCTCTTTCATCAGTCGGTAGAGGTAGTAGAGCATCAGGGCGACAAGCAGAATGTCGATGATGTCTTTAATTCCAAATTCGAAGAACATAACTTTTTATTTTTCAGGAGTTAAAGGAGGAGCTTTCTATCGCTCGCCACACTTGCTGAGGACAGCCCTTTTTAATCTGATCGATACGTGGGTGCACCTCGCAGCCAAGAGCACAGATAAAGTCTTCCGGTGCCCATACGGGCATTGACCGCGACTTCATGTTTACGGTGTTTCCTAACT
This sequence comes from uncultured Bacteroidales bacterium, assembly GCA_937995875.1. GTDB lineage: Bacteria > Bacteroidota > Bacteroidia > Bacteroidales > Bacteroidaceae > Prevotella. The sequence goes on along the minus strand of CALKIW010000071.1, from coordinate 61,438 downwards.
TATCAGTGCCTTGTATAGCTTCACCGCCTCCACCGCTTCTTTCACATCGTGCACACGAAGGATGTCGGCACCCTTCATCAGGGCAATGGTGTTAAGTACGGTGGTGCCGTTGAGCGACTCCTCTGGGGTAATGTCGAGTGTTTGGTATATCATTCTCTTACGCGAAATTCCCACGAGCAAAGGCAGCTCCAACACCCTAAAACGCTCCATTTCATCGTAGAGTTTGAAGTTTTGAGCCATTGTTTTGCCAAAGCCGTAGCCGGGGTCGAGTATGATGTCTTTCTGGCCGAGCTCGCGCAACTGCTGCACTTTTTCCGAAAACTCCATCAACACGTCGTGGAGCGTTGCCTTCTGCGTCATCAGAATGTAAGGCGTGCCCGTTTCTGCCACCAACGGGAACATATCGGGGTCTTTGCCCGTTGATATGTCATTGATGATATCCACATGATATTTTTCGATGCACATTTGTGCCACTTTCGAGCGAAAAGTATCGATGGAAACGGGGATTTCTGCATCTTCTTCCTTCAATATAGACAGCGCCATATCGAGTTGCTGCATTTCCTCATCCTCAGTGGTCAGCTTCTCAAGATAGGGATTAGTGGAGCAGGCGCCCACATCAATAATCGTCGCGCCCTCTGCCCTGACCTGTTTCACGCGTGCACGGATAGTTTCCTCCGTCTGCACAAGGCTCGCCGCATAAAACGAATTGGGGGTGACATTCATAATTCCCATCACTTGCGGCTCGGCCAAAGACATCAGCTTGCCACGAACATTGATTGTATAATCCATTATCTCGGTATTTTTCTACAAATTTACAAAATAATCAGTAAACTGCCAATGAAATTTGCTACAGACGTCTACACATTTTTTTAACGCTGTCATTCCGAAGCATCCATCGTCCATCTGATAAATCTTTTTTGTTAATTTTAATTACTGTTTTTCGGTGATTATTTTCGAAGCAATGAGCGCAAAAAGGGCTATGTTTTTGCCATCATTATCGGTTTGCGCAACATCAAAACTGCTCTCTGTCCGCATTTTGTGCCTCGCCATATCATGGCGAAGGCCGAATCGCGGTATGGTTAGGCTTCAACCGCCACACGGTTAAGCCTCATTCTCTCTGCGGCTAAGGCCTTCTCGCAATGCCGTTCGATATGCAACCGCGATTGGCAAGATTGAGAGCATAAGCGCATGTTTTCAGAACATACTGATTATCAGACAACTAAGAAACCCTCGTAAAATTAGCGAATTTCGGACGAAAGCAAAACATTTTTTAAATACGCGCAATATAAAGGGGCACTTGTAAAGAAAAATGGGGTATCTCCAAACGAATATCGGTCTGATGTTGCACCGTCGGCCAAGTTTCCGTTAGCATAGAAACCCATCCTTCTGTTTCCATCATTAAGTACGGGTTTTTCTTTCTCATTTCTTGGATATGATAAACTTTTGAAGTATTTTTGCATCATACAACAAGCAAACATAAGGCCGCCCTTATGATATTGAAAACAAACATGGATATTAAAGAATTGTATCAGCTCTATCTGCAACATCCGGAAGTGACGACAGATAGCCGCAACTGCCCTAAAGACAGTATTTTCATCGCACTGAAAGGAACTTCGTTCGACGGTAACAAATTTGCCAAATCCGCGCTCGATCAGGGTTGCAGTTATGCCATTATCGACGAAAAGGAGTATGACAACGAAACAGACGATCGCATCATTTTGGTGGACGATTGCCTGCTTACTTATAAAGAACTCGCCCGCGAGCACCGCCGCCAATTCGACATCCCGGTGATTGGCATTACCGGGACAAATGGCAAAACCACCACAAAAGAACTGATTTCATCGGTGCTGGCAGAGAAATACAACGTGATGCACACCGAAGGCAACTTCAACAACGACGTGGGGGTGCCCAAAACGCTGTTGCGCCTGAACAAGGAACACGACATCGCAGTGGTGGAGATGGGAGCGTCTCATGTGGGCGACATCAAGAAATTGGTAGACTATGTGGAACCTACGTGCGGGCTTATCACCAACGTGGGGCGTGCGCATCTGCAGGGTTTCAAATCGTTCGAGGGGGTGATGCAGGCCAAAGGTGAACTTTATGATTTTCTGAAAGCACACCATGCGCTGACCTTTCTCAATACAAGTAACAACCATTTGGTGGCAATGGCCCGGCAGCGCGGGCTCGAACACGTCGTCAGCTATGGGCAGAACGAGCAGGCACAAGTATGGGGTGAGGTCGTGAGCTGTGAGCCTTTTCTCAAACTGCAATGGGCTATCATGTCCGAAAACCTGCGGGCGGCCACCTGCAAGGAACAGGCGGGAAGCTCCAAGTTTGAAGTTCAGACTAAACTCATCGGCGCATACAACCTCGACAATGTGCTGGCAGCGGTGACCGTTGGATTGCATTTCGGACTGACACCACAGCAGATTTGTCATGCCATAGAAAATTATGTGCCAAGCAACAACCGCTCTCAGTTGGAGCAAACAGAGCGAAACTGGCTCATCGTTGATGCCTATAACGCCAACCCCACGAGTATGGCGGCAGCCATAGAAAACTTTGAGCGTACCAATGTTCCCCAGCCCAAAATGGCGATTTTAGGCGATATGCGCGAGTTGGGAGACATCAGTCAGGAGGAACATCAGAAGATAGCAGAGATGCTCAAGGGATCTGACTTCGACACCGTATGGCTCGTTGGCGAGGAATTTGCAAAAACACAATGCAACTTCCGAAAGTTCAAGGATGCGGCAGAAGTGAAAGACGCCATCAACAAAGAGCAACCATCCGGCAACTATATCTTGATCAAAGGCTCGAATGGCATACATCTTGCGCAAATCACAGAAGCTTTATAATTCACAATGCACAATTTTCAATTCACAATGATATACTGCACCCGTTAATTGTGAACGATGAATTGTGAATGAATACATAGGCCAAAAGTGGCAAAAGAAACACACCCTATGTCTTTCTTGACAGGTTTCCAATTCAGAATGCACAATTTTCAATTCACAATGATATACTGCACCCGCTAATTGTGAATAATGAATTGTGAATGTATACATAGGCCAAAAGCGGCAAAAGAATCACACCCTATGTCTTTCTCAATAGGTTTCCAATTCACAACCAACGGGTATGGCACATAATTATGAATTATGAATTGTGAATTATGAATTAAAAAAGCCCGGCGTCACACGAAGCAACAACCGGGCCGAATGAAAGGAGGAAGTGGTACCTCTTGGAGTTGAACCAAGGACACATGGATTTTCAGTCCATTGCTCTACCACCTGAGCTAAGGTACCTTTTTCTTAATTGCGAGTGCAAAGGTAGTGTTTTTTAACCATACTTACAAACTTTTTCTTATAAAATTATACACGTTTCAGAAAAAAGATGTACCTTTGCACCGTCTTTAAAGGAAATAGGATAAACTTTCCTGTTTTAAAGATACAGATCGGGATGTAGCGCAGTTGGTAGCGCACTACGTTCGGGACGTAGGGGTCGGGCGTTCGAGTCGCCTCATCCCGACATGACAAAAGAGATTGCTACGGCAATCTCTTTTGCTTTATATCCCCTACTCAAGAGGAAGATTATTAACAACTATATTTATTGATTTTAAAAGACTTGAAAAACCCAAAAACGGCTCATCTCATCAATGTTTAAAACTCAACATAGTGGCTGAGACGCTCAATATCACTTGCCGTGAAATCCTTTAACAATCTCAAATCGTTTAAACTTTTCAGCGGTCCCCGCAATCGGCGAAAGGATAAGATGGCCTTTGCCTGATAATAATTAATGTAAGGATGGCGCTTCAGCTCATTCAGCTTCAACCTATTGACGTTGATTTTATGAATGTTGTTACTCACATTGAAGAAAGAAATGGCCTCTTCCGGGAAATCTTCTATCTCCCGTAGCTGCTCCCTACTGTAAAACCCGCCCAGTCTCTGACGATAACTGACAATTCTGTTAGCATAGTATCCGCCTATGCCCGGCACACGTTTCAAAGCTGATGTGTCGGAAACATTCAAGTCGATGCGCTCCGTAGGTTTCAGCTTTACCGGGTAGCGGTGTGTCGTGTCCTTTCTCTCATGATGCTCCTTAGCGAAAAGCTCGGACGCCGGCGCATAATCTTTGCTGATACGGATGTATGGCTCCAGTTCGCGATATTGCTTTTGAGTAAGACCGTAGAGGCGTGCAAAGTCCGATGGTTTGCGATAAACGCCACCCGCTGCACGGTATTTATAAATATTGCGGACTTGCCAATACTGCAACCCTAAGCGTAAGAAGGCTGTACTGTCAGCGGTATTAGGGTCGAATGGGAAACGCTCCACTCGTCGGGTTTCGGCTTGAATGTAAGGCCGATGAGTGTACGACGGTGTCGATGAAATCGTTGTTTTTTGAACAAATACGCTATCTTCCGCATCTGTCTGCGTTGTTTTTTCCTCGTCGCCGACAAAGAAAATAAGCGCGCAGGAAATCACGGCGAGCAGTAAGAAAAAGAGCAATACCGCACGGTCCGACCGATTGAAATAAAAGAAATCCTTAAGTTTCATAGTTTAAATAAGTCCCATCTGATGCAGGAACACGGCTGCAATGCCCAGTGGCGATACATAGCGAATGAGGAAAAGCCATATCCGATAGAGGCCGACAGAGACCGTACCCCAATTTGTAAATTCGTCTTTGACCGTCTTTCGGGGCACTATCCACCCTATGAGAATACAAGTTAGGAACGAGCCTAAAGGCAAAAGGATGTTTGAGGTGAGATAATCACAGCAGTCGAGGAAAGTCTTTCCGAAAAGTGTAAGATCTGCCGCCCCACATGACAAACAACAGAATACACCGATGAAAACGGCAATAATCGTCTCTAAAACGGCTCCCTTCTTACGCGAAATGTGCAATTCTTCATAGAAAATAGCTGTACCAATCTCGTGCATGGAGATGGTAGAGGTGAGCGCTGCCAACGACAACAAGGCATAAAACAGAATACCAATAATGTAGCCTAAAGTTGGCGTGAAAGCCTGCTGAAAGACATTCGGCAACGTGATAAATATAAGCGACGGACCGCTATCGGGACTCACGCCTACTGAAAATGCAGCCGGAAATATCATCAAGCCGGCAAGAATCGCCACCATAGTATCGAGAAAAGCAATCTGCCCGGCCGACTTCAGGAGATTGGTCTGACGGCTAAAGTAAGAAGAATAGGTGCACAAACAAGCCGTTCCCAACGACAGAGAGAAGAACGCCTGCCCAAGGGAATCAAGGAAAACACTATGTGTTACCTTAGAGAAGTCGGGCTTAAACAAGAACGTTATCCCTTCTCCCGCACCGGGAAGCGTACACGATGCGACCACGATAATCAGCAGAAGCACAAACAAAGTAGGCATCAACACATTGCTCACTTTCTCTATTCCCCGCCTCACCCCACGTATCACAACCATGTGGGTAACCAGAATGAAGGCAACTGTCCATATCAACGGACGAATCGGGGCGGACGAAAACGTCTTGAAATAGGTTGAGACGTATGTAACGTCACCACTGATTTCACCAAAGATAGAAGCAAAGAGATATTGCACGCACCAACCGGCAATCACCGCATAAAAGCCTAATATAATCGTCGATGTGGCAGCCCCCATATAGCCAACAGCCGACCACCTCTTGCCACCCAGCTTGTAATAGGCACGAGCCGCATTGGAAGCGCCGTGACGCCCCACGACAAACTCGGCAGCCATACCCGGTATTCCAAGTATCAATATACAAACAAGATAAATCAAAATGAAAGCCGCGCCACCATCCTGACCGGTCATATAAGGGAATCGCCAAATGTTTCCAAGTCCAACGGCCGACCCTACCGTAGCAAAAATGACACCGATTTTTGTTCCGAATTTACCGCGTTCTGCCATACCTTAGATTACATTAAGCTGATGAAGAAATATGGCCAAGATGGCCGTTGGGCAAACAAAACGCACCAAAAACAGGAAGATGCCGAAGAAACGGCTGCTCAGCGTGCCCCAGTTGGTAAACTCGTCTTTCACTATTTTCTTTGGAACAAACCATCCCAGGAATACGCAGGTAAGGAAACCGCCAACAGGAAGGAATATCTGACCGGTAACAAAGTCGAACACTTCAAACAGCGATTTTCCCGCCACACTCAAGTAATTCATGTCGCCAAGCGACAGCGAGCAGAATGCTCCTATGACGATTGTGGTTGCCGTAACGATGACAGCCCCTTTCTTGCGGGATATATGCAGTTCCTCATAAAAGAAGGAAGTACTTACCTCGTGAAGCGACATCAGCGACGTCAGGGCTGCCAACGACAGCAGAGCATAGAACATCAGCGACACCACCCAGCCCAGAACGGGCATGCCTCCAAAGGCCTGATTGAACACATTGGGCAGCGTGATAAAGATGAGAGAGGGGCCACTGTCGGGATTAACACCCACAGAGAACGCTGCGGGAAATATCATCAGTCCGGCAAGAATAGCCACCAAAGAGTCTACTACCGACACTTGAATGGCCGAAGTGAGCAGGTTTGTCTGTCGGCTATAATATGAAGCGTAGGTGCAGATGCACCCCATTGCAATGCTCAGCGAATAGAACGACTGTCCCAAAGCACTGAGAAACACCCCCTGATCAACCTTTCCGAAGTCGGGTTTGAACAAGAATTCTATACCTTTCGAAGCTCCGGGAAGCAAACAGGAGAGCACAACGATGATCAATAACAGTACAAACAAGGTAGGCATCAACAGCTTCGAGGCCTTTTCGATACCGCCACGCACGCCATGAATAATTACGTAATGGCCAATCAGCAAAATCACTGCCAACCAGAAAATGGGGCGTATAGGGTTGGTCGAAAAACTGGTAAAATAGTTTTGTACGAACTGAGAGTCACCATTTAACTCACCCATGACTGACGCGTAGATGTATTGCAGACACCATCCCGACACAACAGCGTAATAGCCCGTGATGAGAAAACCGGTAAGCACACCGAGGAAACCAACAAATTTCCATGCTCTCCCGCCACTCAGACGGGCGTATGCACGATAGGTGTTGGAAGCACCATGACGTCCAATAATGAACTCGGAAATCATACACGGAATGCCTAACAGCACCACGCATCCTAAATAAATAAGGATAAATGCCGCCCCTCCGTTCTCTCCAGTCATATACGGGAAGCGCCACACATTGCCCAAACCAACAGCTCCACCGGCTGTGGCAAGAATCATTCCAAGCTTACTCCCAAAATTCGCTCTTTCTTCAGACATACTACTTTAAATGCTTAAGTGATTGCAAAATTATAAAAAAATATCTACTTTTGCACACAAACTGAAAGTAAATACAGCATCATGCAGCATTTCGTTAAAAAATACCCATTATCTTTTCTCTGTATAATCGTGATATGGATATTATGTCTTATGCCTATCCCGGAGACCCCACTGAGCGACATCAACATGGTTGACAAATGGACGCACTTTGTGATGTATGGCGGATGGTGTGCCGTCTTGTGGATAGAATACGGGCTTCATCATCATACCATCAACAAGAAACGCACCCTCCTCTATGCTTTTATCCTTCCTATCTTAATGGGTGGACTGATCGAGATTGTGCAGCATTATTGTACCGGAGGCAACAGAAGTGGCGAATTCATCGACTTTGTTGCCGATGCCATCGGTGTGGTATTGGGAGCACTTATCGGTATTCCTCTGGCACTGAAGATTTCCAAACGCAATAGGGATTCCTAAGCAGATTGGAATTGTAAAAACGCCCGTCACCCGTCACTTCTAACCCGATGAAATCGGGCTTTTCATAAGATTCCGTACAGCTTCCAAGTTCAACCTCGGCCATCACCAACCCATCGTTGTCGCCATGAAATTCATCTACTTCAAACACATGGCTTCCACTTTTCACCAAGTAGCGATGTTTGTCGATCACGCCACCCTTGCACAGTTTCAGCAGCTGGCGAGCTTCGTCAAGCGTTATTTCCTTTTCAAATTCATAACGCGACAATCCTCCGTCCACGCTCTTGCTCTTTATCGTCAAGTAAGCCTGCTCATCGCGCACACGAATACGCACGGTAGCACCCATCGCAGGAATGTATCCTTGCTGAATATGGCTTGACGAAAAGGCGGCGCGTCTGTACGCACCGCCTTTCTTCACGAGAAATTTTCGTTCTATTTCCAGTCCGCTCATCACACGATATACATTGTCCAAATCATGTAGATGATAGCAAGGGCGAGCAAACCGCCAAATATCCATTTCACCACGACATCACCCTGTGTCTTCTGTTTTTCCTTACGCCTTACACGTTTCACCTCTTTGGAAACAGCGTTAATCTCACGCACAGGCTCCTGTGGTCTTCCTTTCTTTTTAGTCATAACATTTCATTTTATTAGGTTGTATTGTATATCTTTTCAAAATCAGGCTTTGTTTTCCTCATCAACAGCAAACTCCATGAGATAGGCTTTGATGAAATCATCTATCTTGCCGTCCATCACACCGTCCACATCCGACGTCTGATAATTGGTGCGGTGGTCCTTCACACGCCGGTCATCAAACACATAGCTTCTGATCTGGCTGCCCCATTCTATCTTCTTCTTGCCCGCCTCTATCTTGGCTTGTGCCTCCATGCGCTTCTTCATCTCACGGTCATAGAGTTGGCTTTTCAAGAGAAGCAGTGCCTTTGCCTTGTTTTTCGGCTGGTCTCGCGTCTCGGTGTTTTCGATCAGAATTTCCTCCTTCTCGCCCGTATCAGGGTCTTCGTACTGATAGCGAAGCCGAACGCCCGACTCCACCTTATTCACATTCTGTCCACCCGCGCCACTCGACCGGAACGTGTCCCAACTCAGTTTGGCCGGGTCCACATATACCTCGATGGTATCATCGACAAGAGGAGTCACGAACACACTGGCAAAGCTGGTCATGCGTTTACCCTGAGCATTGTATGGCGACACGCGCACCAACCGATGCACACCATTCTCACTCTTGAGGTATCCATAGGCAAACTCTCCTCCCTCTACCGTCATCGTCACGCTCTTGATGCCCGCCTCGTCACCATCCTGAAGGTTGGTAATCTTCACTTTATAGCCATTCGACTCGCCCCAGCGCATATACATACGCATCAGCATCTGCGCCCAGTCCTGGCTCTCTGTTCCTCCGGCTCCGGAGTTGATTTTCACTACGGCATCCATAGCATCTTCTTCCAACCGAAGCATATTTTTTAACTCCAGCTCTTCTATGGCCGTGATCGCTTTTTCGTAGTCGGCATCCACTTCCTCCTCGCCGACAAGGTCCTCCTTGAAATATTCAAAAGCCAACTGTAATTCTTCGGCAAGTTGCTTCACCTTTTTATATCCCGTCAGCCATTTCTGAATACCCTTCACCTTCTTCATCTGAGCCTGCGCCCGTTTCGGGTCATCCCAAAAGTCCGGTGCCTGCGTTCGAAGCTGTTCTTCTTCAAACTCAATCTTCTTCCGATCGATATCAAGATAATGGTAGAGCTTACTCGTGCGCTCCAACACTTCCTTCAACTGGTCTGATGTAATCATTTACTTTTTATTATGGAATCACCAAGAAGCTATGGCGGAAAGGTCCACGATTGTCTCTTTCTCCTTATCCGCACCCCTGCTTGGCGACTTATATTATAAGATAATGTCTCCGTTTCTCAACATTCGAGACTCGTTAATCTTCGTACATCTTATCGATGACTTCTTTGAAATTCTTATATATCACGGGGCGGCGCAACTTCAGCGTATTGGTCAATTCTCCCGTATTCATCGAGAAATGGTGAGCCAGAAGCGTGAAGCGTTTAACCTGTTCGTAATGTGCAAGCGTCTGCTGAAGGGTAGAGATACGCTCCATCATCATGGCATACACCTCCGGACTGGCACAGAGTTCCTCGCGATTCTGGAAAGCTATGCCATTATCGCGTGCCCATTCCTCTACCAATCGAAACTCCGGCACTATCAATGCCGACACAAATTTTCGCTGGTCGGCCACAACGGCCACTTGGTCTATAAACTTGTCTACAAGCAGCGTCGCCTCTACCATCTGGGGCGCAATATACTTTCCGTTGCTCGTCTTGAACAAATCTTTGATACGGTCTTTCAGATAGAGTTCGCCGTCTTTGATATATCCGGCATCTCCCGTGTGGAAAAAACCGTCCTTGTCAAAGGCAAGCGACGTGACGTCGTCCCGCTTATAATATCCCTTCGTAATCGTAGGCCCCTTCAGCAAAATCTCGTCGTTTTCTCCTATCTTTAGTTCTAGCCCGCTAATGACGCGCCCGACAGAGCCTAACGAACGCTTCTTGTCGAGATGGTCGCAGGAAACCGTTGCAAGACTTTCCGTAAGCCCATATCCCATAATCATCATAATGCCGATGGAATGGACGAATTCCTCCACCTCAGCCGATACATGGGCTCCGGCCGTAGGAAACAAGTGGGGATTTTCCAACCCCATCTGCTTGCGCACCAAACTAAACACGGTTGCATTAACGGCTTTGTATTTCATCGCCAATCCCATCGGTGGACGTTTGCCTTTGGCAAGATAGTCAATGTTATATTTCTTGCCCACAGCCAGGGCGTTTCTGAACACCCTTTGCAAGACCGGGTTGGAGCGCTCTATCTGCTCATGTACCGCCTGATATACTTTTTCCCAAAATCGCGGCACACTCGACATACTCGTTGGGTGCGTCTCGCGCATGGATTCCTGCACCTCGTGCGGATAGGTGTTGATGATCAACTGCGCGCCTTTGCTGAGTGCCAAATACGCCCATCCCCGTTCAAAGATATGGGTGTAAGGCAGAAAGTTCATAACCCTGTCTTTCTCTCCCACAGGCACACACTTGGTGTTAGCCTCTATGGCTGCCATATACTGGCCGTAACTAAGCATCACGCCCTTGCTATCGCCCGTAGTGCCACTTGTATAGAGAATATTGCAGAGGTCGTCTTCGTTAGCCTCAGCCCATAATTTTTCCACCTCACACTGTCTTGGAAGATGCTCTCCCAGTTTCAGAAAATCTTCAAAATAAAGCGTGTTGGGGTCGTGTGAACTGATGCGTACGCTATCGTCGAAAATAATGATACGCTCCAATGACGGACATAGGGGGAACACGCGGTGTGCCTTGTCATACTGTTCCTGTTCTCCCACAAAAAGGATGCGCACCTGAGCATCATTGAGCATATATTGTATTTGCTGCTCCGAGCTTGTAGCATAAAATGGAATGGAGCAGGCGCGCACACCGTAGGCGCCGAAATCCGTATACAGATAATGAATACAATTCTGGGAGAAAACAGCAATATTTTCCTGCGGTTTCACACCCAGATTCAACATGGCATTGCTTGCTTGTTTCACCCGCAAGGAAAATTGATTCCACGACACGGTCTTCCATTTCAAACTTCCGAAGTTTCTGAATGTAAGCACTGGCCGGCGACCATATTTCTTTGCTTGCTCGTGAATCAGTATCGACAAATGGTTTTTATGCTGCATACAATAAGAATATTAATATATGCAAAGATAACGTTTATTGACAACTAAAACAAAAATATCACTGCTTTTTTACGCAAACAGATTGTCGACACCGCTGCAATTATACAGCGCCGACGATAGTACACACCAACACGAAGACCACTCCTATAGCCATGACCGAAAAAACGCTGAACAGAAAGAAAATGTAAATATGGATTACCGTTTTTTAACAATTATTTTCGGAACATCCAGCGCAAAAAGGGCTATGTTTCTGCCTTCATGATTTATCCGCATCGGGTATCAATGCTCCGTTTGTCAGGTTTTGCAGTCCGCCATTTTGCGAGGAAGCCCTAATGGCAGTATGACTGAGGCCTAACCGCAGGGCGACTAAGGCTCAATCGTCCTGTGATTAAGGTGCTTCCGCAATGCCATTCGATATGCAACTGCAGACGGAGAGATTGACAACGGACGGAGCATGTTCTGAAACACGCTGATTATCAACACACTGCAAAATGCGCAAATTTAGCGATTTTTCGGACGAAAGCAAAGTCATTTCTGAATACGCCCGGCATTATGGAGCGTTTGTAAAGAAAAATAGGAGCTTCGATACTTCAAAAACACAACTATCAGCACTCAGTGAGCATCGTATTAAATTACAGTGAAAGCAAACCGGGTAACAGAAAAGATAAATCTGCTTTTACGTTCTCATATCTGAAAAAATAGTTATTTTTGTAGCATGGAACAACAAAAGCAATACACCCGTGAGGCCATCGACCTGCTCTGCCGGTTGATAGCCACACCATCGACAAGTCGCAGCGAAAGCGAAGCCGCTACCATTATGGAGCAGACCATCAGCAATTACGGTTTCTCAACTCACCGCGAAGCCAACAACGTATGGGCCATCGACCCACTATTCGACGCAGCCCGTCCCACCCTGTTGCTCAATGCTCACATCGACACGGTGAAGCCGGTGAAAACGTGGGCACGCAACCCCTTTGCCCCGACCATCGAGGGCGACACATTATACGGACTGGGTAGCAACGACTGCGGGGGCGGACTGGTGACATTGTTACAGGTGTTCCGCTATTTTTGCAAGGACAATGTGAAAGCCAACCGCTCGTTCAACCTGATATATTTAGCTTCGGCAGAAGAAGAGGTATCGGGCAAAGACGGCATCAGCCGTGCCTTGCCACTGTTGCCCAAGACAGACGTAGCCATCGTGGGCGAGCCCACAGGGATGCAGCCCGCCATAGCCGAGAAGGGATTGATGGTGCTCGACCTGATTGCTCACGGCAAGAGCGGTCATGCCGCCCGAAACGAAGGGGTGAACGCCATCTACGAAGCATTGGACGATATGCAGTGGATTCGCGACTACAAATTTGAAAAAACAAGCCCGCTGCTCGGTCCGGTGAAGATGACGCTCACCGTTGTGAATGCCGGTACGCAGCACAATGTGGTGCCCGACATCTGTACCATGCTCGTCGATGTGCGCTCCAACGAGTGCTACACCAACGAGGAAATCTACGACATCATCTGCCAACATGTCAAGTCTGAGGTCAAAGCCCACTCTTTCCGCCTGCACTCATCCCACATCGACCCGAAACATCCGTTAGTGCAACGCTGCATCTCGCTGGGCATGACGCCATACGGCTCGCCCACGCTGAGCGATCAGGCACTCATGCCGTTCCCCTCGTTCAAACTGGGGCCGGGCGAGTCGTCGCGCTCGCATAGCGCCGATGAATTTATCAGATTGAGTGAAATAGAACATGCGCTTGATACCTATATCAAGCTCCTCACCGGTATATAAAAAGAAAGGATAATCCATCATCAACGCCCAACTAATCCTGTATTCAGGAGCGTACAATGATGGATTATCTTATGCGAAAGGTATATGTTTCCCTATCTTCTGAGCCAAGCCTCCGGATTCAGCTTTGCCCTTTCCTTGCGAAGCTGGAACTGCAGAATGTTGTCTGTGCCCACCGCACCGAGTGCCTGCCCTGTAGCAACCTTTTGAGACTTGCTTACACTGACCGATTTGAGATTGCCATATACGGAAATATAGGCGCCATGTCGCACCATGACAACATACGTGCCGGCATAGCCAATCACTGCGCTCACCTCGCCATCGTACACCGAGCGTGCCTGACAGCCATTGTTTCCCATGATGTTGATACCCTTATTGTCGAGCATCACGCCTTTCAGGCCCTCCACATTATATTGTCCGAAATGGCTCACAATCTTGTAACCGCCGGTGATGGGCATGGGTAATCGCCCGCGATTGGCCTCGAATCCACTGTTCATCATGCGGTCTACAGTCGAGAATTTGCTCACTTCCTCCATGCCTTGCTTCACCTCAGCTATTTCCCTCTTTGCCCGTGCGGCATCGGCAACCTCCTTACGTTCAGCAGCCTGACGGAGGGACTCCGCCTCGCGGGCAGCCTGATCGGCGGCAACCTTGCGTGCTTCCGCAGCGCGTTCTGCCTCTGCGGCACGCTTAGCCCTCGCAGCAAGTTCGCGAGCAGCAGCCCTTTGGGCGGAACGCTCTTTCTCCAACGCCTTTTCTGCGGCTTGTTTTCGTGCAGCCTCTGCAGCCTCAGCACGTGCCTTTCGAGCAGCCTCCTCTGCCAGTGCAGCCTGTCGGGCCTCTTCTTTCAATCGGGCTTCGCGGGCTTTAGCCTCAGCTATCCGACGGGCGTTCTCACGAGCGGCAGCCTCTGCTTCTGCTTTCTTACGGGCTAATTCCGCAGCGCGACGCTTAGCAGCCTCCTCCGCAGCAGCCTTGCGTTTGGCCTCAGCCTCAGCACGGGCACGCGCCTTCTGTATTTCGATCTCCACCAAACGGTCGATTTGCGCATTCAGTGCCGCGTCCTTCTTATGCTGGTCAGCAATGATAGACTGAATTGTTTTCTGTTGTTTCTGCAATCCCTTGACCATCTCCTGCTGTTCGTTCTTGTTGTTCTCCAGCTTCGTTTTTTCCTCCTCTCCTTGAGAGAGCAACCTGTTTTTCTGCCCTTTCACCTTTTGCAGCTGGCGATACTTGTTGTTCACTTCGGCCTGTTTGGCCCTTACAGCTTCACCCTGCGCCCGTTGATATTGTGCATATTCACGCACGAAGCGGAGGCGGCGGTACATCTGGTAAAAGTTTTCTGCCGAGAAGATGAACATCAGTCTGTCCTGCATCGAGCGATGGCGCGCCATGTATTTCATGGACTTTACGTATTTGGCCTGGCGGTCCTTGAGCTGCTGTTCCAGCGTTCTGAGCTGTGTATTGAGTATTCCGATATTGTTCTCAATATGGTGAATTTCGCCTTGTATATCTTCTATATTCTTCTGGCGACGACCTATCTCACCATTCAACATCAGTAAATTGCGCAGCCGTTGCGCCACATCGCTCTTGTTGGCTTTCAATGCCTGTTCCTGCGCCCGAATCTTTTTCTGTATGGCCGAGCGTTGGCTTTGCAATCCCCGAATGGAAGAATTGCTGTAGGTAACATTGTTCTTCGACTTCTTCTTTTGTGTAGTCTGCTTCGTCGTCTTTGTTGTACGCGTAGTCTTCTTGGTCGTTCGCTTTCGGGTTTGAGCATCCGAAGCAACGACAAAGAACATCGCTAAAAGTATGGTCAGTATTTTCCTCATTACATATTAAGTAACCTGTCAAAGATGAATTTGGCATCCATCTCCTTGTATCTGGGAGAAACGGTGCTGCGACTTTCCCAATTTTCCGATGTTTTCAGTTTTTTCATTTTGAGCCTCACCGTCATTTCCTGTATCTTGTTGGATGAAGATGTGGTGAACGAGAACTCCTGAGTAGCGGGAAACAACTTTACTCCTAATGGGCTGAAGTCTGTGTATTCCCACACCAAATTGGATTTGCCGTGACCGGCACTGTTGTAGGTAACGGACGTCTTGCCTATGATACCACTCTTTCGATTGGCTTCCCACACATAATCCATGTTACCGTTTTGTAAGCTCACGGGCACATTTTGTCCCATTCCATCGAGGTTTGCCCTGAACTTATGAAGGTCTCCCTCGCCCACGTTCGAGGCTCCGGGCAGCAACAGTTGATTCCAAAACAATGCCTGTAGTGAATAGAAATTCAGTCCGTTATTCCTTAGAAAATCAAGTTGATTGTAGTCACCCTTGACGTATTGTTTATGCATTCTGTCGATAACAAGCACATAATCCGGCGTAAATTCCAATCTCCCTACCTCACTTCCAAGCAACGGTATGAACATTTGCAACCGTATCACCTCATCCCTGCGCATATGGACAGCTCCCGGCACGGTAATCCTTCGGTCTCCCATTTGAGCCGTAAAACTCATGTCGGCAACGATATTATTAGCATATACTTTCTGGTCGTTCACCTTCTGAACAAAGGCCAGTTGGTGAGCAACACGGGAGGTTTCCTGTGCCGACGAAGTCTTTGTTACACCGGGTGTGTCCTTAATCGCTGCTTTCTTGGCACCACATGATGCCAACAGCAAAGGCACACACATCACTATAATTCTACTCCTTGTTTTCATCTTTTCTTGGTATAGCGTTTCTTCTTCTTGTTCAACACAGCTGCGTCTCCGCCCTCATCAATGGCCCTCTGCCACATTTTCAAAGCCTCATCGGTGTTTCCCGTCTTGATGTAAATATCTCCTGCGTGTTCCAAAACATCTGCAGAGAGCGTCGAGTCTGTGCTGTATTTCAGTGTCTGGTCAATATAAATCTTGGCCTCCGCATAACGTTCCTGACAATAAAGTATCCATGCATACGTATCGAGATAAGTAGGATTCTTCGGCTCTGCCTTCACCGCCTTAGCACTCATCTCCTCTGCTCGCTTCAAGTCTCCCCCTTCTATGGAGAGGAAATAAGCATAGTTGTTGAGTGTAACGGTATGGTCCGGTTTCCATTGCAGACAGCTGTCGAAAGCTGCATACGCCTTCTCCTTCTCTCCCTGATTGTGATATATCTCTCCCATAATGGCGTAAAAATCGCTCACAATAGCAGGGTCGCTCTTGTCATTGATTTCTGCCGTACCCCGCTGGAACGCGTCAAGTGCCCCAATATCGTCTTTTTGATAATAGCGTGCTAAGCCTGTGAAGTAATAAAATGCCATTTCATCGGGATTATACAACATTCCCGGCTCACTCAGTTCGGCTACTTCTTTCCAATCCTGCTTAGCCCATTTGTTCTGAATCAACTGGAAGCGCGCCCCACCATTATCGGGTGCAAGTGCCAGCAAATCGACCAATGCTTGGTTAATTTCTTCCTCCGGCATCTTCTTGAGCGTATAGTATGCCACTTTCATTTCGGCTATGGAAGCATCTTCCGGCAGTGCTTCGCGCATACGGTCAAACAGTTTGATGATCTTCACAGAATCACCACCCTGCTGATCATTCTCCTGAATGGCCTGTCGAACAAACTGTATGCGGTTGTCCGGCAGCGTGTTCTTGCCCAGCAAAATGCGCTCCATCATCTCGTTAGCCTTATCTTCCTGCCCCTCCGCACGGTAGTAATCGTATATCGAGCTCTGTGCATACGTGTTGTCAGGCTCACTTTCCAGAGCGTGACTAAACAGTTTGTAGGCTTCCTTCGACTTCTTGTTGTGCATCAACCAGTTGCCTAACATTATACTGAAACTCAAGTCATTGGGATGCGAGTCGGCCAAGCCTTTCAGTGTCTTATATGCGTTTTTCGCATCTCCTTTGAGTTCATACACACTCATTCTGGCCAAGGCGAACTGCTCACTTTCCCCTTCTATTTGCTCCAAACGGTCGATGGCATTGAGCATTTTGTCATAATCCTTCTGCTGCTTGTAGAGTTGTACGAGGATGTTCACCACATCACTGCGGTCCCGTTGGACAGCATACAGTCGCTCGTAAGTTTCGATGGCCTTTTTGAAGTTGCCCGTCCCGATATAGAATTGAGCCTCCTTCTCTTGATAGGTGTCATTATCGGGTCTCAGCAAGGCTGCCGTTTCCAAATAGCGCAGAGCCAGGCTGTCCTTGCGAAGCTCCGAGAAATAACGTGCCTGCATATAGTAGGCCTCTGCCGCACACGAGTCGATTTCCAAGCAACGGCTCAATAAGTCGAATGCCGCCGCGTAATGTCCGGCATTCTGTTGGCGCACTGCCTCTAAAAAGAAGTAGTTGTAGCGCAGGCTGTCGGTATAGTCCATTCCACCGGCTTTTGCGGGCATTCCCGCCGCCGGAGTTTTCTTCTTTCCGGCCCAAGCCATTGAAGGGCACGCTAAACCACCTATAAGCAGCATGACCCAGAGCAAGGAAACCAAATATCGCAGTGGCTTTTTCATCTTTTCATTCCTATTTCACGCCCGTATGGCCATATCCTCCGGTGCCTCTTTCCGTCTCATCGAGCATCTCTACCTCAACCATATCGGCCTGTTCATAACGTGCTATCACCATCTGCGCAATGCGCTCGCCATCGTTGATGACAAACTCTTTCTGCGAAAAATTCACAAGCAACACCATGATTTCTCCCCGATAATCGGCATCCACTGTACCCGGAGTGTTGAGCACCGTAATGCCGTGTTTCAACGCCAGTCCGCTTCTTGGACGCACCTGCGCCTCGTAACCCTCAGGCAAGGCGATATGCAACCCCGTTGGTATCAGACGCCGTTCCATCGGTTTCAAAACTATCGACTCGTCAAGATTAGCCCGCAGGTCCATTCCCGCGCTTTGCACAGTGGCATACGCCGGAAGCGGCTGATGCCCGTTGTTCAATACTTTTATCTTTACCATATAGAATGCAAATTTAATCAATTCTGACCACATTATTACATTTTAATTATTAAAAAGAAAGAAAATAGAAGAATAAGCGGTAACTTTGTAACGAAAGAATGGAGGATAGAAAGGCTCCGGAGGGAAAGCCCAAACGGCACACGCTACCATCGCATGAGGCCAAAGGCCATGATGACAAAACATATTGGGCACCGATACGAACAAGAACTGGTCATGAAGACCAGCTGTCCATCAAACATTGTGAACGGCATACGCTCGTCCTTGCCTGCCTTGATGCCCGATGAATTCGGTCCTTCCCGACCAAAAACAACATACAAAAATCATCTCAATGAACTGGAATCAACTCATATCCAACAAGCGGCTCGGACAAGAAGACCGCCACCCTATGCGCCATGACGACCGCTCTGAATTCAAGCGCGACGGCGATCGGCTCATCTATTCCGCCCCTTTCCGCCGGTTACAAAACAAGACACAGGTTTTCCCTTTGCCCGGAAGCATCTTTGTGCACAACCGACTCACCCACTCTCTGGAGGTTTCCTCGCTCGGCAAATCATTGGGCGACGACGTGGCCAGACTGCTTATCGAAAAACATCCGGAACTGAGAGGCACCCTTTTCGAGGAAATCGGTACCATCGTACAGACCGCCGGACTGGCCCACGACATGGGAAACCCGCCGTTTGGACACTCCGGAGAAAAAGCCATTCAAACCTATTTCACCGAAGACGAAGGCTCTATCCTCAAAGACAAAGTGTCTCCCGAATTTTGGAATGACATCACCCATTTTGAAGGAAATGCCAATGCCTTCCGCCTGCTGACCCATCGTTTCGCAGGCCGCAGAAGTGGTGGCTTCGTCATGACCTATACCACGCTGGCCTCCGTCGTGAAGTATCCCTATGCCAGCAGCGTGGCAGGGAAACACGGCAAGTTCGGTTTCTTCTCATCAGAAGCCCCCATTTATCAGAAAATTGCCGATGAATTGGGCATTTTTTACAATTCAAAGCCGGGCGAGCCACTTAGTTATGCTCGCCATCCCTTAGTGTATTTGATGGAAGCTGCCGATGATATTTGCTATGAAATCATGGACATTGAAGACTCTCACAAACTTCGACTTCTCTCCTACGAAGAAACCGCCGACCTGCTTTTAGGCTTCTTCGACCAGCCCACCCAAACCTCCATACGCCAGCGTCTGGATCAAGAGGGGGTGACCGACGTCAATGAAAAGATTGTGTATATGCGTGCCTGCGCCGTTGGAATATTGGAAAACGAATGTGTGAAGACCTTTGTGGAACACGAGGAAGAAATCCTGAACGGCACATTTCAGGGCAGTCTCATCGAAAACATTGCCTATCCACAGCGTATGGCCTACAAGCGTTGCGCAGAGGTTGCCTATAAGAAAATCTACCGCAGCAAACCCGTGTTGGATGTGGAATTGAGCGGATACAAGATTATGCAAACCCTGATGCAACGCCTCATCAAGGCGGCCGTTTACCCTGAAAAGTTCCATAGCAAACAGCTCATCGACCGATTCAGCAGCCAATATGAAATCAGAAGCGATGACCTGCAAACCCGCATCATGGCTGTACTCGACTATATCAGTGGCATGACAGACGTTTATGCTCTCGATATTTACCAAAAGATTAACGGTATATCGCTGCCGATAATATAAGTCTGCACCACTTTGCCCCAAACCTTTACAACTCCTTCCGGCGAAGCAAACGGCAACCATCCGGGCGACGGAACAAGAAAACAGACTGCAATTACCCTAACAAATAAATCCCTTTCATGGCATCATGCTCATGAAAGGGATTTGTTGTTCTCGTCACTCCTCCATACCGTCACTCCTCCTTCAATGGGAAATGGGAGCGGTTAAAATATTACATTATTCGATTTTCCCGGTATTTTGAGTGCCTCAGGATGCTCCTTGACAAAGCTGTTGATATGGCGGATGCGTTTTTCTTCGAATATCTCGTCCATGGCAATCAGTATGCCACTTTCCTCAACATCGCCAAATTCATAGTTGATGGCCGTACCAAAGAATTTCATGGTAGGGCTCAAATTCATATAGGCATTAACCAAAGGAGGAATGTTGAAACCTAACTGGCGCACCTCGCGATTCAAAATCCGATAATCTTTCCTGAAATCTTCCTCGCAGAATATGCGTTCCAACTCCTCTTGCGGAGTCTCTATTTTCTGCGAATTTATCGGCACAACAAGCTGCTCCATATCGCCAAAATGCTTATTGAGAAAATACAGTATCATGTCTCTGCCACGACGCACGAACGACGGATACATCGTCATTTTCCCCAAAAAGTACTTGCATTTGGGATTAATGACCGTCAGCGCACCCAAGCCGTCCCACAGATTGTCCAGAGCAAAGATAGACTTCGAGTTCCTTCTGACATTCTGATATTCCAACGACACGAACGATCGCCCCAACTCCACCGTGTACGGCGCATACTCCTTCATGAACTTATCAGAAAAGTTGAACATGTGATTCATGGCCAATTTGGGCTGCCCCTCGTCGTTCAACTGCCAATTATCGCCAAACAGATAGCGGTAACCGCCAATAATCTCCTCTGCCTCAGGATTCCACACGACGAGTTGCTTGCAACCGTTTTCCATCGTGTCAAACTCGTCGATATCCACCGATTTTCCCGTTCCGCCACCCGACGTGCGGAAAGCAATTTCACGCAGGCGTCCGATTTCCTGCATCACATGAGGAGCATTCGCCGCCGTGATGATGTATATATCGTTATGGCTCTTGTTGGTCGTGCGAAGCAGTCGTTCCGACGTCAGTTCGCTCTTCAACAAGTCCTTGCTAATTGGTTTGATAATTTCTTCTTCCATAATCATTGTTGGTTGGAATTACTCAGCACGCAAGCCGGCCGGGCCCGCTTGTTCGTAAACCCTGTCTTGTACATATTGTGCCCATTCCACCGCACTTTTACTTTGATCAAACGTTTGCCAGGGAATAGGCTTACCAATGACAACACGAAAATTCTTATGAACGTTTTTATACATTTCATCGACCAGGAACAGCATGGCAATATTCACCTTCAATCCCAATTTTTTCTGCAAATTAGCCAATCGATAAAAACGTTTGGAGTTGCGACCGCTGAAATAGATGGGCACCACGTCGCGCTGATACTCCACACTTTTAGTGATAAAAGTTTTCTTCCATGGTAAATCACGAATAACCCCACCGATGTTACGGGAGTTCAATCCGGCAGGGAACATCAACATATGGTTGTCGCTCTTGAAGCCGGCCTCCACCATCTTCGGGAAATCGCGTCCCTGTCTTCCTGTCTTGTTAATCCCGATGCTCACCGGCTTGAGACCTGGCAGAAACATCAACAAATCGTTAACAAGATAGCGGAATTTGCCGTCATAATGTCTGCCGATAATGGCACCCAGACAAACTCCGTCCTGCCCTCCCAACGGATGGTTTGACACAAACGTATAGAGTTTGCCGTCGTTCTTGTCGGGCAGATTCTCCTTTCCTTCTATCGTGACGTGCATATCAAGATACCTCACACATGCTTCGAGCCATTCAGTACCCTGCTTGTCTCGACTTTCCCACAAGAATCTGTTTACTTCGTCTTCGTGAATCAAGCGTTTCAGCCATCCGACAACAAAACGAGGCACATACTTCGTTTTGCTGCCCAACTTACTCTTTAATACTTGTTCAACATCGATCGTCTTTTCTATGCATCCACTCATTGTTCGCAATATACTGTGCATGTGCAAAAATAACACATCTTTTTCTAAATCTTCCTATTTCGTGCGAAAAACTTTTAAATTTATCTTAAATAAGGTCGAAAAGTCAATAAACGTAGCCCCTAACCTTCTGCTCTGTTCTGCGCCGGCACCACCTGCTCCCCACCCCTCACCGCCTCACGGATAATCCGCCCCTATCTTTTCTTCTGCCAACGATGATTTTCGTCCTAATCGCAGAGCCGGGATATTCTTTACCTGTCAAATAAAAATCATAAAAAAACACCTTTCTCACCTGTCCCTTCCAGCAATCAAAAGTCCATGTTTTGTAAATAAAGAATCAAAGCCGCACCCAATCGCACAACGTTTGACCGAGATTCGGGCCCAACCGCGTGACGGTTAAACCTTAACGGCCTTGCGTATCGACGCTACAGGCAGTGCGGAAAAGCTGTAAACACACGACGGTTAAGCCCTAACGGCAACGCCTTTGGAAAATTATTTTTCGTTTAAAAACCAAAGATTTCTATAATGTAGACACAATCAGAAAGTTACAGAAAACCCGTCAAATTTCTCGATTTTGGAGAAAAGCTTTTTCTTGTTTGGAATATTGGAAGCATTTGAAGCCTTTTGTCATTATTTTTACAAACATTTTCACTACATCAAAAGCCCTTAAAGGCAAACGGTAAAAACCCACGTAACCTGCCCCATCTACATCTTCTGCATCCATGAAAAATGATTCTGAAACTTCCGATTCAACTTTGCCAATGCGCCTTCATTCTATAAAACCACACTCACAAAACCCGAAAATATCACAAAATAAGCCCAAATCGCAAAATTAGTGGGGCAAAGTGGTGAGAAGTGGGGAATTTTGTGTAACTTTGAGGGCAAATTCTACCATAAAGATGTACGTATGCGTTTTTTAGGCAATATAGAGGCAAAAATCGACGCCAAGGGCAGAGCTTTTCTCCCCGCACAATTTCGCAAGTCGCTCATGGCGTGCGGCGAAACCGATCTTGTGCTTCGCCAAGACATCTTCGAAAACACGCTCGTCATCTATCCGCAATCAGTTTGGAACGCGCTGATAGACGAGATGCGCTCACGCCTGTCTCGGTGGGATCGCCGCCAACAGATGGTTTACCGCACTTTTGTGAGTGGCGTGACGAGCATTGCCATAGACGGCAGCGGGCGCATACTCATTCCCAAGAACTTTCTGCAGGCGGCCGACATCGACCAGTCGCTTCGCTTCGTCGGCATGGGCGACACCATCGAGATTTGGGCCAACAAGCCCGCCGAGGAACTGCCGTTGCTGAACAAGGAAGATTTTGGCGCAGCCTTAGAGAAGCTGATGCAACCGCGCCCATCGTCTTCTCCAACCGAAGAATAACCAACTGCCGAGACTGCAACAAGAAAAATCCGAGATAAAACAACGAGACGTGGAAGCAGAGCGGAGAAGCCAGTCTGACAACAACAAACCGCCCTTTTCCAACCGTTTAAAAATTTGAAAAACATAGGACAACAACAAGAATGGTTACAAAAGCAGAGACATACCATGTTCCCGTATTACTGAAGGAAAGTGTGGACGGACTTCGCATCAAGCCCGGTGGCATCTATGTGGACGTCACATTCGGGGGCGGTGGCCATTCTCAGGAAATACTTGCCCGGCTCGACAACAGTGCCCATCTCTACAGCTTCGACCAAGACGCAGACGCGGAGGAAAATTTCCACCCCTCCACCGACAAGGCACAACAGTTCACCTTTGTGCGCTCCAACTTCCGTTATCTGAAGAATTGGATGCGCTATTACGGGGTGGACCATATCGACGGACTTCTGGGCGATCTCGGCGTGTCGAGCCATCATTTCGACGACGAAACGAGAGGATTCTCTTTCCGCTTTGACGCGCCGTTGGATATGCGCATGAACAGGCGCGCCGGACAGACAGCCGCCGACATTGTGAACAATTACGAAGAAGAGCAGTTGGCCGATGTTTTCTATCTCTACGGAGAGTTGAAAGCATCACGGCGCATCGCTTCCGAGCTGGTGAAGGCAAGAAGCCAAAAGCAGATTCTCACCACAAGCGACTTCGCCAAAGCCGTAGAGCCGATTTTCAAGCGGGAACGCGAGAAAAAAGAAATGGCCAAGCTGTTTCAAGCCCTGCGGATAGAGGTAAACCAAGAGATGTCGGCCCTCAAGGAAATGCTTGTCGCAGCCACAGAGTTGCTGGCTCCCGGAGGACGACTAAGCATCATCACCTATCATTCGCTCGAAGACCGCATCGTGAAAAACATGATGAAGGCAGGCAATGTTGAGGGCAGAATCATAAAAGATTTTTACGGCAGACCACAATGTCCCTTTAAACTCATCAACAACAAAGTGATTGTTCCGAGCGACGAGGAACAGGAAAGAAACCCGAGAAGCCGCAGCGCAAAACTAAGGATTGCTGAAAAGCTATGAAAAAAGACAAAGACCAAATACAAGACGAGCCTCAACAGGACAACTACGGCCCCTCCGACGAGGAGGCCAGAGATGCCCTGAAAGCTACTGCCGACAGAAAGAAAGCCGCCAACAACGGCAAGGAGAAAGCCGTGCAGGACGATGATCCCGACGAGCTGTCGCTGAAAGAGGTGATACAAAAACAAGCCATCGAAGGCGAGGCCCCGCAGTCGCGCACCCTCTCCCTTCGCAAGATACTTGGTGGCGACATTCTGAACACGGCGGCCGTGCGTCGGCAGATATGGCTGTTGATTCTCATTGTGTTCTTCCTGATACTGTACATCTCCAACCGATACAGTTGTCAGCAGGATATCATCGAGATAGACCATCTGCAAAGTGAACTTCAGGACGCAAAATACAAAGCCCTTTCGAGCACCAGCCAGCTCACCGAAAAAAGCCGGGAAAGCAACGTACTGAAACTCTTGAAAAACAATGAAGACAGTGTGCTGAAAATGGCCAACCAGCCTCCCTATATCATAAATATTCCGGAATGAAGCGAAATGAGCAAATTCGACTATAACAAAATCATGCCCAGATACAGCGCCATAGCTGTGTTGATGACAGTTATCGCATTGGCTGTGGTGGCCAAGGCAAGCTATATCATGACCGCCAAGCGCGACTATTGGCTGAAAGTGGCCGACCGCGTAAAGAAAGACAGTGTGGAGGTGATCCCCACACGTGGCAACATTCTGAGTTGCGACGGTCAGTTGCTGGCATCGTCGCTGCCTGAGTTCAAGATATATATGGATTTCAAGCAGCTCTACGATGCTAAAACCGACAGTCTTTGGCATGAAAAACTCGACAGCATCTGCATGGGGCTGAACAGGATATTCCCCGAACAGAGTGCGGCACAGTTCAAGGCTCATCTGGAACGGGGAAAGAAAGAAAGAAAGCGTCATTGGGCCATTTGGCCAAAACGCATCGACTACAACACCTATTCACAGGTGAAGCAGTTGCCCGTGTTCTGTCTGTCTAAATTCAAGAGCGGTTTCCATTGGGACGAACTCAACTCGCGCGAACGGCCATACGGCACTCTGGCCGGGCGCACCGTAGGCGATATGTATGCGGCCATGGACAACGGTCGGACACCGCGATGCGGACTCGAACTGTCTTACGATTCGCTGCTTCGCGGCACCAACGGCATCAAGCACCGGCGCAAGGTGCTCAATAAGTTTCTCGACATCATGGACACTCCACCCATAGCCGGAGCCGACATCGTGACCACCATCGACGTGCGGATGCAGGACCTGGCAGAGCGCGCTGTCATCGACGAACTGGAAGAAATCAACGGCAATGTGGGAGTAGCCATCGTGATGGAAGTGCAGACCGGCGACGTGAAGGCCATTGTCAATATGGAAAAATGTATCGACGGCAAGTATCGCGAAATCAAGAATCATGCCGTGAGCGACCTGCTCGAACCCGGCTCGGTGTTCAAGCCCATATCGATAATGACAGCTCTGGAAGACGGTATGTGCGACACCACCAAGATTGTAGATACCGGTGGCGGCATCTGGCCGATGTACGGACGGCAGATGAAAGACCACAACTGGCGGCGTGGGGGCTACGGAACGATGAATCTGCCAAAGACGCTGAAAGTGAGCTCGAACATTGGCGTGAGTCGAATCATAGACGAATATTATCATGCCAATCCTGAGAAATTCGTGGAAGGCGTCTATCGTTCGGGCATCACCGCCGACCTGCACATCCCGATTGTGGGAGCAGCGTCAGGCATCGTCCGTATGCCCAAAAAGAATAAACGCGGCGAGTGGGTTAATTGGAGCAACACAGCCCTCCCATGGATGAGTATAGGATACGAGACGCAGATTCCGCCCATCTCTACCCTTACCTTTTACAATGCCATTGCCAATGGCGGAAAGATGATGCAACCGCGCTTTGTGAAAGCGGCCGTGAAAAACGGAGAAATCATCGAGGAATTTCCACCGCAGGTGGTTGCAGGGCACGAACAGATTGCCTCTCCCAAAGTGATAAAATGGATGCAGGAGATGCTGACCAAAGTGGTGAGCGAGGGCTTAGGCAGGAAAGCCGGGTCGCCATCGTTTGCCGTCGCCGGCAAGACGGGTACGGCACAAATTTCACAAGGTGCCGCCGGATACAAGAGCGGACGCGTGAACTACTTATTGTCGTTTGCCGGTTTCTTCCCCGCCGACGCACCACGCTACAGCTGTATCGTGTGCATCCAGAAATCGGGATTACCGGCTTCGGGCGGTGGCATGAGCGGTGTTGTGTTCCGCCATATTGCCGAAGGCATCATGGCGCACAGTGTTCGTCTCGACGTGAAAGATGCGAGGGACTCCACTTCTATTCTCGTGCCCGACGTGAAGGGTGGAAACATTCTGTCGGCCGACTATGTTTTGTCTAATCTGGGCATCAAGACAAACGCCAATTTCAGAAGCAATACTCCCACGAAGAAGCCCATTTGGGGTACGGTGCAGAAAGCAGACAACCATGTTTCGCTGGTGAAGAAAAAAGAATGGGGCAACAAGTTTATCCCCGATGTAACCGGCATGGGAGCACGCGATGCCGTTTATCTGATAGAAAAGCGTGGTGTGCGGTGCCGCATCAACGGTCGGGGAAAGGTGGTTGAACAAAGTCTGCCGGCCGGCCACTACATTCAGAAAGGCAATGTGTGCACGCTGACCTTGAAATAAGGTACATAGCTAATGACTTCGAAAACAATATAATAACTGCAATATGAAATTACAAGAGTTGCTGAAAGCTATCAACCCGCTTGCCATCATCGGCGATGCTGATGCTGACATCACGGGCGTGAACATCGACTCACGCAAGATTGACAACGGTCATCTCTTCGTTGCGATGAAGGGAACACAGGTTGATGGGCACCGCTTCATACCCAAAGCCATAGCAATGGGAGCCAAAGCCATACTCTGTGAAGATGTCCCCGAAGACCGGACAGAGGGTGTGACCTATGTGCAGGTGACATCAACCGAAGATGTGGTTGGAAAGGTGGCCACAGTTTTCTACGGCAATCCGTCCAAGAAACTGAAACTCGTGGGCGTGACGGGCACGAATGGGAAAACCACCGTTGCCACCTTATTATATAATATGTTCCGCAAAATGGGCCACAAATGCGGACTTCTGTCCACCGTCTGCAATTACATAGAAGACGAGGCTATACCTGCCGACCACACCACGCCTGATGCCGTTGAGCTGAACAAACTGTTGGCGCGAATGGTCGATGCAGGATGTGAATATGCGTTCATGGAGTGTTCCAGTCATGCCATTGCTCAGAAGCGCATCGGCGGACTAAGCTTTACAGGCGGTCTGTTTACCAATCTTTCGCGCGACCATCTCGACTATCACAAAACGTTTGAGAACTATCGCAATGCCAAAAAGAAATTCTTTGACGACCTGCCCAAGTCGTCATTCGCCATTACCAACGCCGACGACAAGAACGGCATGGTTATGGTGCAAAACTGCAAGGCAACCGTAAAGACCTATTCGACACGCCAGATGGCCGATTTCCGCGCACGCATCATAGAGATGCACTTTGCCGGAATGTATCTCAATGTGGACGGTCATGAAGTGGGTGTGCAGTTCATCGGCAAGTTCAATGTGAGCAATCTGCTGGCGGTTTATGGTGCCGCCCGGATGTTGGGCAAGCAACCGGAAGACATCCTGATAGCCCTGAGTACGCTTCACAGCGTGAGTGGACGGTTGGAGCCGATACAGTCGCCGGAGGGTGTGACGGCCATTGTGGACTATGCCCACACACCCGACGCTCTGGAGAATGTGCTCAACGCCATCCAAGAAGTCGACGGAAAAGGGCACATCATCACCGTTTGCGGTGCAGGCGGCAACCGAGACAAGGGCAAACGTCCGCTGATGGCACAGGAAGCAGTGAAACAGAGCGACCGCGTGATTATCACCAGTGACAATCCTCGATTTGAAGAGCCGCAGGACATCATCGACGACATGCTTGCCGGACTTAACAAGCAGCAGATGAAAAAGGTGATCAGTATTGCCGACCGACGCGAAGCCATCAAGACCGCCTGTATGTTGGCAGGCAAGGGCGACGTGGTGCTCGTAGCCGGAAAAGGGCACGAAAACTATCAAGAGATAAAAGGAGTGAAGCATCACTTTGACGACAAGGAAGTGATTCGGGAGATATTCGGTATCGACAGCAAAACTGCCGACGCTTCATCAAGAAACGATTAAAGAAAGTTAGAAAAATGCTATATTACCTATTTAGATTCTTAGAACAGTTCGGCATCTCCGGTGCACGAATATGGGGTTATATTTCGTTCCGGGCGTTATTGGCACTGATTTTATCATTGGTCGTGTCGGCATGGTTTGGTGAGCGTTTCATCAAATTCCTGAAGAAAAAACAGATTACCGAGACCCAACGTGATGAGAAAATAGACCCGTTCGGCACCAAGAAGATTGGCGTTCCGTCCATGGGTGGCATCATCATCATCGTGTCGATACTCATTCCCGTACTGCTTCTCGGCCGATTGAGAAACATTTACCTCATCCTGATGATTATCACCACAGTGTGGTTGGGAGTGCTTGGCGGTATGGACGACTTCATCAAGATATTCCGACGCAACAAGGAGGGATTGAAAGGCAAATATAAAATAGTGGGGCAAGTGGGTATCGGACTCATCGTAGGACTCGTGCTCTGGGCTTCGCCAGATGTGAAATCCAACGAGAACATCGTGCTTGAAAAGCAGGGGCAGGAAGTTGTTATTAAGCATAGGGCAGAGGCGCGGAAGACCCTCAAAACCACGATTCCCTTTGTCAAAGGGCACAATCTGGACTACTCCCGCATCACGTCGTTCTGTGGCAAACACCGCGTAGCGGCGGGATGGATACTCTTTGTGATCATGACCATATTGGTGGTGACAGCCGTGAGCAACGGAGCCAACCTCAACGACGGTATGGACGGCATGGCGGCGGGAAACTCTGCCATCATCGGAGTGGCACTTGGCATACTGGCCTACGTGAGTTCGCACATGGAATTTGCCGCCTATCTTAACATCATGTATATTCCCGGCTCACAGGAATTGGTGGTGTTTATGTGTGCCTTTGTGGGTGCACTTATTGGGTTCCTGTGGTATAATGCCTATCCAGCTCAGGTCTTTATGGGCGATACCGGCTCGCTCACCATCGGCGGTATCATCGCCGTTTGTGCCATCATTATCCACAAAGAGTTGTTGCTGCCGATTCTCTGCGGTATATTTTTCGTAGAGAGTCTCAGTGTCATCATGCAGGTGTGGTACTACAAAGCGGGCAAGCGCAAGGGCGTGAAGCAACGCATCTTTAAACGCACCCCCATACACGACAACTTCCGGGTGACCCCAGATCAGCTCGAAGCCGACTGCTCCTATCTGATCAAAGCACCTCATTCGGCCAAACACGAATCGAAAATCACCATCCGATTCTGGATTATAACAATTATCCTCGCGGCCATGACCATCATCACACTGAAGATAAGATAAGGGAGAGAAGGCTAATGGAAGGAGCAGAAGGGATTAGGAATTTTCTATCCAAACCTATATTTCAAGCTCATCCCATTATCCACACCAAACAAGTAAAAACACAGAAAAATGAAAAGAATAGTAGTTTTAGGAGCAGGAGAAAGTGGAACCGGAGCAGCCGTACTTGCCAAGAAGGAAGGCTTCGATGTCTTCGTTTCAGACTCCGTTCACATCAAGGACAACTATAAACAGGCACTCGATGCTCACGACATCGCATGGGAGGAGGGCGGACATACCGAAGCCAAGATACTCAATGCCGACGAGGTGATTAAAAGTCCGGGTATCCCCGACCAAGTGCCCATGATTCAAAAGCTCATCGCACAGGGCACGCATCTTATCAGCGAGATAGAGTTTGCCGGAAGATACACCCATTCCAAAATGATATGCGTCACCGGCAGCAATGGCAAAACCACAACAACCTCACTGATATACCACATTTTCAAGGAGGCAGGATATGACGTAGGATTGGCGGGCAACATCGGGCGAAGTCTCGCCCTGCAGGTGGCAGAAGATCCACACGCCTATTATATCATTGAGTTAAGCTCGTTCCAACTTGACAACATGTATGATTTCCGTGCTAACATTGCCATTCTGCTCAACATTACGCCCGACCATCTCGACCGCTACGACTATAAGTTTCAGAATTATGTCGATGCCAAGATGCGTATTATTCAAAATCAGACGGAAGAAGACAGTTTCATCTATTGGAACGACGACCCCGTAGTGAAGAAAGAATTGGAAAAATACGACATCCATGCCGTACAATGCCCATTCTCTGAACTCAAGGAAAAAGGCAGCATAGGTTACATCGAGCAGGGGCAGTACACACTCGAATATCCCGTGCCGTTCAATATGGAACAAGAGGCGCTTTCGCTCACCGGTAAACATAACATCTACAACTCGCTGGCCGCCGGATTGGCATCAAACATCAGCGGTATCAGGAAAGAGCAGATACGCAAGAGTCTCAGCGACTTTCCCGGAGTGGAACATCGGCTCGAAAAAGTCTGTAATGTGGCCGGCGTGCACTATATAAACGATTCTAAGGCAACCAATGTCGATGCTTGCTGGTATGCACTGGAAAGCATGAAAACGCCCACCATTCTCATCATCGGGGGAAAGGACAAGGGCAACGATTACAGCACCATCAAAGAGCTTGTGAAGCAGAAATGCGTGGGGCTGGTATATCTCGGAGCCGACAACAAGAAACTGCACGACAACTTCGATGACCTTGGGCTGCCCGTAGCCGACACCCACTCTATGAAAGACTGTGTGGAAGCCTGCTATAAAATGGCTAAGACGGGCGACACCGTGTTGCTCTCGCCATGCTGCGCCAGCTTCGATCTCTTCAACAACATGGAGGATCGGGGAAACCAGTTTAAGACTCTGGTGCGCAACCTGTAACAGGCCCACCCATAGGCAACACTGCCATTGCACACTACCCATCAAATTCCAAACATGAAATAACTGAATGAACAAGAAACTCGGAAACATATTTAAAGGCGACAAAGTCATCTGGATGGTGTTTTTCTTCCTATGCATCATCAGCATCGTGGAGGTTTTCTCTGCCTCATCCGGACTGACCTATAAAGGCGGCAACTATCTGGCACCTATTATCAAGCACTTTCTGATCTTGGCAGTCGGCGTATTCTTTATGGTTGTGACGCTGAACATCAAGTGTAAATATTTCAAGATAGCCACCCCCATACTGCTTATTCTGTCGATCATTACGCTGGTATGGGTATATGCTGTCGGCCCATCGACGAATGATGCCCAGCGCTGGATTTCGTTTCTCGGCATACAGTTCCAACCTTCTGAGTTGGCCAAGGGAACAATGGTATTGGCTACCGCACAGATTCTCAGTGCCATGCAGACTAATGACGGAGCCGACAGACACGCCATGAAATTCATTCTCATCGTGTGTGCCATCATTATCCCGCTCATCGGTGTCGAAAACCTCTCCACGGCGGCACTGCTGTGCGTCGTCATCTTCCTGATGATGGTCATTGGTCGTGTGCCGGCTCAACAATTAGGCAAACTCATTGGCGTGGTGGTTATACTGTGCGTTACGGTCGTCGCAATGGTCATGTTTTTGGGTAAAGACATCAAGCAAGAGAACAATAAAAACAATTTCACCGAACAGATAGCCCAGACTGAGGAGAACGAAGAGGGCGGTCGGAGCAAAGGCGTGCTACACCGCTTCGACACCTGGAAATCGCGTATAGACAAATTTCTCGATGACACGGAAGTGGCTCCCAACGAGGTAGATCTGGACAAAGACGCACAAGTGGCTCATGCCAACATAGCCATCGTGTCATCAAACATCATCGGGAAGGGACCGGGCAACTCTGTGGAACGCGACTTCCTGTCGCAAGCCTTCTCCGACTTCATCTATGCCATTATCATTGAGGAACTGGGCATAGCCGGAGCTTTTTTCGTTGCCATGCTCTATATCATACTGCTGTTCCGCACGGGCAGGATTGCCAATCGATGTGAAAACAATTTCCCAGCCTTCTTGGCTATGGGGCTGGCTCTGTTGCTCGTGACGCAAGCTCTGTTCAATATGTGTGTGGCCGTAGGATTGGCTCCCGTTACCGGGCAACCGCTTCCTCTGATCAGCAAGGGTGGAACATCGTCTATCATCAACTGTATATACATTGGAGCAATACTGAGCGTGAGCCGATCGGCCAAAAAGAACATAGCTCCCGACAACAACGAAATGAAAACGGCAACGGTTGCTGCATAGCCGAGAAAAAGGACAGAGAAGGGGATAAAAAACGACTGGGCTGGTCTGCCTGACCTGTCGGACAGACCTGAAAGGACAATAAGAGGAGTTATTGCTTCTTCGACCTTAAGCTCCACTTATACACGACTCGCGGACAAGGTGGAAGCCACTTGAACCTAAAACGAGCACTGCTTTATGACAAAGCAGATTACAATAACACCCGTCATTCTCATGAGCCGTATGGCATAACCCTGAGGGTACACAAATAAAGTAGTAAGAATATGGCCTAAAGCGATTTTTTTTGATTACTTTTGCCAAAGATAACATAGTTCACATGAACAAGGAATTAAGAATCATCATCAGCGGAGGTGGAACGGGCGGTCATATCTTCCCTGCCATCTCGATAGCCAATGCCATTAAAAGCAAGCATCCTGATGCCAAAATACTGTTTGTCGGCGCACTCGGACGAATGGAAATGCAACGCGTTCCGACTGCCGGATACGAAATAAAAGGATTGCCCATCTGCGGCTTCGACCGCAAGCATATTCTGAAGAATGGCGGCGTGTTATACAAAATTTGGAAAAGCCAGCGCATAGCCAAACGCATTATTCGCGACTTCAAACCCATGGCCGCTGTGGGGGTTGGCGGATATGCCAGTGGCCCCACGCTCAATGTGTGTGCGTCGAAAGGTATTCCCTGTCTGATTCAAGAACAGAACAGCTATGCCGGCGTGACTAACCAACTGTTGGCCAAGAAAGCCGACAAGATATGTGTGGCCTACGAGGGGATGGAACGATTCTTTCCTGCCGAAAAGATTATCATGACAGGCAACCCGGTGAGGCAGAATGTGCTGGAATGTACCATGAGCCCGAAAGAGGCACGCCTGTCGTTCGGTCTTGACGCCAACAAGAAGACCATTCTCTTGGTGGGGGGCAGTCTCGGTGCACGCACTGTGAATGAAAGTATACGCCAGCATCTCGACTGGGTGAAAGAATCCGATGTGCAGTTTATCTGGCAAACCGGGAAATATTACAACGAGGCGATGAACAAAGCTGTAAGCGATTTTGGTGAGATTCCTAACCTCAAGGTGATGGATTTCATCAGTGACATGGGAGCAGCATACAAGGCAGCCGACTTGGTTATCAGCCGGTCGGGAGCAAGCTCAATCAGCGAGTTCTGCCTATTGGGTATGCCTGTGATTCTCGTTCCAAGTCCCAACGTTGCCGAAGACCATCAGACGAAGAATGCCATGGCCCTCGTCAATAAAGACGCGGCCATCTACGTGAAAGATGCCGACGCCCCCGACACGCTGCTGCAAACAGCCATTGACACCGTGACAGACAATGCCAAACTTGCCACCCTAAGCGAAAACATCAAGAAATTGGGACTTAAAGATTCGGCCAACGTCATTGCTGATGAAGTGGTGAAACTTGCCTGGGGAGCATAATTAGAGAAGCAAAACAATGGAAATCAAAGATATTAAAGCCGTATATTTTGTAGGAGCCGGTGGTATAGGTATGAGTGCCATCGCCAGATACTTCATTCGCAAGGGTCTGGTTGTTGCGGGATATGACAAGATTCCTTCAGCCCTGACACGTCAGCTGGAGCAGGAAGGTATGCTGATTCACTACGAAGAAAACCCTGACGAGATTCCTCACGCCTGTAGAAAAAAGGAGAGTTGTCTGGTCATCTATACGCCTGCCATCCCTGCCGAGCACAAAGAACTGCAATATTTTCGCGACAAAGGCTTTGAGATTCAAAAGCGTGCACAAGTGCTTGGCACGCTAACCCGTACTCACAAAGGGCTGTGCGTGGCCGGTACTCACGGCAAAACCTCCACATCGACCATGTGTGCCCACATCATGCATCAAAGCCACATTGGGTGCAACGCTTTCCTGGGAGGTATCTCAAAGAACTACGGCACCAATTACATTCTATCGGACACGAGCGACTTCGTGGTCATTGAGGCCGATGAGTTCGACCGTTCATTCCACCAGCTCTCACCCTGGATGACGGTCATTACGGCTACCGACCCCGACCATCTTGACATCTATGGCACCAAAGAGGCTTATTTGGAGAGTTTCCGCCACTACACAGAGTTGATTCAACCGGACGGAGCACTCATCATCCATACAGACTTGGAAATGAGGCCCAATGTACAAGAGGGGGTGAAGACATACACCTACAGCCGCGACAAGGGCGATTTCCACGCAGAGAATATCGTGATTGAAGATGGCGAGATTACGTTTGATTTCGTTTCCCCTATCGAAAATATCACGAGAATAAAACTCGGTCAGCCCATACCCGTTAATATCGAAAACGGCGTGGCTGCAATGGCTATGGCGCAACTCAACGGATGCACGGCCAACGAATTGCGATACGGCATGGAGACCTATCATGGTGTGGTGCGACGTTTCGACTTCAAGATTCGCAACGACAAACACGTGTTTCTCTCGGACTATGCACATCATCCGAAAGAAATTCTGCAGTGTGCCAAAAGTTTGAAAGAACTGTATAAGCATCGCAAAATTACAGTTATGTTCCAACCGCACCTCTACACCCGCACTCGCGATTTCTACCAAGACTTTGCAGATTCACTCAGCCATTTCGACGAAGTGATACTCACAGAAATCTATCCGGCACGTGAACAGCCCATTCCCGGCATCACATCGAAGATTATATACGACAATCTGAAGCCGGAAGTAGAGAAGCAAATAATTCGAAAGGACGAGGTGCTCGACTTCGTGAAAGAACGTGATTTCGACGTGCTCGTCGTACTGGGAGCCGGCGATCTGGACAACTACGTCGGTCAAATCGCAGAAATAATCGAAACAAAAGACGAGTAAATCAGTGCAATAAAGGGAGTAAGATATCAAGGAAACGAGACAAATATCAATTCGATGATTCACAGAACAACAAAGCACTATTCACTTATAAACCATGCATATCAACTGGAAAAAGACCATCATCGTCACAATGGATATTATCCTGGGAGGCTATCTCGTCGTTGCCTTTTCCGCTTTCGGCAAACCGAACGTGGTACAACGGGTGTGTACGCAGGTGAATATCAATATTGAGGACGAGGCCACCAATGGTTTTATCAGTGCAGCAGAAATCAAGAATCGACTCGAAAAGAAACGTCTCTACCCTCTGTCGAAGCTCATGCAAAACATCAATACGCGCGTGATTGAGGAAACGCTTGAGCAGAGTCCGTTCGTAAAGAACGTCGAATGTTACAAGACGGAAGACGGACATGTGTCTATTGCCCTAACCCAACGTATGCCCACCGTGCGCATCAAAGCCGACAACGGAGAAGACTATTACATCGACGACAATCATAGCGTGATGCCCAACTCCAAATACACAAGCGACTTGATTATCGCAACCGGGCACATCAGCAAATGGTATGCACGCAACTATATCTCGTATCTGGCTGAAAACCTGATGTCGAACGAGTTTTGGAAAAACCAGATTGTGCAGATAAACGTGCTGCCAGACAAGGGAGTTGAACTTGTGCCACGCGTGGGAAACCATATTGTGTACATCGGACAGCTGCCTGAAACCAAATATGTGAATATGCGGCAGAAGCTCATCTCCGAGTATATAACGAAGAAAATGGACCGGCTGGAGAAGTTCTACAAATATGGACTATCGCAGGCCGGATGGAACAAATACACATATATCAATATAGAATTCGACAACCAGATTATTTGTAAGAAACAAATTGAATAGATAATTATTATATACCTATGGCAGAATTTATAGTAGCAATTGAATTAGGCTCATCCAAGATGACCGGCATTGCGGGCAAGAAGAATCTTGACGGAAGCATCAGTGTGCTTGCTGTCGTAAAAGAAGATTCCTCCACCTGCATACGGAAAGGTGTCGCCTACAACATTGACAAGACCGTACAGACGCTCACCAATATCGTGAAGAAGCTGGAGACAACGCTCAAGGCAAAAATTGCACACGTATATGTTGGCGTTGGCGGACAATCGATTCGAAGCATCAAAAACTCCCACGTCAAGGAACTGCCCCAAGACACCATCGTTACACAGGAAATGGTGAACGAGTTGATGGACGCCAATCGCAGCATGGAGTATCCCGACCAAGAGATTCTCGATGCCGCCACTCAGGAGTACAAACTTGACAATCAGTATCAAATCGACCCCGTAGGCATACAGTGCTCACGCCTTGAGGGCAACTTCCTGAACATCCTGTGGCGCAAGACTTTCTATCGCAACATCAACAAATGTTTTGACAATGCAGGTATTGCCATTGCCGAGATGTATCTGTCGCCGCTCGCCCTCGCCGATGCCGTACTGACCGATGCAGAACGTCGTGGCGGATCGGTGTTGGTAGATTTAGGAGCCGACACCACAACCGTCTGCGTGTACTATAAGAACATTTTACGGCACCTTGCAGTGATTCCTTTGGGTGGAAATAATATCACTAAGGATATTGCCTCGCTCCAGATAGAAGACAAGAGTGCCGAGAAGATGAAACTCAAATACGGCAGCGCCTACACCGATCCTAACGATATTGACAAGGACAAGACCTATCCCATCGATACGGAGCGCAGTGTGGAGATGAGCACTTTCGTCGATATAGTAGAGGCTCGCGTACAAGAGATTGTCGAAAACGTGTGGCATCAGGTGCCCAACGAATATTACGACAAATTAATCGGTGGCATCATCATCACCGGTGGAGGCTCAAATATGCCCAACATTGAGCGGGCATTCCGCAACTATACAAACATCGAAAAGATTAGAATCGCCAAGTTTGTAATCCAAACCGTAAACTCCAACAACCCTGCTATCACTGCCAAAGACAGCACCATGTGTACTGTTATGGGACTCTTGGCTAAAGGAGATATGAACTGTGCGGGGGACGAGTTCAGCAAAGACCTGTTTGGCGGAGACGGCAAACCCGTACATCCGGAAACATCTAAGGAGCCACGCCCGCTAAGCGAAATATCAGGCAAGGGCATCGTTCAGACCGAAGCGGAGAAAGCCGCCGAAGAAGAACGCAAACAAAAAGAGGCCGAAGAACGCGAAAGAGAGCGACAGAGGGAGGAGGAAGAAGAGAAAGCCCGACAGGCCAAGCGCGAGAACTCCATCGTTAACAAATCTTTAAAGGGACTCAAGACCTTCTTCAAAAAGATGGTAGACGACGAAGAAGATGACAAATAAAGAACCAACGAATATGATAGATAATATGCCAGACAACAACAATAATACTGAGAATAAGAAACCGTCAATCCTCGACTTTGGTGACCCGGAAAAACAAAACAGTATCATCAAGGTAATTGGTGTAGGTGGTGGTGGTGGAAACGCCGTCAATCATATGTATCGTGAGGGTATCCACGACGTGTCTTTCGTATTGTGTAACACCGATGCTCAAGCACTCAACGATTCTCCCGTGCCCGTCCATCTGCAACTGGGCAAAGAGGGATTGGGGGCCGGAAACCGCCCGGCCCGTGCACGGGAAGCCGCTCTGGAGAGCATGGACGATATTCGCCGAATGCTCAGCGACGGAACGAAGATGACTTTCATCACCGCAGGAATGGGGGGTGGAACAGGTACCGGAGCCGCTCCCATTATTGCTCAGGTGAGCAAGGAGATGGACATTCTGACCGTTGGTATCGTGACCATACCATTCAGATTCGAAGGCCCGAAGAAAATAGACCAAGCCCTTGATGGCGTAGAAGAAATGGCCAAGCACGTAGATGCGCTACTTGTAATCAACAATGAGCGACTACGCGAAATATATCCCGACCTCACACTTATCGACGCTTTTGGCAAGGCCGACGACACTTTGAGCGTGGCAGCCAAGAGTATTGCCGAAATCATCACCCTTCACGGACTTATCAACCTCGACTTCAACGACGTGAAAACCGTATTGAAAGACGGTGGCGTAGCAATTATGAGCACCGGTTTTGGTGAAGGAGACGGCCGTGTGAGAAAGGCTATCGAAGACGCACTCAACTCTCCGTTGCTCAACGATAACAACGTGTTCAACTCCAAGAAGATTCTGCTTTCCATCAATTTCTGCGATGAAAAACATGAAAAGCAAGGGCTCATGATGGAGGAAATGAACGACGTTAACGACTTCATGGCAAAATTTGGCGACGACTTCGAGATAAAATGGGGCGTGGCCATCGACCCGGAACTAGGCGAAAAAGTAAAGGTAACCATCCTCGCCACCGGCTTCGGCGTAGAAGACGTAGAGCCGGCCGACCGACGTGGACGTCACACACAGGAGGAAGCCAACCGCATTGCCGAAGAGGAGGAGAAAGCTGCCGAGCGACAGGAACGCCGCAACCGATACTACGGCAACGACTCGAACACCACCCAATACAAACGTCGTCCACATATCTTCCTGTTCAGCCGAGACGACCTCGACAACGAAGACGTGATCATGGCCGTTGACAATTCGCCAACTTACAAGCGTACACGCCAGATGCTTGACGATATTCGCAACCTGGCCACAAACAACAACACAAAGTCGGACACCAATCAGCCCCAAGACACCGTACAAGGCGTGATCAGCTTTATATAAACAGTTTTGGGAGTTCAAAGACTTTGATTTTCTCACCTAATGCGTTCGAAAGAAGTCAAGACACCACCATAAGCAACAAAGCAGAAACCATGTCTTGACTTCTTCGGCTTTATAACCATCTCATTCCCCAATCAAAACATTAATACAAAAAGATATGTCTACATTATTCGATCAAATCAGCAGTGATATACGAACGGCAATGAAAGCCCGTGACAAAGTGCGCACGGAAGCCCTGCGCAACATCAAAAAATACTTCATAGAGGCCAAGACCGCTCCCGGCGCCGGCGACACACTGGAAGACGAAACCGCCCTGAAGATTCTTCAAAAGCTTGCCAAGCAAGGCGAAGATAGTGCTGCTACCTATGCCAAAGCCGGCAGACAGGAGCTTGCCGACGCAGAGTTGGCACAAGTAGCCGTTATCAAAGACTATCTTCCCAAACCGCTTTCGGAGGAAGAAATAGAAGCACAAATCAAGGAAATTATTGC
This sequence comes from uncultured Bacteroidales bacterium, assembly GCA_937995875.1. GTDB lineage: Bacteria > Bacteroidota > Bacteroidia > Bacteroidales > Bacteroidaceae > Prevotella. Next base: position 21,740 of record CALKIW010000071.1, on the reverse strand, counting down.
CCAAACCGGAGCCACCGACATGAAACAGATGGGGCAGGTCATGGGTATGGCCACCAAGCAGATGGCCGGGAAGGCCGACGGCAAAACCATATCCACCATTGTGCGCAAACTTCTGGCATAGACCTACAGTCAGAAAACTATCACCGTTTAATAATTCAAAGATTATGGAAACAAAAGAACAAGTATTACAAGTGATGCGCGAGGCTGGGAAACCTCTGTCTGCCGGCGAAGTAGCCAAGACTTCAGGTATTGACCGTAAGGAAGTAGACAAGGCTTTTGCCCAGTTGAAAAAAGAGAGTGCCATTGTTTCTCCCGTACGCTGTAAATGGGAACCGGCCGAGTAGACCCTTCGTCCTCTCCCAACGTTTCAAGTTGAAACGCCATACAAACCCCTAAAACGGCACGCGCTCGTTAAAAACAACACACGGGCAAAATGTGCTTCATCACAAATCGAGGCCATCCATTAACGGGCACAACCCGCATGGATGGCCTCGATTTAATATTTCTATCTGGTAGTATCCTCAAGTTACGCAAATCACGTAAGTAACGTAAGCATCCCATATCATCCATCTTGCAACCTTATAAAACAGTCCTTATATGTACGGCACCATATAAGGGTTGTCTGTTGTTTGGCAAGCATCGACATGACGAACAAACGATGATTGACGAAAACAAACTCCGTCACAAGCAGCGTCAGTACAATATTCGAGCAGACAACGGGAAACATTATCCACAGCACAATATCCGAAATCAACTTTCAGAACAAAGATTGCAACACCTCCAACGACTTTAGTTCGGGAAAATTAGGAACATGGAGCCGATAATAGTAGAGTATGATTTCCACACAACGGTTGCGCTGCGCCTGCGACATCCTGAAAAGACGCATATTGTCATAATCCATACGCATGAGCACGCCAATGACAGACGCTTCCTCCGGCTTCAGGCAGTCGGGATGGGGCGGACGCAGCAACGAAAAACTCCCATTGCGGAGATCAAACCACGCTCCACGCACATAGCCTGTCAGATTGGGGAAAAAACCAACGAAACGTGAGAGATGCATCATAAACACCAAATGAAAGTTGGCGAAAGAATTCGACACATTATCAAGCCACACCATGCTGCTCTCAACATAATCGAAAAGTGGGATGTTCTGTTGTTCGCCACGCGTAGCATGGGTAATAAACTCAGACACAAACAGCGAGATGGAAAGTTTGTAGGCATCAAAGGGGATAGAAGCATAGGGCATGACAAGCCTGACATCAATGAATTTTTGTAAATTCTGATTGGGTCTATAATTATAAACAAGGTCGAGCAAGGTGAGCGGCTGAAAGAGCTGCTTCTTTATCTTGCCCTTATTGGTCTTGGACAAATAGCATATAAACGACATTCGTCCCTGTTCACGAGTAAGAAAATCGACGATCAACTGCGAGTCCCCGTATTTGAGTGCGTGAAGCACTAATGCCCTGCTTTTTACTTCCATATGGAAGCAAAAATACGAAAAATCAGGCATTTAGAGAAAAAATATGAAGAAATGTTTGGTGAGATGAACAAAAAGCATTACCTTTGCACCCGCTTAATTAAGCCTAATGGTCGGTTCATCTAGCGGTTAGGATTCAAGATTTTCATTCTTGCCACACGGGTTCGATTCCCGTACCGACTACAAGAAAAATAAAAAGCAGAATTTAAGATGGCAAATCACAAATCAGCAGAAAAGAGAATTCGTCAGACGAAGGTAAGGACTTTGCACAACAAATACTATGCAAAGACCATGCGTAACGCTGTGCGTAAGCTCCGCGCTACGACAGACAAGGACGAAGCAGTTAAATTGTTCCCTGTAGTACAGAAAATGCTCGATAAGTTGGCAAAGACCAACGTTATCCACGCAAACAAGGCTGCCAATCTGAAGTCAAGTCTGGCTCTTCATGTTAACAAACTCGGATAATAGCCGACGTTTTTGTTGAACACCCTATAAATACGGTCGTGTATCCTTAGGATATGCGACCTTTGTTGTATATGTCAAGGAACAAAACCAAAACCTGTATCAGGACATAAGAAATGTTTTCAACAACTTTGGATATACATTTTGCGCCAAAGTTTCCCTCAGCTCACTTCCTTGAAATGCAAAATCAAATTACCATTTTTCGATAATTATTTTCTGATCATCCAGAGCAGAAAGGGCTATGTTTTCACCCTCGCTATTCATCCATCAAATCTAAAAAACGGCCCGTTTATCTGTTTTGAATACTGCCGTATTGCGACAAAGGTTTAACGGCGACTCGGTTAAGGCTCAACCGTCGTGCGTCTAAGGCCCATTCGTCATGCGGTTAGGCTTCTCTCGCAATGCCATTCGATACTCAATCGCAGACGACCGGATTGGGAGCGTCGTGCCGTGTTTTCAAAACGACCTGATTATCAACAAACTACAAATTACTCAAAATTCTCGAATTTCTAATCGTTCCCCGATTATTTTTAAATACGCCAAGCATACGAGGGTGTTTGTAAAGAAAAATACGCTTCTTCAATCTCCCAACACCATATCCCCGTCAGCATCCTTATGCCATCAACATTCACCCTTTATGCTCTCAGAAAACCATCCTTGTGTTATCAAGAATTGTATGTATACTTTGGAAAAGCACACATATTTCTATTGAAAAAACGGCCTCATGCTATCCGGAAGGCCATACATATTCCATCAGGAGAGCAAACTTTTTCTATTGGGAAACCAACCATGCGAAAACACAAAGTTTAACCTGCATGAATTTCTCCCCAACCGCCTTTCCCAGACCTCCCAAAGCATCCTCAGAAGGAGAGAAGCAGAGTGGATTTCCCTCCGTCGGCAATGATGCAGAATTATCACTGTTTTACATCAATAAAATTGCGTTTTTTAAGCACCAAAGATTTCTGTATGTCGTGTTTTCTTAGTATCTTTGCAACACAACTATTGAAAGAAAACAAATGGCAGAAAATCTTAATCAGAAAGATAATTATTCAGCCTCCAACATCCAAGTGTTAGAAGGTTTGGAAGCCGTGCGCAAACGCCCGGCCATGTATATTGGCGACATCAGTGAAAAGGGTCTTCACCATCTCATCAATGAGACGGTAGACAACTCAATCGACGAGGCGATGGCAGGTTTCTGTCAGCATATAGAAGTAACGATTAATGAAGATTATTCATGCACGGTGGAAGACGACGGGCGTGGTATTCCGGTAGACCAGCATGAAAAGTTACACAAGAGTGCCCTTGAGGTTGTAATGACCGTGCTCCATGCCGGCGGCAAATTCGACAAAGGCTCCTACAAGGTCAGCGGTGGTCTGCACGGTGTGGGTGTGAGCTGCGTAAACGCCCTGTCCTCACGCATGGTTTCGCAGGTATTCCGCGACGGCAAGGCCTACCAACAGGAATACGAAAAAGGCAAGGCGCTCTATCCCGTAAAGGTAATCGGCAACACCGACAAGCGCGGCACCCGTCAGCAGTTCTGGCCGGACCCAACGATATTCACCACCAGAACATTCCAGTGGGACATCGTTGCCCGCCGTATGCGCGAGTTGGCCTATTTGAACGCCGGTATCAAGATTACGCTGACCGACCTGAGACCCAATGAGGAGGGGAAGACACGCCAAGAAGTGTTTCACGCCAAAGACGGACTCAAGGAATTCGTGCGCTATGTAGACCGCCATCGCACCCACCTTTTCGATGACGTCATCTATCTGAAGACAGAAAAGCAAAGCGTGCCTATCGAAGTGGCCGTCATGTATAACACAGACTATTCTGAAAACCTCCATTCATACGTCAATAATATCAACACCATCGAAGGAGGTACACACGTTACCGGATTCCGCCAAGCACTCACACGTGTGCTGAAGAGCTACGCCGATAACGACCCGCAGATTGCGAAAAAAATAGAAAAAGCAAAAATAGAGATTGCCGGTGAAGACTTCCGGGAAGGGCTCACTGCCGTGCTTTCCATCAAGGTAGCCGAGCCCCAGTTTGAAGGACAGACCAAGACCAAACTGGGCAACAGTGAGGTGACAGGTGCTGTGAATCAGGCTGTTGGCGAGGCGCTGACCAACTATCTGGAAGAACACCCTACCGAAGCCAGACAAATATGCGACAAAGTGATTCTCGCCGCAACCGCTCGTGTGGCAGCCCGCAAAGCCCGTGAGAGCGTACAACGCAAGAACGTGATGACGGGTGGAGGTCTGCCGGGCAAATTGGCCGACTGTTCCAACAAAGACCCCAAGCAATGCGAGATATTCCTTGTCGAGGGTGACTCGGCCGGCGGATCGGCCAAACAGGGACGCGACCGCTATACCCAAGCCATCCTGCCGCTGCGCGGTAAGATTCTGAACGTTGAGAAAGTGCAATGGCACCGCGTGTTTGAAGCCGAGTCCGTGATGAATATCATTCAGAGTATCGGCGTGCGTTTTGGCGTAGACGGTGAGGACGACCGTGAAGCCAACATCGACAAGCTGCGCTACGACAAGATTATCATCATGACCGATGCCGACGTCGATGGCTCTCACATCGACACATTGATTATGACATTGTTCTATCGTTTCATGCCGAAAATCATTGAAGAAGGGCATCTTTATATTGCCACTCCTCCACTCTACAAATGTACCTACAAGGGCAAGAACGGTGAGTATTGCTACAATGAAAAGCAGCGACTGGCTTACATCCACAAGTATGCCAATGGCGATGAGGACGACAAGAATATCCATACCCAACGATACAAAGGTTTGGGAGAGATGAATCCCGAACAGCTTTGGGAAACCACCATGGACCCTGACAATCGACTGCTGAAGCAAGTAACCATTGAGAACGCTGCCGATGCCGACGAAATATTCTCAATGCTCATGGGCGACGACGTAGAGCCGCGCCGCGAGTTTATTGAGTCTAACGCCGCTTACGCCAACATCGACGCATAAGCAACGCGGAACACCGGAGTCTTCCCCAAGGGTAAAGATATTTCATCAACAAATACATTACCCCCTTGGGGAAGATCTTTTATTTTCAGATGCAGGTCATCATACACACAGACAATCTATTTAAACTATCCAGAGATGAACAAACTCATTCTTTCCCTATCGCTTGTTACACTCACCCTACACATCCATGCCCAACAACTGCCCATGCGCTTATGGTATAGCGAGCCCGCCGAAAGGTTTGAAGAATCACTGCCTATCGGCAACGGGAAACTGGGAGCAGTGGTCTACGGCGGACCTGATATCAACATTATTCATCTTAACGACATCACCTTTTGGAGCGGGAAACCGGTAGACCTTTCTGCCGACGAGGATGCGCATAGGTGGATTCCTGAAATCAGGAAAGCACTGTTCGCCGAAGACTACCAAACGGCCGACTCGCTACAACACTTCGTTCAAGGGCAAAACTCCCAATTTTACCAGCCCTTAGGAACCATCAGGATTACGGATTTAAATCCGGGAAAAGCCGGCGCATACTATCGCCAACTGAGTCTGGACAGTGCGTTATGCATCGACCAATACACCCGGAACAACATCACCTATACGCGTGAATACTTTGCTTCGCATCCCGACAAGGTGATTGCCATACGTCTGAAGTCTTCAAAGCCGGGTATGATTCATTGCAACATCGCACTCAACTCGCAGGTGAATCATGGTGTAAAAGTTTCTGACCGACAAATTACCATGACCGGAAATGCCGAAGGCGACCCCAATGAGACCATCCACTTCTGCTCCGTGCTCCGTGTAAAAAATGCAGGTGGCACCATCGAGCAGACCGACAGCAGCCTCGTTGTAAAGGGTGCCACCGAAGCTACACTCTATTTCGTGAACGAAACCAGCTTCAACGGCTACGACAAACACCCCGTCAGGGAAGGTGCTCCATACATTGAAAACGCGATGGACGAAGCCTGGCATCTCATGAGCCACAACTTCAAGACACTCTATGACAGGCATCTCAAAGACTATCAAAACATCTTCAACAGAGTGGCGTTCAAGCTCGGAGGAGCAGCGTTCAACACCGAATTGCCCACCGATCAGATGCTCCACAACTATGGGCTAAAGCCTGCCCACGACAAGTATTTGGAAACCTTATACTTCCAATACGGTCGCTACCTGCTCATTTCGAGCTCGCGGACACCCGGCGTGCCTGCCAATCTACAGGGACTTTGGAACGAGCACAAGTGGGCACCTTGGCGAGGAAATTATACCATAAACATCAATCTCGAAGAAAACTATTGGCCCAGCGATGTTGCCAACATATCGGAAACTTTCGCTCCCTTAGCTTCTTTTACACAAAATCTGGCCGCGACGGGCTCCCGAAACGCATGGAACTATTATGGCATCGGGCGCGGCTGGTGCTGCGGACACAACTCCGACATCTGGGCGATGACCAATCCCGTTGGCGAGAAGAAAGAAAGTCCCACATGGAGCAACTGGAACATGGGAGGGGCGTGGCTCATGCAAAACATCTACGACCATTACCTATACACGCAGGACATGGACTACCTTCGTCTCACGGCCTACCCACTAATGAAAGGCGCGAGCGACTTCATGCTCGACTGGCTCGTTCCCAATCCCAACAACCCCAACGAACTGATCACTGCCCCCGCCACATCGCCGGAGGCACAATACATCACCTACGACGGCTACAAGGGAGCTACCCTATATGGCGGAACGGCCGACTTGGCAATCATCAGAGAGCTTTTCGCCAACACCATAGAAGCCGCAACCATCTTGAAAAAAGACAAGGCCTACCGCGACACACTGAAAACTGCGCTGGCCGCCCTTCGTCCCTACACCGTCGGAAAGCAAGGCGACATCAACGAATGGTACTATGATTGGGACGACGAAGACTTCCATCATCGTCACCAAAGCCATCTCATCGGCCTGTACCCCGGTCATCAAATCAAACCCGGCAGTACGCCCAAGCTGGCCCAAGCAGCAGCGCGGAGCCTTGAAATCAAGGGCGACCGTACCACCGGATGGAGCACCGGGTGGCGCATCAACTTGTGGGCCCGTCTGCGAAACAGCCAAAAAGCCTACTCCACCTACCGCAAATTGCTGAATTACGTGGATCCATCGGGCAAAGGAAACGGCGGCGGTGGCACCTACCCCAACCTGTTCGACGCCCATCCTCCCTTCCAAATCGATGGAAATTTCGGCGGTACAGCGGGGGTGTGCGAAATGCTGATGCAAAGCCACAACGACACCATCGAACTGCTCCCTGCCCTTCCTGCACAGTGGGAATCAGGCGAAATCAAGGGATTGAAAGCCCGTGGCGGATACGAAGTGAACTTCTCTTGGGCAGACGGAAAGATAACGCGAGCCGAAATTTCGGCTGTAAAACGTGGTAAAGTAACCGTGAAATACAACGGTAAGAGCCAAGTATTTAAAGTAAAGAAAGGCAAGACGCTGATGCTCCGATGAAACAAATCTTCCTCGTTTGCTATATATTATTCCGGGCTTTAAGTGCCTCTGCGCAGCAATTCAACACCCATTGGATCTCCTTTCCGCAGCCCGACAGCACCTCGCACGTCTGGTTTCGGAAAGCTTATTTGCAGCCGGGCACTCTCCGCGAGGCCCAAATCACCATAGCTTCTACGGGCTATTACAAGCTCTATGTAAACGAATACAACGTTGGAACGGCTTCATTCTATCCGCTCAGAAAGCCCAATTCCAACAATGCAGTGACCCTCAGTTTCGATGTAACGCCCTATCTCAGAAACGATACCAACGTTATTGCCATTATCTACTCACCCTCCTACCCGCATCTCAACCCCAGACAGATTTCCCTGATTTACAGCGGGAGAGACAGCATTGGGCAACCTTTCTCCTACCATAGTGATGCCGACTGGCTGTGCCGGCGTGCCAATTCTTCTATCAATAGTCGGGGAGGAGAACGCATCGACGGCCGTTACCACAACACGGATTGGAACACTACCAGTTTCGAACAGGCACTATGGCTCAACGCCAAAGAAGAAAACATTCGCCAAGCAGCACCCAATACAGTCTACAACGGCTTCTATCCGTCATTGAAAATAACCCTGCGGAGAAGCTATAAATACTTTGATTTGGTAAAAGATGGGGTGGAATATGAGTTTGGCGAAGGCTTTCACGGCTGGGTAAGACTAACACTGCGGAATGCCCGCAAAGGCCAAACCATACGCTTTGGCAACACCGAATATATCTGTAACGGCAGTCTTGATGAGCAAGCCTGCCCCGTATTCAGCACCTCCGACTATCGAAGGGTACTCATTAGCGGCGACAGTTCCTTTCAAAGAGACCAGATCTTCGACATCGAAGCCATCAGCGTTACGCCATGCACAAATTTTTAAGGGAAGAATGAAGAGTGGAGAATGAAGAATGGAGAGGGAAGAATAAAAAGAGGAAGAAAATATAAATAAAGGGAGGAAGGATAACAAGAAAGGGATGGATTATATCAAGTAAAGGGAAGGATTATACCAAGTAAAAGAAGGATTATAACAAGTATAGGGAAGGATTACAACAAGCCCTGCTTTTTAAATTGCTCTGCAATTCCACACAACTCGTCATACCATTTGGCCCCGAAGCGTCGTATGAGAGGCTCTTTTAGAAACATATAGACCGGCATATCGAGTTGTTTACCCTTTGTCACGGCCGCTTCGCATATTTCCCAACGATGATAGTTCAAACCCACAGTGCCATCGGCAAACTGCTTTTCTCGTATTGGATACAACGCACAAGAGATGGGCTTACACCATTGAATCGTACCCCGGCGGTAGGCGCGCTCAAACGCGCAAAGGCAGCAATTCTTTATCGTATGGCCGTCGCCCATGTCTTCAAGGTCCTGATAACAGGTAAACACACAGTCTTTCCCATTTACAATACTGGTCACCAAGTCGCCCTCATCGTCACTGTAGGCTACTCCCTGTTTATCGATAACACTCTGCGCCGACACCGATAAATCCTCCCACACTGCGTCTAAATTGGCTTCGATGGAGTCAATCTCGTCGAGCGTGACGGGTGCACCGGCATCGCCGATAATACAACACGCGCCCTTGCACGCGTCAAGGTCGCAACAGAATTTCTCCGTGAATATATCGGGAGAAACCAATACGTTTCCCACTTGAATTATATGAAGCATCGTTCTATCCCGTAACTGTGGAAGTCAAGAAGACAATCTCCCCGCTTCTACCAATCGATTGGCTTTTGGCCCTTACTTATCAAATACTCATTACATCTCGAAAACTGGTGCTGCCCAAACCATCCGCCACGATTGGCCGACAGCGGAGAGGGATGTACCGACTCCAACACCAGATTGTGCTGTTGGTCTACAAGATACCGCTTGCTGCGTGCATAGCCACCCCAGAGCATATACACCAATCCCTGTCGATGACGGCTCAAAGCCTTGATGGCGGCATCGGTAAAGAAGTCCCAACCCAGTTTTTGATGACTATTGGCCTCGTGCGCCCGTACCGTGAGGGTGGCGTTGAGCAGCAACACTCCCTGCTCGGCCCATCGGGTAAGGTCTCCGCTTGTCGGCATCGGCTTACCCAAATCATCCTCTATCTCCTTGAAAATATTGCGAAGCGACGGGGGCATGATCGTCCCCTCTGGCACCGAAAAACTCAGTCCCATAGCCTGTCCCGGCTCATGATATGGGTCCTGTCCTATAATCACCACCTTCACCTTATCAAACGGACAAAGATTGAAAGCATTGAATATCAGTTTTCCGGGCGGATAACAGGGGCCGTGCAGGTACTCTGAACGCACCTTATCCGTGAGATTGGCAAAATATGGTTTGTCAAACTCTTCGTTTAAATGCTCTTTCCAAGTCGCTTCTATATTTACATTCATGTTTGTCAGGGGATTGTTTCAAGGAGTTAGGAAATATGATGGGACTAACGGGAGAAAAAGAAATTGGAGGAGTGAGTGCTCCTCCAACCCTATTGCTATCAGATAGCCCTGCTCCCCTTATTTTGAGGAGCTTGGGGAATCTGCTATCAGGTTTTCACCTGTCATTTCCTCCGGTTTTTCCAATCCCATGATATGTAGGATGGAAGGCGCCACATCGGCCAACCGACCGTTCTTCACCGTTGCCGAATTATTGTTCGTCACATAGATAAACGGCACGGGATTGAGCGAGTGAGCCGTGTTGGGCGTACCATCTTCATTGACAGCGTTATCGGCATTGCCATGGTCGGCAATGATAATGGCCTCGTAGTCATTCGCCTTGGCAGCCTCGATAACGTCTTTCACACAGTGGTCCACAGCCCAAACCGCCTTGGCGATGGCATGATAAACCCCCGTGTGGCCCACCATATCGCCATTGGCAAAGTTCACCACGATAAAATCATACTTCTGTGTATTGATGGCCTCCACCAACTTGTCTTTCACCTCGTAGGCACTCATCTCCGGTTGGAGATCGTAAGTAGTCACCTTGGGCGACGGCACCAAGATGCGGTCTTCACCCTCATAAGGCTCTTCGCGTCCGCCGTTAAAGAAGAAAGTCACGTGAGCATACTTTTCGGTCTCGGCCGTATGCAGTTGTTTCATTCCCTTAGACGACAAATATTCGCCAAGCGTGTTTTCCACATTCTCTTTGGGGAACAACACCGTAACGTTCTTGAAGTTGGCGTCGTATGGAGTCATCGTGAAATAGCGCAGTCCTTTCACCGTGTGCATTCCTTCTTCCGGCATATCCTGCTGCGTCAGCACCTGTGTCAGTTCCTTGGCGCGGTCGTTGCGGAAGTTGATGAAAATTACCACATCGCCTTCTTCGATGGTACCGTTCACACCGGCGTTGTGGATAGGCTTGATAAACTCGTCGGTCACGCCCTCTGCGTAGCTTTCCTCCACGGCCTTCACCATGTCGGTAGCCTGCTTGCCCTTGCCTTCCACAAGGAGGTCATAGGCTTCTTTCACCCTGTTCCACCGCTTGTCTCGGTCCATGGCGTAGAAACGACCCACCACGCTGGCAATCGCAGCTCCGTTGGCATCACAACACTTCTGAATGTCGCTCACAAAGCCGGCGCCACTCTTCGGATCGGTGTCACGGCCATCCATAAAACAGTGCACAAACACCTTGTCAAGTCCGTATTCCTTTCCTATCTCGATGAGCTTGGTCAAATGTTCAATGCTCGAATGTACGCCGCCATCAGAGGTGAGTCCCATCAGGTGGAGCTTTGTGCCGTGCTCTTTCGCATGGGTATAAGCCTCCACGATGCCTTTGTTCTTCATGATGTCACCGCTCTGGCAAGCCTTGTTTATCTTCACCAAGTCTTGATATACCACACGACCGGCACCAATGTTGAGGTGTCCCACCTCCGAGTTACCCATCTGGCCGTCGGGCAGTCCCACGTCTTCACCGCTGGCATTGAGCTGCGAGTGTGCGCTCACCGCGTTGAGATAATCAAGATAAGGCGTAGGCGTGTTGTATATCACGTCGCCCTTACCATGCTTGCCGATTCCCCATCCATCGAGAATCATCAATAAAGCTTTCTTTGCCATAATTTTTATTTTTTGTATTGATTTTATATCGTTATCTGTTCAATACACAAAGTTACCATTTTTTCGCCTTTTGACAAAATATGAAATCATAAATTGACTTAATCATCGGTGATTCGCATCGACTTTCACAACTTTATATACTTTTTTGCAGCGACGCTCACGACATTGAACGATTTTATATACTTTTTTTGCAGTGACGCTCACGACTTTACACGATTTTATATACTTTTTTTGCAGCGACACTCACGACTTTGCACGACATTTTACCTTTATTATTTCGTTGTTTCACAACTCTTACAGCGTTGCTAAGATTGATGAGCTTGTGAATATTTGTGATTCTTGAACTGCAATCGTGTTATCAGTGCAAAAAATAGGAAAAGGAAGTCGTGTGATGTCGTGAAAAGTCGATGCAAAATAGGAATTGAATGTCGTGTGATGTCGTGAAAAGTCGATGCAAAACAGGAATTGAATGTCGTGTGATGTCGTGAAAAGTCGATGCAAAACAGGAATTGAATGTCGTGTGATGTCGTGAAAAGTCGATGCAAAAAACAATAATTCAGTCATGCCTTTTGAGCGATAAGCAGCCATTTGTCGTTGTTTGCATCGGTTGTGGCAAAAAGGTAATGGCTGCCACCATCTTTCAACTTGAGGCGACGGCGAAGCTCGGCTACAGAAAGGGGGAAGTTTCGGGTAGCAATATTAGCGCGGTCTATATCGGCAAGAGTCGCCTTAAGGGCTTTCTTGTTGAAAGAAGACACGGCGGTGATGCGGAAAATACGGCCCGGAAAGTCGGGAATGGGGTTGTGTGAGAGGAAAAGGTGGGAGTTGGGGGCAACAAGCAGAACGTCAAAATGGGCTGACAACTCGTAAAAACAGCCAGCCTTCATGACACTGGCATTGGGCACCAACAGCCATCTGCCGACGGCTTGGGGCGAAAGGCCGGCAAACTTCTGAATCGTAGGGGCAACCGGCTCCTGTGGCATAAAGACAAATTGCTCGTTGTCATTGACACAAAACACCCGTAAAGGGGTGTCACGGCCAGTTATGACCAGCACCAACTCTTTACACTCATTACCCACCGACACTATGTGCACCTCACACCCCCTGCCTCCGGGACAAAGTTGGTGCAGGGCCTCGTGCCAATCGAGCATGGGAGAGAGTTTCAGCAGAAGCACATCGGATATGTCGAGAAGACGCTGACGCAGAAGCGTCACATCGGGTTCACAGTCTTGCAAACCGAACACCCTCTGCCCATGAGCGCCACGCCGTGCCGGGTCGAGAAAAACAACTGTGGTAGCGCTTCTCTCCTTTTCCACCGAAAGACTGTCGAGAACAGTCTCACTGTCACAGCACCACACCTCTGCCTGCTGTCGTCCGAGCACATTCAAATTGTGGCGTACAACCGCACAGAGTTCCGCATCACGCTCCACATAGAGCGAACGGGAGAAACCGGCCGAAAGGTAAAAGAAATCAACTCCAAACCCGCCGGTAAGGTCTGCAAACACGGCCGAAGCAAGCGCATCTCCCAACAGCCGTCGCACAATCTGCTGTTTGTAGAATGCCGTCTGCTCCGAACTGCATTGTTCCATATTGAGGTGGGGCGGGTAAACAATTGCTTCATGGGCCGCCCACAAGGGTAATTTCTTGCGGGCCGTCTGCCACCCCTGTATCTGTTCAAGCGCATAGCACAAATCTACATCCGAGTTTCTGCTTCCACTAAGCGCCAACTGTCTCACATCGTCTTCACGATGCTCTCGGATAAAGTTGATTGTCGCCTGATTGGTCATACGTGTGTGATATGATAGTTGTTACAGCGTAAACATACATGCGGTAGGCAGATCGTGCCTTGCCAATGCTGTTCTTATTTCACAAATTTCTGCCCGTCCATGATATACACCCCTCGTGGCAGCGCGTGGAAATCGGTGCCTACGAATTTTCCGTCGATGCTATAGATACGTCCTGTGCTGATTTTCGCAGACTTGCTTTTGAGTTCCGCTATTCCGGCAGGTATCATTTTCGCAACCATCACATCGTCGAGGAAGAATCGGTTGCTCGGCGTGAAGCTGAGACGCGTGGCACCATCGCCCACTATCCGCAGCGTGTACGTGCGCCATGCCCCTTTGGTCATTGTGAGGCTCATGTCTGTACTTTCACTTTCCACAAACCTCGCGTTGCTTCCCGAAAGCGACAACAGCAGCTTGTCGCCATCGGCCACAGCTGCCCACCCGGCAGCTCTGAAAGACAAGGTAACGGTGTCGCCACTCAACTCGAACGCAGGCGAAACAACCATCCCCGTGCCGGCGCCCGACTTGCCGAAGCGCGCGCACCGGTTGCCCCCGTAACCGTAATCATACGCCCAACCGTCCAAGTCGGTTTGAATGGGCGACGAAGCCACGTTGCCTTTGAACTTGTTATCATTGCCTCCGGAGCCCATACTGCGGTCGAAGGTCTCGCGGAGCAGCATGCCCGACGCCTCATCCGGCGTGGTGGGAGAGCCGGAACTCTGCGTCGTGTCTTCTCTGAAACCAAAGGATATCGTTCCGTCGGCATGCTCCCTGATGTCGAAAAAGCCAAACTTCTTTTGCCCGTCATCCCCGCCTGCGGTGTTGTACCATTTGCAAGCAGGCATCGACGTGCCCGACAAGCTGTTGTTGCCCTGATACGGATAGGCATCTCCGCTCTCCGTATCGGTGCTGTCATCGTTATCGGCATGATAGATAGTGGCCCGCTGATGAGTGTTGGTAATCCCCGAATAGGAGTCGTAGGCAGTGGAATTGATGATGTTGTAATCCCATATATTGGCGTCATAGTCCACATGAGTGATAATCATGCCGTGACCGGGCAGCGCCTTGTCGAAGCCTTGCTGTTGGCGGTTGTCCAGCACATAGTATTCCTGTTTGTTGTGCGGATTATAGTAGATGTAGCTCCTGCCCATTTTGCTCGCGGGCTGCATGGCCGTTACCTCAACCGGAGTTTTCAGTTCGACGGGCATGCTCCAGCCCAAGGCCATCTTCTCATAACCGGTATAACCACTGGGCGTGCGCCCGTTGTCGTTGTAGCTCCCATAATCCATCAAGTCCCATGCCCCCATACCAAAGTTGGTGTTGCCAACGGTATCGTACATATCGGGCAAACCCAGGCAATGCGAAAACTCATGGCATATCGTGCCGATGCCTTCAAGCGTGTTGCCGGCCCCCATCTCGTTGGAGCAGGCATAAGTGTCTATCACAGTGCCATCGAGTTTCAAATTCGTGTTCTGATAATACGTGTGATAACTCAGATTATACATGTGTGGCCAGATGTAGTCATCGTTGTCGCTGTGGTCCGCCTGTCCGTAGCCCGCATAGACAACATACACCATATCGACCTCACCATCGCCGTCCCAGTCGTATTTGGAGAAATCCACCTCACCGTCCACCGCAACACAAGCGTCGTGTATCATCTCGCCGACCATCTCCTCGTCGTTGCGGCCATAGTAAGCAAAGTAATGGGGCATGGTGACAGGACCGACAACATCGAAGCTGATGTCGAACTTTCCATGGCTCTGCGCATAGAAATAATCGTGCACACTGCCATTGAAACCATTGTCATGGTAATCTTTCGCATTGAACAAATTGCTGTAATAATTGCGGGGATTCGGCATACTGAAGGTCTTGCCACTAAAATCGACCACTATCACAAGCCCATGTTTGCTGCCATTCAGACGATTGCTCCGCATCGCATTTCTCTTGAGTGCTCGTGCGCGCATCTTCCTCATGCCTGATGCTCGTGTTGCCGGCGCAGCAGTCTGCCGTCGCAACGATTCCAACGACACCTCACGATAGAGGTCCGTATGGGCGTCCTTCACATAGCATCGGCCGTCTAAGGCCTGCCAATAGAGCAGGGTCTCGTCGCCCCGCGCCTCCACTCTCACGCTGCTGCCATCGCTGAGCGTCACGGTCTGCCATTGTCCGCGACGCACCGGCGAAGCCATCACGGCAGATACCACACATATCAGGGTTGCCACGCAGAATAGTTTCTTCATCAATCAAAAATCAATTTTAAAGTTTATGATCAGTCTTTACGAAGGCAAAAATAATAGTTTTTCGCGGTTTCCACAAGGCAAAACACATCTTTTTCGCCAATTTTCATTGGGTCGGCTCACTCGTCGTCTGTATCTCAAAACGCTTGTCCCCCTCTGCCCATACCCTGAAAATAAAATACGAATCTCTGCATGTCGATATGGAAATAATTGCGTAAACTGCGCTTCGTATGATATGAAGCGTATAATATGAAGCCATTGACAAACATCTTTTGTCAACCCTAAGCAGCACCCGACAATCCCTCAATGTTGTGGAAAAGAAACCGTTTCTCTATAGCCTACACTGTGTACGACCGCTTTCTTAGCTTATGGCTGAGAAACCGGACTTAGGACCATAACGAACTGCAATAAAAACAACCAGCTCTGCTTAGTCATAAAAGTTACGTGAGAACAAATTGCTTTCACGTACTCTTTCCAGATTTATTCCTACTATACACATAGCAAAAGCCGCACCCATGCTTTGCTATTGGTGCGGCCTTAGATATATTGGTGAAATTGTTCTCAGATCATTCTTCCGAAGGCAGTTCGATTACCTCGTTAGCCCAACCAAATGACCCTACCGATACAATAAACTCCAATGGAAGTGTAATAACATTGCCTTCTCGGGTAATATCGTGTCCTTCCAAATCATTATTGCGAACATATACATCACCGTAACTTGAATGTACATAAGAGGACTTGACATCTTCGATTTCCTTAGCCAAATGCTGACCGTCTTCAGTCAACTGGAATGTCAGAGCCTCTCCCTCTTCCTTAGTAAACTCGAAATAAGGATCTTCGATGCGGTAAATCATAGCTTCCTTAGCCTTATATATCTCAGCGGATACTGTTCCACCAAAGAACTCCGACGTGATGGAAGCGTTACCCAACAACTGCCATGTGTAGTCACGCAACACGTTTACCGAAATCGTGTCATGGCCGTAAGTAGAAGTATGGTCATCCTTAACGTAGATCTTAACTTCTTCTGACGTTCCAATCTCCATATCAAAAGACACGGAAACCTCAGTATTTTTCTGTCCGGCAGGGATGGTAACCGAAGCCGGCACATTAAACTTGCTGTTGTTACAGTCAAGATGAACTGTTGCCTGAGCCGTCGCATCAGTACGTCCAACCTTGATGGTCAACGTCTGAGTCATGTCGGGAAGGAACTTATAGTCGTATGTGTCCGAATAAATATATGCTCCCGGATCTTGTGCACCGGGTGCAAAATCATCGTCATCGGAACAAGATGTGAAGCCGAGACAAAGGGCACACACCATGAAAATATATTTACTAAAATTTTTCATTGCTTTCATTGTTTTTGATATGACTACTACTAATCGGTAACGCCATCACGTAAATTTGCATTCTGGCCCGGAACAGGCTGTGTGCCTCCCGTATTGTCGATGATTCCGAGGTTGTTGTCTTTTTCATCCTGTGGGAATCGTAGATTCAACCAGCCATCATCTGCAGCGATGTTGAATTGGTGGGCATCAGGAAAATTGCTGGTACCCTTACCATGGAAACGCACGATGTTCTTGCCCAAACGCTTAGCATCGGCTGTAAAGAAGCCTTCGCCCCAAAGTTCCACACGGCGCTGGAACCAAATTTCATCAAGAAGCGTCCGTCCGGTAGCAGAAATATTGTAGGAAGGATCACGGTAAGTCTTTACAAAATTAGTAAGCACCTCCTTGGCACGGCTCTCGTTGCCGCTTCTTGCCAATCCCTCTGCCTGGATAAGTATCATCTCCTCCACTCGCATCAAGGGCCAGTCGTTGTTGTTAAGCGAACTTCCCACACCCGACTTCTGACCAAACTTAATGTTGGTATAAGGCAAAAACTTAACCTTTACATCTTCAATAACGTAGTCGGCAATTTCATCCCCCACAACATCATCCCATGAGAGATTAGCCCAGTTAGGAGAGTGCTTATCCTCGTTCAGCCACCAGCCCTTACGAACATCGTTAGCCGAAATCTTGTCGTAAAGCAGCTTATTTATAACTGGAACATTGCCTGTTGCCGGAGCATAGCCGTCACCACTAAAGGCAGAAAGCCAAGAAGAAGATGTGGCATAGCCGAAATCGGTCACCTGAGCATCCGTAATGTCAACACCCCATATCCAATTGCTTTCGGTGATATCATAGAAAGTCGGAACACTCACCTGAGCACGAGATGCCGGTTTATAGCCATTCATAGCCTTCTCGGCATCAGCTGCAGCCTCTGCATATCTACCCATAGCCAGATTTGCACGGGCGCGAAGACCATAGGCTACATTCTGATCGATGTATGCCTTGTCACTACGTTTGGCACCCTCCAATTTCTCAACAGCATAATTAAGATCTGACATGACTGCCTCATATACCTTTTCCAAAGTGGCTCGGGGGTTATTGGTCATATCCACAGAGTCGCTCAAGACAGGAATACAAAGATCATTCTTGTGCTTTTCATAATCACCGAATGCATAATAAGGAGCCAAAGCCATATAGTCGAATGCACGAATGGCACGTGCCTGAGCAATTTTATTAATGGCCTCCTTGTCAGTCGTGTTGGCGTCGTACGATGAAATGATCTGGTTGGCTACACCAATCTGACGATACGGCAGCGTGTAGCGGGCATACGGGTTTGCATAGTTGGCATTGCGTGAAGACAACTCACAAGCCGTGCTAAACCAGTTGTACCCATTATCGGCCATGCCTAAGTCGGCACCTTCAGCATCCTGGGAAAGGGCTGCAGAAATAAAGCCAAAGTCGTCGGCACGCCCCTGCACAAGCCCAAAAACTGCTGCCGGAGGAGCCATCATGGTGAACATTCCGGAGAACGTTGCGTCTATACGGGCAGGGATAGCCTCGTTGGTCTCACGTACCTGCTCCTCTGTAAGAACTCCTCCTTCGGGCGTCTGGTCATCAATATCAGAGCAAGACGCCACGATGAAAGCACTCATCAATATAATGGAAATCTTATGTAATTTCATGTTTGTCTATATTTAATATTGGAATTAGAATGTCAGCGTAAGACCTGCTGTGATTGAGCGCATGGCAGAATAGCCACCGGATGCACGACCTGCTCCACCGGTCATAGAACCCAAACCGCCGTTGAAACGTGGGTCGAGACCCTTGCGCTTGGTAAGCAAGAAGAGATTCTCACCTGCCACATACACACGCAGATTATTCAAGGCTGCCTTGCGAACGAGAGACTTGGGGAATGTATAACCCAATGTCAGGTTATTCAGACAGAGATAGTTTGAGCTGGTGAGGAAACGATCCTGAGGAGACTGAGAGCCAAAACCGGCATCGTCTACGGCAGCACTGCTCAGACGGGGAATATCAGACCCCTTGTTGGTTTCACTCCAAGCCTTGAGCAAATCTTTGTGCATAGCATTTCCGGCGCTTCCACCATTGTGCATCAATGTTTGATAAGTACCGTCGTAAATTTTTCCGCCCAACTGATAAGAGAACTGCGCGCTGAGGTCGAAACCATATCCACGAAGTGTAGTTCCGAAGCCACCATATACATCAGGCAGCGTAGACCCACAGTCGTACTTGTCTGCCTCTGTAAGGTCTGTAGTAGTTACAGTCTCAGTATGGTCATAGCCTTCAGCCGTCTTCGATTCTACTTCCTCACCATTGGCATCCATGAAAGCATCACGATACCACATAGCTTGTCCCTCATCGTTCACGCCAGCATACTTATAAAGATATGCCTCATATACGGAGCCACCTACCTTATAGATATTATAGCTTTGTTTCAAGCCACCCTCGTCAATGCTCGGGTCGAGTTTAGTGATCTCGTTGTGAACAAAAGACGCATTCGCATTGAGTGACCACTCGATTTCTGCAGTCCTGATGGGAGTTCCTTCAAGTGTTATCTCAAAGCCCCTGTTCACCACATTACCAATGTTGGCATAATAGTCTGCAACAGAGAGACCGGAAGACAATGGAATTGTCTTCGGCCACAAGAGGTCTATGGTCTTCTGATGGAAATATTCCATCGTACCACTGATACGGTTTTTTAAGAATGCAAAGTCTACACCGAAGTTCCAGTCCCTGTGGGTTTCCCAAGTAAGCTCATCATTACCCTTTGAATCCATAGTGATGGAATAAGAACCCGTTTCCTCATTGTAAGAAGTGGTGAACTGGTCGGCGTATGGATACCAATTGCCTGTCAGGTTGTCGTTACCCACAGCACCGTAGCTCAACTTCAACTTTAGCAAATCAATCCATGTGTATTCTTTCATGAACTCTTCATTGTTAAGCTGCCATCCCAAACCGAAGGAGCCAAAAGTACCCCAACGGTGGCCGGGAGCAAACTTAGAAGAAGCATCACGACGAATAGAAGCATTAACAAAATATTTATTCTGATAGTCATACATCACACGACCCAAATAACCCTCAGTCATATAATTGTCGGTGTACGACTCCAAAGTCATCTTTGACTTGCCTTTTGCATTATCAAGTTCTCCAATGAACGGGTCGAAGAGATGATCGTTGTTGCCGTAGAAACGCTGGAACTTATACTTATACTGCTCATAACCTGCAAGCACATTGAGGTGGTGTTCACCCCAACTCCAATCATAAGTAGCGGTATAACGCTGGTTAACGGTAAACCAACGACGATGACGCACCTCAGCAATACCATCAACACTACTGCCGCTGGCAAATCTGCTGTAAAGCCCATTGAAACGCTCATTCATTGAGGTAGCCGAAAGGTTTGCTTCCAAATCCAAGCCCTCAATGGGAGTTACGATGGCTGCCCATTGGCCGGAGAAGTTGTCGCGAAAACTATGCTGGCGGTTATATTCATTATCACGGACAGCGTTTCCGGTAATAGAAGGACGGTTAAAGTTGGTCTGATTAGAATCATAAATCCGTCGACCACTCTCCATCTTAATACTGCCATCTGCATTGCGAACATACAAAGGATAGATAGCACCTATCATATTGGTGATATAGAAAAGGTTGCCTGACGATCCCCAAGTGTTCACATCAAACGAAGGAGACTCACTATCGGTGTGTGTAAAGCTCATGTTGGTCAACAATTTCAACCAATTCTTGGCCTGATAGTCCACGTTGGTACGTGCTGTGTAGCGCTTGTAACTGGAGTTATTTACTACACCGCCATCATCAAGGTAGCCGCCACTGGCAAAATAGTTGAGCTTGCCGGTAGATCCGGTAACATTGATATTATACTCCTGACGGAACGAATTGTGGAACGTCTCGTCATACCAGTCATCGGGCGTATAATAGTATTGGCCATCACTGTATCCCAGTTTGGCGTTAGGGTTGAGTTTGAAATTACGACCTATGAGGTTTTCACCCTCGGGAACTGTATAAACCTGATAGCCCAAACCACCATTATCCTTGTTGTAGAGATTGTTGTTAGCCCAAGTATAGGCCTCCAAAGGAGATGCCCCATGATAATACTTGGAGTTGTACATGGCTAAGAATTGTGCCTCATAATATTCGCCGGGATCGGTAATTACATCATACTGAGGCACCAAACGAGAGTTAGATCCCCATTTGGCATCTACCGTAACAACTGCATCCTGACCGGAACGACCTTTCTTGGTAGTGATAATCACCACTCCATTTGCACCACGTGCACCATAAATGGCACTGGCAGAAGCGTCTTTCTGAATGGAGATGCTCTCAATGTCATTGGGGTTTATATTGGCTATAGTACCTTCATAGGGGGCACCATCCACAATATAAAGAGGTTCAGACGAGGCATAAACCGACCCCACACCACGTAGGCGAAGCGTAGGCGAAGCCCCGGGCTCGCCAGATGTGCTCGTTACCTGCAAACCGGCCACCTTACCAGTCAAGGCATTTGTGGCGTTGGAGGTAATATGGGCAGAGATATCCTCAGCCTTGACATCGATAGCCGATCCAGTGAAAGCCGATTTCTTTGTCTTACCATAAGCAATTACCATGACATCGTCCAAAACCTGATCGTCAGGATCAAGCACTACCTTTATGTTGCGACCTGCCCTGACTGTCTTTGGCTGCATACCTATATAAGTAATTTCCAAACGTGAGTTGGCAGGAGCTGAAATCGAAAAGTTACCGTCTACGTCGGTCACCGTACCTGTTTTCGTACCAGATACTCGAACGGCGGCTCCAATCACCGGATCCCCGTTCTCATCAGTAACGGTACCGGAGACCTGAGACTGTGCCAGCGCAACTCCCATTGTAAGGAAAAGGCCGGC
>CALKIW010000070.1 GCA_937995875.1 uncultured Bacteroidales bacterium | reverse complement strand
AATCAGGAGGGCGGTTATCAGTCTCGTCCGGGTGGTTATCGTCCCCGCTACAACAACAATAATCAGGAGGGCGGCTATCAGTCTCGTCCGGGTGGTTATCGTCCCCGCTATAACAACAATAATCAGGAGGGCGGTTATCAACCGCGCGGTTACGGTCGGCAGGACTATGATCCCAATGCCAAATATAACATGAAGAAGCGCATCGAATACCAAGAGGAAAACGTTGATCCGAATGAGCCGCTGCGTCTGAATAAATATTTGGCCAATGCCGGAATATGCTCTCGCCGTGAGGCCGACGAGTATATCCAGTCCGGTGTGGTTAGTGTAAATGGAGAGGTAGTCACCGAATTGGGCACCAAGGTGTTGCGCAGTGATGAGGTGAAGTTCCATGACCAAATTGTAACGCTGGAAAAGAAGGTGTACGTGTTGTTGAACAAGCCCAAAGGATTTGTTACGACAAGCGACGATCCACAACAGCGCAACACCGTGATGGATCTTGTGAAAGATGCCTGTCCGGAGCGTATTTACCCCGTAGGGCGTCTCGATCGCAACACTACCGGCGTACTGCTATTGACCAACGACGGCGACATGGCAAGCAAGCTGACCCATCCCAAATTTCTGAAGAAGAAGGTATATCACGTGTTCCTCGACAAGAATGTAGCTGTTGAAGACCTGCAGAAGATAGCAGAGGGCATCGAGTTGGAGGATGGTGAAATCCACGCAGATGCCGTTGAATATGCTGATGAGCGTGACAAGTCGCAGGTAGGCATCGAGATTCACAGTGGCAAAAACCGCATCGTGCGCCGTATCTTCGAGGCTTTAGGCTATCGGGTTATTCGTCTCGACCGCGTGCTTTTTGCCGGACTGACGAAGAAAAACCTCCGTCGGGGCGATTGGCGATTCCTCACAGAACGAGAGGTGGAGATGCTGAGAAGTGGAATGTACGAGTAAAGAACAGTAGGAAGATAGGGAAATTGTGGGAGACTGATGGAGTTTATATCATTACTATAGACTTCCATAAATCCTACCCAATGCCCCTATCTTCTATCAAAATATCATATCATCATGAAAAGAACAAAAGTTATCGATGCACTGCGCATTACCGACTTTGGACAGGATATCACGGTCAAGGGATGGGTACGCTCGCATCGTAGCAGCAAAGCAGTAGACTTCATTGCTTTGAACGACGGCTCTACCATCAAGAACATACAGATTGTGGTAGACCCAACATCTGTTGCCGCTGAAGAATTGAAGTACATCACTACGGGTGCGTGCATCCGTGCCACAGGTACGCTGGTGGAGAGTCAGGGTAAGGGACAGACCTGTGAGGTGCAGGCAAAGGAAATAGAAATTTACGGATTGTGTCCCAGCGACTATCCCATGCAGAAAAAGGGACAGAGTTTTGAGTATATGCGCCAATACGGTCATCTGCGTCTGCGCACCAACACTTTCGGTGCCGTGTTCCGCATTCGACACCATATGGCCATTGCTATACATAAATATTTTCACGATCATGGCTTCTACTATTTCCATTCTCCACTCATCACAGCCAGCGATGCAGAGGGAGCCGGAGAGATGTTTCAGGTAACCACGCTCAATCTCGACCGTGTGGCCAAAAGCGGAAAAGTGGAATACGATAAGGACTTCTTTGGCAAGAAAACCTGCCTCACCGTAAGCGGACAGCTCGAAGGTGAACTTGGTGCAACGGCTCTGGGTGCCATTTATACCTTTGGTCCCACCTTCCGTGCTGAGAACAGCAACACGCCCCGCCATTTGGCCGAGTTCTGGATGATTGAGCCGGAAGTGGCTTTCATGGAACAGACGGAGCTGATGGATTTGGAAGAAGATTTCATCAAATATTGTGTGCGATGGGCACTCGACAACTGTCGGGATGACCTCGAATTCCTCAATAAGATGATAGATAAGAATCTGATTCAGACACTGGAGTCTGTTGTGCGGGAGGACTTTGCCCGTCTGACTTACACTGAGGGAATCGATATTCTGCAGAAAGCGGTCGATAATGGTCATAAGTTTGAATTCCCCATCACGGGTTGGGGCATGGACCTGAGCAGCGAACACGAGCGTTACCTCGTGGAGCACCATTTCAAGCGTCCGGTGATCATGACCAACTATCCTGCGGAAATCAAGGCGTTCTACATGAAGCGTAACGAAGACGGAAAGACCATGCAGGGCACAGACGTTCTCTTCCCGCGCATTGGCGAGATTATCGGCGGCTCCGTCCGTGAGGAAAATCTCGACAAGCTCGTAAAGGAAATCAAAGCTCGTGGTATGGATGAGAGCAATTACGACTGGTATCTCGACACCCGCAAATACGGCTCGTGTCCCCACGCCGGATTTGGATTGGGCTTCGAACGTCTCATCCTTTTCGTTACCGGTATGCAAAACATTCGCGACGTCATTCCGTTTGCACGCACACCGAAGAACGCAGAGTTTTAGCAATTCATAATTCATAATTCATAATTTGGCTGCGCCGTATAAAGTTGAAGTTGTTAATGCAACTTTAATGCATAGGTAAATATTGCAACTTTAATGCATAGGTAAATATTGCAACGCGCAGCCAAATTATGAATTATGAATTGTGAATTATGAATTAAAAAACCCCCTTGTGTAAAATTAGATTACTGTTTTTCGGCAATTATT
This sequence comes from uncultured Bacteroidales bacterium, assembly GCA_937995875.1. Lineage (GTDB taxonomy): Bacteria > Bacteroidota > Bacteroidia > Bacteroidales > Bacteroidaceae > Prevotella. The sequence continues at coordinate 77,671 of CALKIW010000070.1, read as the reverse complement.
TTCTGTGCATTTAGCGCAAAAAGAGCTATGTTTCGGCCCTTGAAACTTGCTCACGAAACGTAGAAACAGTAGTTCTCCTCTTTTTGTATTATGCCATACGCATGGCGGAGCCTTAATCGCGGTACGGTTAAGCCTTAACGGTCATGCGACTAAGGCTCATCCGCACGGCGACTAAGCCCTTCTCGCACTGCCGTTAGATACTCAACCGCGAGTGACCAAATGATGCATGTTAAGCTGTTGTTTTGGAAAGCTCTGATTATCAACAAACTACGAATTTCGCGAATTTCGCGATATTTCGGACGGAAGCAAAGTTTTGCTGAAATACGCGAAACCTACGAGGCTGTTTGTAAAGAAAAATAGGATTATCCGAACGGTCCGTTTTCATCGGAAAGCAATTATTGCAGCAAACCTGAACATCGTATATGAAAACCGCCGTTCAACCTGAGCTTCATATATGAAAACCGCCGTTAAATTGCATTAAACTACCTAATAAATTCGTGAAAGACAATCCGTATGTGCGAAAATATTGCTATATTTGCACGCAATAAATTTTTAAATCAGCATTTTATGTCATCATTTGTTGCAGACAGAATTGTGATGGACGGTCTGACTTTCGACGACGTCCTGCTTATTCCTGCTTATTCCGAAGTTTTGCCCAAAGAGGTAGTATTGAAATCGAGATTCTCTCGCCATATCGAGTTGAACGTACCTTTTGTAACTGCGGCTATGGATACCGTAACCGAGTCGTCGATGGCCATTGCCATTGCGCGTGAAGGTGGTATAGGCGTGATCCACAAAAACATGACGATAGAGGAGCAGGCCCGTCAGGTAGCTATTGTGAAGCGTGCCGAGAACGGTATGATTTACGACCCGGTGACCATTCAGCGTGGTCGCACTGTCCGCGACGCACTGCAAATGATGCACAACTATCATATCGGAGGTATTCCCGTAGTGGACGAGGATAATTACCTTGTTGGTATCGTTACCAATCGCGACCTTCGCTTTGAGCGCCGACTGGATAAGACGGTGGACGAGGTGATGACGTCGGAAAATTTGGTGACAACCCATCAGCAGACCGACCTGACAGCCGCTGCCCAGATATTGCAGGAACATAAAATTGAAAAGCTGCCGGTTGTAGATGCCGATAACCGACTGATCGGTTTGATTACCTACAAGGATATTACCAAAGCCAAAGACAAACCTATGGCCTGCAAGGATGAGAAGGGTCGTTTGCGCGTGGCTGCCGGTGTGGGCGTCACCATAGATACGCTCGACCGTGCACAGGCATTGGTTAATGCTGGCGTCGATGCTATTGTCATCGATACGGCTCACGGTCATTCAAAGGGTGTTGTGGAAAAATTGCACGACGTGAAGGCAGCTTTCCCCAACGTAGATGTAGTGGTGGGCAATATCGCTACCGGCGAAGCTGCCAGATATTTGGTAGACAACGGTGCCGATGCCGTGAAAGTGGGCATAGGGCCGGGCTCTATATGCACTACGCGTATTGTGGCCGGCGTGGGAATGCCCCAGCTGAGTGCTGTTTATGATGTGTTCTCCGCGCTGAAAGGCACCGATGTGCCACTCATTGCCGATGGCGGATTGCGCTATTCGGGCGATATTGTCAAGGCCTTGGCTGCCGGTGGCAGTTGTGTGATGGTAGGCTCGCTTGTTGCCGGAACAGAGGAATCTCCGGGCGAGACGATAATCTATAACGGCCGTAAGTTCAAGAGCTATCGAGGCATGGGCTCTCTGGAAGCTATGGGACAGAAAAACGGGTCGAGGGATCGTTATTTCCAAGGCGAGACGAGCGACGTGAAAAAGCTGGTGCCGGAAGGCATTGCCGGTCGTGTGCCCTACAAGGGAACAGTTCAGGAGGTGATCTATCAGTTGGTTGGTGGTTTGCGTTCCGGAATGGGGTATTGTGGAGCCAAGAACATAGAATTTCTTCATGATGCCAAATTTGCCCGTATCACCAATGCCGGTGTTCAGGAAAACCATCCGCACGACATCACGATTACGAGTGAAGCTCCAAACTATTCGAGACACGAATAAAAAACGCCATACGAGTGAGGAGAAACTACATTTCCGTGCACCGTCTTCCTTGCTCGCATACATTTATTAATACGTATAAACTTGACATGAAAGCAAAATTGTTGTTGGGCGCCATGTTGCTGTGTGGCCCCTTGTCTTTTGCACAGAATGCGGACCCGGTGGTGATGACCATCAATGGGAACCCTGTGCCACGTTCAGAGTTTGAGTACTCCTATAACAAGAACAATGCTGAGGGTGTGATCGACAAGAAAAGCGTGGATGAATATGTAGACCTTTTCATCAACTATAAGCTGAAAGTGGAAGCTGCCAAAGAGGCGAGGCTCGACACCCTGATGTCGTTTCAGCAGGAATTTGCCGGCTATCGCGACCAGCAGATCCGTCCCGCAATGATAACCGACGAGGATGTGGAGCGTGAGGCTAAGCGCATCTACACCCAAGCCCAACAGCAGGTAGACAACAACGGGGGTATGGTGAAGGTGGCCCATATTCTCATTGTCATGAAACAGCAGGCTACGGCCGATGAAAACAGACGGTCCAAACTCAGGATAGACTCCATCTATAATGCCCTGAAAAACGGCGCTGATTTTGCAACGCTGGCCAAACAGGTGTCGCAGGACCCGGGCTCGGCAAGCAAGGGCGGAGAGTTGCCTTTGATTGTCAAGGGGCAGACACTGAGAGAGTTTGAGGATCGGGCGTGGAGCTTGAAAGACGGCGAAATGAGTGAGCCGTTTACCACTGCTGCAGGATGGCACATCGTGCTGAAGAAAGGACATCAGAACTTTTATAGTTACGACAGTCAGCGGGAAGCCATCTTGAAATATATAGACCAGCGCGGACTGCGCGAGCAAATCATCAATGGCAAGCTCGACACTTTGTCCAAGCAGAAGGCAACGACGCCGGCAGAATTGCTCAAAGCCAAAAGGGCCGAAATGGAAGAGAAGGATCCCAGCCTGAAGTACTTGATTCAGGAATATCATGACGGTTTGCTGCTTTACGAAATAAGCAACCGCACGGTGTGGGAGAAAGCGCAGAAAGACGAGGCGGCACTGGAAACTTTCTTCAGAAAACATAAGAAAAACTATAAATGGGAAGAGCCGCGCTTTAAGGGAATAGCCTACTACACGCGAAAAGAATCGGATATCAAGGCGGTGAAAAAGGCGGTCAAGGGAATAGCATTCGATGCTTGGGCAGAACAACTCCGCAAAACCTTCAATGCTGACTCGGTGCTCCGGATTCGTGTGGAGAAGGGTATTTTTAAGAAAGGCGACAATGCGTTGGTAGACCGGAAGATATTTAAGACGGACACGACAGTGACACCCATGAAAGACTATCCGTATATGGCCGTGTATGGCAAGAAGCTGAAGGCACCGCAGGAAATGGCCGATGTCAGGGCGTTGGTTGTGACCGATTATCAAGAGTATTTGGAAAAACAATGGGTGGACGCGCTTCGCAAAAAATATGAAGTGACGGTTGATGAGCGTGTGCTCAAGACGGTAAATAAGCATTAAGACAATAATATATATGAAAATCAGACATATTGCAATAGCTGCAGTGATGGCGCTGCCGATTGGAGTAATGGCTATGGTAAGTGCCGGTGTGGCAGAACGCTCGCACGGGCAGTTGTCCAAGGACGCTGTTCCGACCGAAGATTCCGCTAAGGTGGTGGAGGCTGAAATTCCTGAAGGTAGCATCGTGGACGAGGTGGTTTGGGTTGTCGGCGATGAGCCTATACTGCGCTCAGATATTGAGATGATGCGCATGCAGGGCATGGCTGAGGGCGTACATTGGGGTGGAAATCCTGATTGCACGATTCCGGAACAACTGGCGGTGCAGAAACTGTTTCTTCACCAAGCGGCTATAGACTCCATAGAGGTCACCGAGTCGGAAATTGCACAAGGGGTGGACCAGCAAATCAAAAGATGGATAGAGGCTGCCGGAGGACAGGAAAAACTGGAGGAGTATCGGAAGCAGAGCATCAATGAAATACGTGCTTCGCTACACGATGACTTTAAAAATCAACAGCTCATCCAAAAGATGAGGCAAAAGCTGGCAGAAAACATCAAGGTGTCTCCGGCCGACGTGCGTTCTTATTTCCGGACATTGCCCGAAGACAGCATACCGTTTGTTCCGACGGAAGTGGAAGTTCAGATCATAGCACGTGAACCGAAAATCAAACAGGAGGAAATCAACAGGGTGAAGGGTCAGCTGAGAGAATACACCGAGCGCGTGACCAACGGGGAAACCACGTTTGCCACATTGGCTCGCCTGTATTCTGAGGATCCGGGCTCTGCACGTTTGGGAGGAGAGATGGATTATATTGGGCGGGGCCTGCTCGACCCTGCATTTGCCAATGTGGCTTTCAACCTAACCGATCCCAAGAAGATTTCAAAAATAGTAGAGACAGAGTTTGGATACCATATTATACAGTTGATAGACAAGCGTGGGGATAAGATAAAATGCCGCCATATCCTGTTGAAGCCGAAAGTTTCTCCAAGTGAAATCAGTGCGGCATCCACTCAGCTCGACTCCATAAGAACAGAGATTGACAAGGGAACATTCACTTTTGAAGAGGGAGCGGCGTTCTTGTCGGATGACAAAGAAACCCGGAATAATCGTGGTTTGATGTCGAATTCTACGGCCGACGGCATGACTTCCCGATTCCAGATGAGAGAACTGCCGACGGAGATTGCCCGCGTGGTGGACACGATGAAGGTGGGAAACATCTCGCAACCGTTTCAAATGGTGAACAGCAAAGGCAAGACGGTGGTTGCGATAGCTAAGCTGAAGAATCGCGTTGAAGGGCACAAGGCAACGATAACGGAGGACTTCCAAGTGATGAAAGACATTGTGCTGAACAGAGAACGGGAAAAAACCATCAACGAGTGGGTGGTGAACAAGATAAAACAGACCTATGTTCGAATGAACGACAGGTATAAAGATTGTGATTTTCAGTACCAAGGTTGGAATAAATGACACCACGAAATAGCAATAGGGGATTAAACACAGGGCATAGAGTTATCTTGACGATGATTCTATGCCTCTTTGTCCTTGCTGCGCTGAATGCTACCGGGCGGAAGGACAAAAAAAAGAAAACAGAGGACGAGCGTGTCTATCTGCTTCACTCCGATGAACTGAAATACGACCTCTACGGACCAAACCCCAGTGCGCAGATTGTGAAAGGCAATGTGGCGTTCAGGCATAAGGGAGCCTTTCTGAATTGTGACAGTGCTTATTTCTACCAAGCCTCCAACTCTGTACGCGCCTTTGGCCATGTGCGGTTTCGGCAGGGAGATACTTTGTCGTTGGTCTGCGATCGTGCGTGGTATGATGGACAGGCGCAGATGTTGGAAGCTCGCCGGAACGTGGTGTTGAAACATCGCGGCCAGACCCTGTACACAGACAGTCTGAATTATGACCGACTGTATGAGTATGCCTATTTCTTTAATGGCGGCCGGCTGATTGACGGCAAGAACAAACTCAGTTCGGATTGGGGAGAATATCACACGAATACCCGCATGGCTCGATTCAATCTGGATGTTCAGTTGCAGACCCCTGAAAACCGCGTTTCTACAGACACATTGTATTATGACACACGTAATTCCCGTGCTCATGTTGTAGGGCAATATACGACTGATAAGGGAAGGGGCAATATTGGACCGTCGATTATCAGGAACAGAAACAGTACGATTACAACTACAGACGCGTTTTTCAACACGAAAAAAGACGAAGCGGAATTGTATGGACGTTCAACGATAGTGGACGAGGAGAAGACTATTACCGCCGACACCTTATTCTATAATAGTGAGACAGGACAAAATCGGGGATTCGGCAACGTGATTTATATTGATAGCAAGAACAAGAATATGCTCACGTGTGGAGAAGCCGAGTATAACGAAAAGACGGGACGGGGTTATGCCACTAAGAAGGCGCTGGCAATAGACTTCTCGCAGAAGGACTCGCTGTATATGCACGCCGACACTTTGCGGGTAGAGACGTTCAACATTAATACCGATTCGGTGTTCCGCAAGGTGCATTGCTATGCTAAGGTGCGTGTCTACCGTGTGGATCTGCAGGCGGTGTGCGACTCACTGGTTTTCAATTCTAAGGATTCTTGCATGACCATGTATAAGGATCCCATAGTGTGGAATGTGGGACGACAACTGCTGGGTGAGGAGATCCGGGTCTACATGAATGACTCCACCGTGCGTGAGGCGCACGTGCTGGGACAGGCATTGTCTGTGGAAATGTTGCCTGACAGTACGCATTACAATCAAATTTCATCAAGAAATATGTACGCGTATTTTGTAGATGGAAATATTCGCCGGAGTGACGCTGTGAGAAATGTGCAGGCTATCTATTATCCTATAGATGACAAAGATAGCACACTTATAGGGTTGAACTATACGGAAACGGACACGATGAGGATGTATATGTCACCTGAACGCAGACTGGAACGAATATGGATGCCCAAAGCCGAAGGGACCCTTTATCCAATGACGCAAATTCCTCCCACAAGGTTTAAGCTGGAGAACTTTGCATGGTTTGATTATATTCGGCCTGTGGACAAAAATGATGTGTTCAATTGGCGTGGCAAGGCACAGGGCACGGAGATGAAAAATATTGTTCGGCACGAAGCACCATTACAAAGGATTACTTCTCAAACCGAGCCTTCTCCGTCAGAGGAGCCAAAGGCGGAGGAATAGGATGAATCTGCTTTTCCAAACACGAAAACCGCGCCCGTTTCATCATGAGCCGATTTACAGTGACGAACGCAAGGCCCGTTTGCAGCGCTTAGAACAACGGGCGAGAAGAGAGCTGGGAGAGGAAGCGGACCGGAATGATGCTGACGCCGAGTATGTCTTGAGTTTAAAGGACAACTGTCGGCGGAAGCACCGGAGTCAGCGTAGGGCATTTATGTCGGTCTTGACGACGGTCGTAATGTTATTTGTTTTATTTATTTTAGTTCTGCTATTGATATTATGAGTGATGTGATACAACTTTTGCCGGATACAGTAGCCAACCAGATCGCAGCAGGTGAGGTGATACAACGTCCTGCCTCTGTGATAAAGGAATTGGTGGAGAATGCTGTGGATGCTGGTGCTCAGCACATCAATGTCCTTGTTGTTGATGCCGGACGGACATCTATACAGGTGATAGACGATGGCAAGGGAATGTCGGAAACTGATGCCCGGCTTTCGTTTGAGCGCCATGCCACGTCAAAGATTCGTATGGCAGATGACCTCTTTAATCTGCATACGATGGGATTTCGGGGTGAGGCATTGGCGTCAATCGCTGCTGTTTCACACATCGAACTGAAGACTCGTACGAATGGAGAGGATATAGGCACACAACTGTCTATTGCCGGCTCTAAGTTTGCGGGGCAGGAGCCTTGTGCCTGCCCTGTAGGGTCTAATTTTAAGGTCGACAATCTGTTTTACAACGTGCCAGCCCGTCGGAAGTTCCTGAAATCGAACACAACAGAACTAAATCATATCATTACAGCGTTTGAGCGTATTGCGTTGGTGTATCCTAACATAGCATTTACATTTCATAGCAATGGCTCAGAGATGTATAATCTGCGTGCGGGAGGATTGCGCCAGCGCATCGTTGATATTTTCGGCAAACGTATAAATCAGGATCTTTTGCCTGTAAACGTGGAGACATCAGTGTGTGGGGTTGGCGGATTTGTGGGTAAGCCCGAGTCTGCAAAGAAAAGGGGAGTGAGTCAATATTTCTTTGTGAATGGTCGGTATATGCGCCATCCTTATTTTCATAAGGCAGTGATGCAGGTCTTTGAACGCCTTATTCCTCAAGGAACACAGGTGCCGTATTTTCTTTATTTTGATGTAGATCCCAAGGATATAGATGTGAATATCCATCCTACGAAGACCGAGATAAAATTTGAAAACGAACAGGCGATATGGCAGATTCTGTTTGCTTCGATTAAGGATGCCATAGGCAGATTTAATGACATTACTACCATTGACTTCGATACTGAGGGAAAACCTGACATTCCGGTATTCGACTCGGAGCAGAATACTCAGTTGCCTAAAATGAACTTGACCCCGCAATACAATCCGTTCAATTCCAATGAGAGCAGTCATGAACACCGTAGTAAGGTGACAGGGGGATTGGATGAGGCTCCAATCGTTCGCTCTCAAGTTCCCGAACAGTGGGAGCAGCTGTATGAGGGCTTGAAGACAGAGAGCGCGCCTGTCGGTGGAAGTTTATTTACGGGGTCGGGAGATATTGGTGGAAGTCTGATAGACGAGAAGTCTCCAAGCCATTATCAATACAAGGGAAAGTATATTATGACGGCTGTTAAGTCAGGATTGATGATTATCGATCAGCACTGTGCTCATGTCCGGATGCTTTTCGAACAATACCGGAAGCAGCTTGCTGCTCGAAAGATACATTCCCAGAAGGTGCTTTTTCCGGAAACGATAGAACTTTCAGTTCAGGAAGACACAATATTTCAGTCTGTTCGTGAAGAAATTAAATCCATGGGGTTTGAACTGTCGGATTTGGGAGGTAATACCTATGCTGTCTATGCTATACCGGAAGGTTTTGAAGGAATAGATATGTTACAGTTGCTACACGACATGATAGGGTCTGTCCAAGAAAAAGGTGTAGCTGATGTTGATGCTATAAATGATTCTTTGGCATTAAGTATGGCGCGTGCTGCAGCAGTTCCCTACGGTCAAGTGTTGTCAAACGAAGAGATGGAAGGTATCATCAACGGGTTGTTTATTTGTTCGAATGTTAATTATACGCCGGATGGTAAAACAATTTTATATATTTTAAAACAGGAGGAAATGGAACAGATGTTAGGATAATTCATAGTAAAATAAGGTAATAGATAGGAAATATCGTTGTCAAAGCCGTTAAAAAGCAGAGATTTTCTAATTTATCGCAAAATTCTTCAACAAAAAGTGCTAACTATTAAAAAATATGATTAACTTTGTCTCCAAATAATGTATAAGAGTAGAGTTAAAAGATTTACATATATTAGTTCATTAAGATAATAGATTATGAAAAAGTTATTAATGACACTGGCTATTGCCGGTATGTCCGTAGGCGCATTTGCTCAGGACTCTGACCCTGTACAGAAGTACAGCGTTGCAACAAACTCTTTTTGGAGTAATTGGTTTATTCAGTTAGGTGGCGACTGGCACGCATGGTATCCAGACGAAGACCATGGTCGTGATTTCCATAAGGGAATCGGTTTGCTTTCAGGGGAACGTCGTACTTTTGGCGCTTCTGCTGCTATAGGAAAGTGGTTTACACCTGGTCTCGGTCTTCGTACCAAAATCCAGGCTTGGCAGGGTAAGAACATGGACAAGAAGACTGGTGTGTACAACAAGTTTGATATGTGGATTTTGAATGAGCATATCATGTTCAACTTGAGCAATCTTCTCTGTGGTTACAATCCTAACCGTGTTTGGAACGTAATTCCTTTCGTGGGTGGTGGTGTTTCTCGCAACATGAGCGCTAACCTTTATGCTATGCAGTTGAGCGCTGGTATTCAGTCTACATGGCGTCTGGGCAAGCATGTTAACTTCTACCTTGAAGCAGGTTGGAACCGTATGGAGGAAGACTTCTCTGGTGTTCAGGGAAGTGCTTTGGACAACTCACATCACAACCGTGGTTGGGAAGACAAGGACAACGACATCTACGCAGAAGTTGGTTTGACCTTCAATTTGGGTAAGGCTACATGGGACAAAGTGCCAGATGTTGACGCTATCAAAGCTCTCTCTCAGAGCCAGATCGACGCTCTTAACGCACAGCTCAACGATGCTAATGCAGAGAACGCTCGTCTGAAGAACTTGCTGGCTAACCAGCCGAAGCCAGAGGCTCCTAAGGCTGTTAAGGAGTTCGTTACAACACCGGTATCTGTGTTCTTTAACATCAACCGTACAGACATTGCTTCTCAGAAGGATCTCGTAAACGTACAGGCTATTGCTAAGTATGCTAAGGAGAATGGCAATAAGTTGGCTGTAACCGGTTATGCTGATAGCGCAACTGGTAATGCAGAAATCAACCAGCGTTTGTCTGAGGGTCGTGCAGCAACTGTAGCTGACGAGCTCGTTAAGCTCGGTGTAGACCGCAGCAACATCTCTACTGTAGGTAAGGGTGGTGTTGATGATCTTTCACCAATCTCATTCAACCGTCGTGCAACTGTTCAGGTTGTTGACTAATTTAGTTTAATCAGTTTTCTTTCACATCAGAAAGATAATGATATAAGTTTTAGAAGGGCATCATCCGTTTGGGATGATGCCCTTTTGTTTTTCTATTTACAGAAATAGGAGGTGCGGAGATCATTACATAGAGCACCTGTAATTTATTACATTGCATGAGTGTAGTTATTACATCACATGAGTGTAGTTATCACATTGCATGAGTGAAGTTATCACATTGCGCGCTTGTTCTTATCACATTGTAGGAATGTTGTTATCCTATCGAAGGAGTAATGTCTGTTATGTTGAGAGCGAGTTATTATTATATTTCAGGAGTGTTGTTTGTTTCACTGAGGGAGTTGGGCTAATACAGATGATATGGAGTTTATAGAAAGTATCTGGAAATAATAATGATTTCTTCACTTGCAACGCTTTAATGGTGTACTTTTATTTTTCCCATGTCGAAATAAAATGAATGAAAACAAGGACTGTATAGAAACCGATGAAGGGATTGTAAGAGTATTACGAAAGCAAGTTTTCTATTCAGGATGTGATATAGGTTGTCACAAGAAAAGGCCGATAGTTGCTGCTATCGGCCTCGTTGATATCTTATAGATACGAAGATTTTACAAGATAGAAATTTATTTGATGTTACCCGACTTGATCAGGTATTCACCTATTTGGATAGCGTTTAGTGCTGCTCCCTTGCGAATCTGATCGCCGGTCAGCCAAAGTGTGTTGCCATTGTCGTCTGCAAGGTCTTTTCTAACGCGTCCCACAAAGATGTTATCCTTGCCGGCACTTTCCAATGGCATAGGATAAACATACTTCTGAGGATCATCAACCAGTGTAACACCCGGCGCATTTTTCAGTGCCTCCCTGATTTGCTCAACACTGATTTGCTCCTCAGTCTCAAACCATACACTTTCAGAGTGGGAGCGCAGGGAGCTTACACGGACGCACGTGGCAGAGGTGCGAATATCCGAATGCATGATTTTTCTGGTTTCCTCATACATTTTCATTTCCTCCTTTGTGTAGTCATTCTCCATCATTTTATCTATTTGGGGAATGACATTGTAAGCCAACTGATGAGGGAACTTGTTGATGGTGCTGACCTTCCCATCTTCCACCATCTCCTTATATTGTTGTTCGAGTTCCTTCATGGCAGTTGCACCGGCACCGCTGGCACTCTGATAGCTGGATACGTGCACCTTCTTGATATGCGAAAGTTTTTCAATGGGATTGAGCACTACGACCATCATAATCGTTGTACAGTTGGGGTTGGCAATCACGCCACGAGGACGATTTAGGGCATCTTCCGCATTGATTTCGGGAACAACCAATGGCACGTCCTTATCCATACGGAATGCACTTGAGTTGTCTATCATCACCGCACCAAACTTGGTGATGGTCTCTACATATTCTTTACTGATGCCTGCTCCGGCTGATGTAAAGGCAATGTCTACGTCTTTGAAGTCGTCGTTATGTTGCAACAGTTTTACTTCATATTCCTTTCCTTTAAAGTTGTATTTCTTCCCGGCACTACGTTCGGAACCAAACAACACCAAATCGTCTAATGGAAAATGGCGCTCTGCAAGAATTGTCAGGATTTCCTGACCTACTGCACCGCTTGCTCCAACAATTGCTACTCTCATGTTATAAGACTTTATCAATTAATAACTTTATGTTGCAAAATTACTATTTTTCATTGACATCGATGCACATTATGAAATATTTTTCCATTTTTATGTTTACAAACGAAGTTAATTTCGCAACGGATTAGAAAATAATTGCTAACTTTGCATGAAATATACAAGCTAATGGAGCATATCGCATCATATTTTCCAATAACCGACCCCACGCTTATTTTTTTCGTGGTATTGCTCATCATTTTGTTTGCTCCTATCATCATGGGCAAACTTCGTATTCCTCATATTATTGGAATGGTGTTGGCAGGCGTGCTTATTGGACAGTACGGCTTGAATATATTGGCTCGTGATGCTTCTTTCGAACTTTTTGGTCGGGTGGGGCTTTATTACATTATGTTTCTTGCCTCCTTGGAGATGGATATGGACGGTTTGAAGAAAAATAAAAACCGTGCTATCCTTTTCGGGTTTTTAACATTCTGTATTCCCTTTTTACTCACTTATTATATGGGCATCGGTTTATTAGGTTACGCACCTATTGCGGCATTGTTATTGGGTTGCATCATGTCTTCAAACACATTGGTGGCCTATCCTATAGTGATGCGCTATGGTCTGCAGAGCAAACCGAGTGTCACGCTAAGCGTCGGGGCATCAATGGTAACATTGTTTATAGCTCTGGTCTTGCTTGCAGGAATCGTCGCTTCTCATCAGGGCGGTGCAAGCTGGGGTTTTTGGCTGTGGTTTGTTTTAAAATTGGTGCTCTATTGCGGTGCCCTGCTGTTCTTCATGCCCCGACTTACGCGATGGTTTCTGCGAAGATACAGTGATGCGGTGATGCAGTTCATCTTCATTCTCTCAGAGATGTTTCTTGGGGCCGCACTGGCAGGTTTGGTGGGACTGGAAGGCATCTTCGGCGCGTTCTTTTCCGGACTTATCCTCAATCGATACGTACCCCGTGTTTCACCTTTGATGAATCGCATAGAGTTCATAGGCAATGCACTTTTCATCCCATATTTCCTGATTGGAGTGGGAATGCTCATCAATGTCAGGCTGTTGTTTCAGGGTGGCAACATTATTTGGATCGCACTCTGTATCGTTTTGTTCGGCACATTGGGCAAGGCCATTGCCGCCTATCTGTCGAGTGTCATGTTCCGTTTGCCTTTGGTTTCCGGTCACATGATGTTCGGACTAACCTCTGCCCATGCTGCCGGTGCCATAGCGATGGTGATGGTGGGCATGACGTTTGGGAATGCTCAGGGAGAGCCATTGGTCGATGAAGGTATGCTCAATGGGGTGGTACTTATGATTTTGTTCACCTGTATCATCTCATCTATCATTACTGAACACGCAGCCCGAAGAATCACTCTGCGAGACAAGGAGATTGCTCCGGACGAAACGGATAAGGACGATGAGCGGATATTAATCCCCGTAAAATATCCGGAATATGCCAACAGACTGGTGCATCTTGGAATGATGATGCGAAATCCCAAACTGAATCGTGGGCTCGTTGCCTTGAATGTTGTCTATGACGATGAGAAGATGCGGACGAATCAGGAGCGTGGACGCAAGCTGTTGGAACAAGTAAGTCACTATGCGTCGGGCTCTGATGTGCTCATGCAGACACAAGTCAGGGTGGCAGCCAACATAGCCAATGGCATCAAGCACGCTTTCAAGGAATTCGATGCCTCCGAGATACTCATAGGTATGCATAATCATGCCAATGTTTCTCCGAGATTTTGGGGGCAGTTCCATCAGAGCCTGTTCAACGGGTTGAATCGGCAAATCATCATGACCCGCATACACTACCCGCTCGCCACGTTGCGTCGCATACAGGTAGCTGTTCCGTCTCGTGCCCAGTATGAGCCGGGCTTTTATCGTTGGCTGGAGCGTCTGGCCAGGGTCACAAAGATACTGGAATGTCGTATTCAGTTTCATGGACGCATGGACACGTTGCAGATGATCCGGGAGTATATCAAAAACAAACATGCTGAAATTCGGGCGGAATATATCAGCATGGAGCATTGGAACGAGATGCCCAAACTGGCTTCCACCATAGCCAAGGACCACCTTTTCGTTGTCGTAACAGCCCGAAAGGGAACTGTGTCGTATAAAAATGCGCTGGACAGACTACCTGACGAGCTGACAAGATATTTTTCGGGAAAGAACCTGATGATTATATTTCCGGATCAATATGGTGATGACGAATTATTAACGATGACATTTGCTGCGCCGCAACACACGGAAGAGATGTCGGCTTACGCAGCTTTGCACAACTGGCTAAAGAACAAGCTGAACATCTGAAACAACGGCGGTGTCATGATATAGAACAATAAAAACCAAACAGTATATGATTGACGTTCAAGGCATCAAAAAGTCCTTTGGCACCTTGCAGGTACTCAAGGGCATAGATTTACATATAGACAAGGGTGAAGTTGTGTCTATCGTTGGCCCATCGGGTGCCGGCAAGACAACCCTGCTTCAAATCATCGGCACGTTAGATAGGCCCGACAGCGGCACTGTGATTGTAGACGGTGTGGATGTAGGACGTTTGTCGAGCAGAAAAATCTCAATGTTCCGTAATCAGAAGCTCGGCTTCGTGTTTCAGTTCCACCAACTCTTGCCGGAGTTCACAGCATTGGAAAACATCATGATTCCGGCTTTTATAGCCGGTATGGGACGCAGGGATGCCAAGGCGCGTGCTGAAGAATTGCTTAGTTTCATGGGGCTTAGCGACAGGGCAAAGCATAAGCCTAACGAGCTTTCGGGTGGTGAAAAACAGCGTGTGGCAGTGGCGCGGGCATTGGTGAACAATCCTTCCGTTATTCTTGCGGACGAGCCATCCGGCAGTCTTGACTCGAAGAACAAGGCCGAACTGCATCAGCTCTTTTTCGACTTGCGCGACAAGTTCGGACAAACTTTTGTCATCGTCACCCACGATGAGTCGCTTGCAGCCCTTACCGACCGTACCATTCACATGAAAGACGGGCTGCTGACAGATGCGCCACAGGACGAGATAGCCAACGCGGAGGCAAACGCAGACCACCCGGCCCGGCAGCAAACGGCCGAATCTTCTCCGGACAACAAATAGACGGTCATTGTAGGTTGCTTCGGTACATACGGTTGTTTTTGACCACTTCATATACCAAAACTATTAAAGAATATAAAAGTATGACAAAAATCAAGTTAGGAGATTATAATACGCTCAAGATGGTAAAGGTGGCAGAACGCCCCAATCCCCATTCTTTTGGAGGAAAGGAAATCTTTGGCATCTATCTCGATGGCGGACAGGACGGAGAAATTTTGATGCCCCAGAAATATGTGCCCGAAGGTCTGAAGGAGGGTGATGATGTTCGCTGCTTCGTCTATTTGGACCAAGAGGAGCGTCCTATAGCCACGTTGGAAGTGCCGTTGGCTAAGGTTGGAGACTTTGCCTATCTCAAGGTAAATTGGGTGAACGAATATGGCGCCTTTCTCGATTGGGGACTGATGAAAGATGTGTTCTGTCCGTTCCGCGAGCAAAGAAAGCGCATGGAGATTGGCGATAGTTACATCGTCTACCTGTATATTGATGAGGAAAGCTACCGTATCGTTTCCTCCGCAAAAATCGATAAATTCCTGAAAGACATTCATGAGGATTCAGAGGAGCACCGCCGTGAACTTTTCAGAAAGCAGCGGGAGAATATACCTGTGGAGTTGTTGGTGTGGCAGAAAAGCGACTTGGGCTTCAAGGTGATTATCGAAAACAGGTATGCCGGCTTGATTTATCAGGACCAGATATTCCAATATGTTCATACAGGAGACCAGCTACAGGGATATGTACAGAAAATCAGGCCCGACGGGAAAATAGACATCAGTCTGCAACCCGCCGGCCATCGACACACCCTTGACTTTGCAGAAACCCTTCTGCAATGGCTGCATGACAATGGAGGCAGTTGTGCGTTAGGAGACAAGAGCGATGCCGAGGCCATTAAACGGCAGTTTCATGTCAGCAAGAAAACCTATAAAAAGGCTTTGGGCGACCTGTACAGGCGACATCTCATAACGTTTACCGGTGAGGGCATTTCGCTGGTTTGATGCAGCTTTTGGCTGACGATAGCCCACCCCAATTTCATATTCTTTGAATATGCCTTAGCATGTGTAGGCTCACACTTCAATGGTGTGCAGTTGGCCCTATGCGTTCTAAGGCATATTTTTTCGCCCCTTACTAAACGATAGAATACTGGTTAAAAATGCTTACAAAAGTATTCCCGGTTTTCGTGTATTCTAAAACAGAAAGCCTTTGGCTCGAAATACGCGAAAATTGGACGTTCCATCTAAGGGTCTGGCAGTCAGTGGTTTGTATATGTATCGGGCTTGAGCGATAAAATCGCAGGGTGTGGAATCTTGCGAATAGGTATCTAATGGCGTTGCGGTTAGGCTTTAGTCGCGAGACGGTGAGGGCTTAGTCAGACTCCGATTAAGGCTTAGCCGCAGAGCCATTAGGCCTTATCGGCAGAGAGAAGTAAATTCCGGAGCGTTCCAACTGTTGTTTTGAGGGACGGCGCATGGAATTTTATGATGAAAAAAGGCCTTCGGAAAGCTGTAACACAAAATATGAAAGGGTCTTTCAAAGTGAACAAATATTGACAATATGTACAGTTCGACCGCAAGGTTTCCTCAATATTTTTCTTTTATTTTTATATTTCACGTTTGCCGTTATTCGTAGTTTATGATGATGCGTGAAAGATGTTATCCAGCTTAAAAATGAAAAAGGAGAAAAGGTTTGGGCAATCCGGCCCACACGGCGCAATACGTCGCCGATAACTACTTGGCGGTGTTCAACGTGAGAGAAACCGTTCTGAAACGAGAGCAGGATGTGAATGGTGAAAATAAGAAGGCTCCCGGACACTCATGCCGGGAGCCTTGCAAAGGATAGGGATGTAGTCTTGACAGTGCGGAGATTACAGCGGAGTAGTGAAAATGAAATTGCGTATAATCCAATAGCTGAATATACCGAGGATGTAGCCCACGAAAGCTATCCAGCTGATGTGTTTCATATACCATCCGAAGGTGATCTTTTCGAGGCCCATCACGACAACGCCTGCTGCCGAGCCAATGATGAGCATGGAGCCTCCCACGCCTGCACAGTAGGCCAGCAACTGCCAGAAAATGCCGTCTACGGCCATGTCGCCGGTAGGGGCCACCGGATACATACCCATGCATCCGGCTACAAGCGGAACGTTGTCGACGATGCTCGACAGCACACCGATGATTCCGGTCACAGCATAGTGGTTGTCGTCGAAAGCCGTGTTCAGACTGTCGCCCAACGTGGTGAGCACGCCAATTTCTTCCAGACAAGCTACGGCCATGAGAATACCGAGGAAGAAGAGAATGGTAGACATATCGATGTTGTGCAGCAAATTGCTGACACGCTTCCTGGTGCCTTCGCTGTCTTTGTCATGGGAAAGGTTGTGATAGAACACCTCTGTGGTAATCCAGAGCACACTCAGCACGAGCAGAATGCCTACGAAGGGGGGCAGATGGGTGATGCTCTTGAACACGGGCACGAACATCAGACCGCCCACACCGATGACAAATACGGCCTTGCGCTGGCGGCTCGTGAAGTCGAGCGCCTTCGTGTGGCTCTGCATTGCAGCTTCGTCGTTGTCATTGAGGTCACCCTTGAGCATATATTGCATGATGAATGCCGGCACAATCATGGAGACGACAGAGGGGATGAGAAGCTCCGAAATCACGCCCATGGCAGTGATGACGCCTTTGTTCCAGAGCATAATGGTGGTCACGTCGCCGATAGGAGAGAATGCTCCTCCGGAGTTGGCCGCTATGATGACGAGTGAAGCATAGACGAGACGGTCCTTATGGTCTTGCACGAGTTTGCGCAGAATCATAATCATCACGATGGTTGTCGTCAGGTTGTCGAGAATGGCCGAGAGGAAAAACGTCATGAAAGCGATGCGCCAAAGCAGGGCACGCTTGGTTTTGGTCTTCATCACAGAGCGTACCCAGTTGAAACCGCCGTTTTGGTCGACAATTTCCACAATGGTCATGGCACCCATGAGGAAGAACAGGGTAGTGGCGGTGTTGCCCAGATGGCGTTCGATGACGGAGCTGACTTCGTTGATCAGTTCCTGACCGGAGAAACCTTGAATATAGGCTTCGGGAGAGAGCATGAAAAGGGTCCAGCACGCTACAAACATCAGGAGCGAGATGGCAGCCTTATTAACTTTGGTCACACTTTCAATGGCTATGAAAAGATAGCCGATACAAAAAGCAATGATGATTGCAATAGTGAAAGACGACATAATTATCTGTTATTTTTGTTATGTTTTCTGTTCTGTTTCCTGCTCCATAGGTTAGAAGGTAGCGGAAACGGCTGCAAAGGTAACACTTTTACTGTCATCCCCAAAGCCTATTGCATTGTTTTTCTCAAGGGTGGATATTCAACTTCCCCAATGTAACTATATTTGCAAAATTTATGTACAGAGGTGAGCTTGCCCCCGTCTCTGCAACCGACGGAGCATTTTACAGGTCCACGCTGCAACGGTGTGAGCGGGGGCAAGCCTACGTTTCTACAAGGGGACCGTGAAAATGTAGGTGCGTACAACCCAATAGGCGAGAATGCCCAGAATGTATCCTACAAAGGCAATCCAAGCGATATGCTTCAGATACCATCCGAATGTTATTTTTTCGAGTCCCATCACCACCACTCCCGGAGCAGAACCAATGATGAGAATCGACCCGCCAACGCCTGCACAGTAGGCCAGCAGCTGCCAGAAAATGCCATCTACGGCCATACCTCCTGTGGCCTCAATGGGATACATACCCATGCATCCGGCCACAAGGGGCACATTGTCGACAATGCTTGAGAGCACTCCAATAACTCCGGTCACGGCATAGTGGTTGCCATTGAATGCCACGTTGAGCCCTTCGCCCAGTGCGGTGAGCACGCCTGTCTCCTCCAAACAGGCCACGGCCATGAGGATGCCGAGGAAAAACATTATGGTGGACATATCGATGTTGCGCAGCAGGTTGGCCACACGCTTCATCGTTCCCTCACGCTCCTTGCTGTGGTGCAGACTGCGGTAGAACACCTCTGTGATGACCCACAGTACGCTCAGCACGAGCAAGATGCCAATAAACGGAGGCAGGTTGGTGATGCCCTTGAATACAGGTACAAATAAGAGACCACCCACACCGATAGCAAACACGGCCTTGCGCTGATTGCCGGAGAAGTCGTGTACTTTGTAATCACTCGGTGTGGTCAGTTCCCTGTCGTTATCAATGTTCCCTTTCAGCATATATTGCATGATGAATGCCGGCACAATCATGGAGACGACAGAGGGGATGAGAAGCTCCGAAATCACGCCCATGGCAGTGATGACGCCTTTGTTCCAGAGCATAATGGTGGTCACGTCACCGATGGGCGAGAAGGCTCCGCCCGAGTTGGCTGCAATGATGACGATCGAGGCATAAATCATGCGATCTTTGTGGTCGTGTATCAATTTGCGCAATATCATCACCATGACGATAGTAGTAGTCAGGTTGTCGAGAACGGGTGACAAGACAAAGGTCATGAGGGCAATGCGCCACATCAATGCTCGCTTGGATTTAGTTTGTAAGGCCGAGCGCACCCAGTTGAATCCCCCGTTCTGGTCTACAATCTCGACAATGGCCATGGCACCCATGAGGAAAAAGAGTGTTGTTGAGGTATTGCCCAGATGGCGTTCGATGATGGAACGGACTTCGTTGATCAGTTCCTGACCGGAGAAACCTTGAATATAGGTTTCGGGAGAGAACATGAAAAGGGTCCAGCACGCTACAAACATCAGGAGCGAGATGGCAGCCTTGTTAATTTTGGTCACACTTTCAATGGCTATGAAAAGGTAGCCGATACAAAAAGCAATGATGATAGCAATAGTCAAAGACGACATTTGTACTTTGTTATGGTTAATATATACTCTGCTTCTCCTAATGAGAAGCTGTTGAAATCAGAGTGTTGCAAAGTTATAAAAATTATTAAAGTCGTCGCCCAAAATACCCGACAATTATGTTTGCAACTGAGGAAATGGTTAAAATTAGGTGTCACACAAGCCTAAATTGATGTTGCTCAAACGGGCAGTTGTGAATGGTTGCAGGATAACGGGTTAAGGATTAGCATGAGCGTAAGTATGCCGAAGACGCGGTGCAGTCGTCCCTGCGGAACGAGAAGGCTGTGGGGAATCGGCCTGCTTCATTTGGTGCTGCGACAGAGCGTTTTTTTCGATGGAATTTTTAGGTCGGTAGGGTGACTTTGACAGCCATTTGTTTTTTGTCTATTCCCTTGTGACAATGAAAATAAAAAGTTATCTTTGCAATATGAATTTGCAAGATACAAGCAATGTGCGGATGAGCGAAAATGTAATCATAGCCGATGCGGATTATATCGACTATGTTGCATTTCAACTTACTGTGCAGTTTGAGCGGATGATAGGTCGTGCCATCCCGCCGGCAGACTTTGGTCAGTGGGCCGTGAATATAGCTTTGGATGGCGGACTGCGCGAGGACGGTAAAAATCACGAAACTCAAGTGGTGTTAGTTCGTCAGGGTAAGAGCCGCAGACTGGATAACTTCAGGCCTTCCGACTTTGAGACCGAGCTTAATGCACGGGCTTTCAAGGATGAGCATTTGGGTGAGTTTCTCGTTAATGCGTATGCGGTGGGAGAGATGGTGTCGAAGGATGAATACATACTCGACGTTGTTAAGACCATGATGGACCACAAGAATGTGAAACGACTGATGATTATTCCTAACGGTGAGGAGGGAAACATCTATGATGAAATTCGTCATGCACTTCGAAAAGCTCCGGAAGACAAACACATCACGGTGTTTGCCATGCAACCTATGACAGGTGGTAACTTTCGTCAGGAAATTCTTGGCTATTCGCTCATGAATGCGATGGGCATCAGAGCGGAGGAGATAAAATAGCCGTGCAGGTAGGGATGGTAGACAACGTGCCCATTTAACTTGCCGGATGTCTAAGTCCGGAGGGCTTGACAAATACAGAACAAATAATAAATAAAATACAGAACAAAATGAGTGAATTGCAGAAAGATAGCATGGCTACAAAAGCGACGGTAGCTGAAAAGTCCCTTTCTCAGGAGAATAAAGGGCGAGTGCTCATGATTGGTGCCGGTGGTGTTGCCACTGTTTGCGCATTCAAGATAGTCCAAAATCAGGATGTGTTCAAGGAGTTTATGATTGCCAGTCGTCGCAAGGAAAAATGCGACAAGCTGGTGGCAGACATTCATGCCAAGGGCTACAAAATGGACATCAAGACGGCCGGTGTTGATGCTGACGACGTAGAACAATTAAAAGAGCTCTTCAGCAGCTACAAACCGGAGTTGGTGATCAATCTCGCGCTGCCTTATCAGGACCTTACGATTATGGAGGCTTGTTTGGCTTGTGGCTGCAATTATCTCGACACGGCCAACTATGAGCCAAGAGATGAGGCCCACTTTGAGTACAGTTGGCAATGGGCTTATAAGGAAAAGTTTGAGAAGGCTGGTCTGACGGCAATTCTTGGATGTGGTTTCGACCCCGGTGTTTCTCAGGCTTTCACGGCGTATGCGGCTAAGCATCATTTTGACGAGATACATTATCTTGACATTGTAGACTGCAATGCCGGCAATCATCACAAGGCTTTTGCCACCAACTTCAATCCTGAAATCAATATTCGTGAGATTACCCAGAAGGGACTTTACTATGAAGACGGAAAGTGGATTGAGACCGATCCGCTGGCTGTTCATCAAGACATTACCTATCCGAATATTGGTCCTCGCGACAGCTATCTGATGCACCATGAGGAACTGGAGAGCTTGGTGAAGAACTATCCAACCATCAAGCGCGCGCGTTTCTGGATGACCTTTGGACAGCAATACCTCACCTATCTGGATTGCATACAGAATCTTGGAATGAGCCGCATTGACAATGTGGAGTATGAAGCACCCTTGGCCGATGGATCCGGGAAGACGGTAAAGGTGAACATCGTACCCTTGCAGTTCTTGAAAGCAGTGTTGCCCAATCCGCAGGATCTGGGTGAAAACTACGACGGAGAGACTTCGATAGGCTGTCGTATTCGTGGCATCAAGGACGGAAAGGAACGCACCTATTACATCTATAATAACTGTAAGCATCAGGATGCCTATAACGAGACAGGTATGCAAGGCGTGAGCTACACGACGGGTGTGCCGGCCATGGCTGGTGCCATGATGTTCTTCAAGGGACTATGGAAGAAACCCGGTGTGTGGAACGTTGAAGATTTCAATCCGGACCCATTCTTGGAGGTAATCGGAAAACAGGGATTGCCTTGGCACGAAGAGTTTGACGGCGATTTGGAATTGTAATCTCCCAAGTACTCTCCATAAGTGGAGAGGGGCAAATCACGATAATAAACAACTATAAATAAAGTCACTCTCTTGCTGCCGAGCAAAGGTAATCATCTGAAATATCTTTCATTGGTAAGGGGAGAAGACGGTTAATACTTAATTTATATATGGCTAAATCAGAAGAAGCGCAGGCTGCGGGGAAGCAGGCTGGTAAGAATGAAGAAAAAGCAGCAAAGCTGAAAGCGTTGCAGGCTGCCATGTCGAAGATAGAGAAAGACTTTGGCAAAGGCTCCATCATGCGTATGGGCGACGAGAATATAGAACCTATTGATGTTATTCCTACAGGGTCTATTGGTCTGGACGTTGCTTTGGGCGTGGGCGGTTATCCACGCGGGAGGATTGTAGAGATTTATGGTCCGGAATCTTCCGGAAAAACCACATTGGCCATTCATGCCATTGCTGAGGCTCAGAAAATGGGTGGAATTGCTGCTTTCATCGATGCCGAACATGCTTTCGATCGCTTCTATGCGCAAAAGCTTGGCGTGGATGTAGACAACCTGTGGATTTCTCAACCCGACAATGGCGAACAGGCATTGCAGATTGCGGATCAGCTGATCAGCAGTTCGGCTGTTGATATTTTGGTTATCGACTCGGTAGCTGCTTTGACTCCCAAGAAGGAGATAGAGGGTGAAATGGGCGACTCAGTGGTAGGTTTGCAGGCTCGGTTGATGAGCCAGGCCTTACGTAAACTGACGTCTACGATAGCCAAAACCAACACTTGCTGCATCTTCATCAATCAGTTGCGAGAAAAAATAGGCATGTCGTTTGGCAGTCCGGAGACAACGACCGGCGGTAATGCCTTGAAGTTCTATGCCAGTGTTCGCTTGGATATCCGCAAGTCAACGGCTTTGAAAGACGGCGACAACTTTTATGGCAACCTTACTAAGGTGAAGGTGGTTAAGAACAAAGTGGCTCCTCCGTTCCGCCGTGCCGAGTTCGATGTTTTGTATGGAGTGGGGATCAATAAGATTGGCGAGATTCTTGATCTGGGCGTGGAATATAACATTATCCAGAAGAACGGAAGCTGGTATAGTTACAATAACTCTAAGTTGGCACAGGGCCGCGATGCATCGATGGATATTCTTCGCGATAATCCGGAACTCTGTGAGGAACTCGAAAAGCTGATTATGGATGCGATAAAGGAGCATATGGATAAGTAAATTCCCTTTTTTGACAAAGCAGAATCTCTGTTTCCTCATGAAGAGGAAAGACGCAAGTCTGGGTGATGATGTGTCTGAACAGTGCCCGTTGGGGAGTATTTTGCGATATGGAAACATCAAGCCCCGCTATGATTTTTCTATCATAGCGGGGCTTGATGTTTGCTGAAACCTCCTGTCAGAGGTATGGCGGAATGGAACACAGCGTATTTCTTCGGTTACCTTTTTTAGTTTTTGGTCCAGAAAGATGGCGTGAGAATCACGATAACCGTGAATATTTCCAAACGCCCGATAAGCATCATAATGGAACAAAACCATTTGGCGTAGTCGGGTAGAAGGCTCCATGACATTGTAGGCCCAATTTCTAACCCTAATGTCGGCCCAACGTTAGCCATGCAGCTTAGACATATAGTGATGGCATTGACGTTGTCGATTCCTGAAGCAATCATGACAAAGGACACGAGCAGCAACAGCAGAAGGTAGGTGACGAGAAAAGCCAACAGAGATACGCGTTGGGAGTTGGGAATATTGATGCTGTTCACTTTGAGAGGCAGTACCGCATTGGGATGCAGTCTCTGGCGTAGCTCATTTCGGATGACTTTGAGCAGCATCACGCCTCGTACACACTTTAGTCCGCCACTGGTGCTGCCGGAACAAGCACCAAAAAACATACATATGGACAACACAACCCACGTGACGTGTGGCCATTGGCCTGCGTCATCGTTGAAAAGTCCTGTTGTAGTTATGAATGAGACAACCTGAAACAGTCCGGAGCGGAAAGCGCGTTCAACGTCGTAATGGTTTCTCGTGATAAGCTCAACCATAATGAAAGCCGTGAACGCGAGGATGATAATACAGTAAAATCGAAATTCAGAGTTTTTCCAAAGCTCCTTGAATTTGAATTTCGCTGCCGAGAAATAGAGCAATGTAAAGTTTACGCCTGATAGGAAACAAAAGAAAGTTGTGGTGTACTCTATGGCCGGCGAATGGAAGAACTCTGTACTGTTGTTATAGATAGAAAAACCTCCGGTGGCGGCGGATGTCATGGCAAAATTGATGCCTTCAAACCAATCCATGCCAAAGAGCATATAGCTGCCCATGCAGGCAAAGGTGATAAATAGGTAGACTATCCATATCCAGCGGGCTCCCATAGACAATTTAGGATGGAGCTTGGTTTTGATAGGACCTGTAGATTCGGCCGCAAACACCTTGGTGCTACCGTTTACAAGCGATGGCAACAGGGCTACGGTGAAGAACACAATCCCCAGTCCGCCGATCCATTGCGTAAGCGATCGCCAGAAAAGTATGCCGTGAGGCAGGGCTTCGACGTCATCGATGATGGTGGCTCCCGTTGTGGTAAACCCCGACATGTTTTCAAAAAAAGCATCGGTGAAGCTATGCAAATAACCGCCTATGAGGAATGGCATGGTGCCGAAGATGGAGAATACGATCCATGCCAGTGTCACCACAAGAAATGAGTCGCGGCGTGAAAGTCGGTTCTCGGCATTTCGACCTAAAAACCTCAACAGTATACCTCCCAACAGGGTAATGATGAGAGAAATGGTGAAGGTCAATATATCGTCTTCTCCAAAATACAGTGCCATAAGCAGACACCACGCCATCAGCGTGACCTCTATGAAGAGAAGGGCCCCTAAAACCTTATATATGATGCGAAAATTAATCACTAATTAAAGAATTTTTCTATTTTTTTTAGGTGTATATTATGACAGAACACCACCACAGAATCACCAGCTTCTATCTTCGTGTTGCCCGAAACGAGCATTCCTTCCCCGTTTCTCACAATGCCGCCAATGGTAATGCCTTTTGGCAATCCCAAGTCTTTTACGGCTTTCTTGGTCACTTTAGCTCCCTCTTTTGGAATGAATTCGGCCGCGTCGGCATTGGCCGACATCAGGAAAGTGACGTTCATCACATTGGCGTCGAGCATCAGTTGATATATACGGCTGGCGGCAATGGATCTCTTGTTGATAATCGTTCCAATGTCAAGACTCTCGGCCATATTCACGTAATCGGGGTTTTCGATCATGGCAACTGTCTTTCTCACGCCGAGACGCTTTGCTGCGAGACAGGTCAGAATGTTAGCTTCTGCGTTGCCTGTGAGGGCAACGAATGCCTGTGTGTTCCTGATTCCCTCGTCGTTGAGCTGTGATACGTCGCGGGCGTCCGCATGAATGACAAGTGTGTTGCTGTCAAGAATTTGATTGAGTTCCTCACAACGCTCAGGGTCTATCTCAAACACTTTGGCATCCATATATTTGGGAATAGTCTGCAATGCTTTTACTGCAGTTGTGCCGCCTCCCATGAACATCACGTTCTTGACGTCTACATAATTCTCCTTACCGACAATTTTGCGGATATAGGGTATGTAGTCTCGAGTGGTCATAAAGTAGGCAAGGTCGAAACATTCGAGTTGATCATTACCACCGGGAATTATCGTTTCGTTTCCCCTTTTAATGGCTACGATGTGGTAAGGATCATCGGGACCGCAGAGATCTTTAAGAGGTTGGTTTAAAATTTCGCAATTTTTGCGCAGTTTGATGCCAAGCATGACGAGTGCGCCATCGTGCACATCCCATCGCTGTCGCACCCATGACATCTTGAGACCGTTGATAATATCACGTGCCGCAAGTGTTTCCGGATAAATCAACTCGTCCACCCCCAACTCCTTATACATTTGGTGGATGGCCGGCTCCAGATATTCGGCATCATTCACTTGGGCTACGGTTTTCTTGGCATGAAGCGCATGGGCAATGATACAGCTGTTTATATTTTCGTCCTCATTGGGTGTGAGGGCGATAAAAAGGTCAGCATCGCCCACGCCGGCTTCTTTCAGCGTTTTGACGCTTGTGGGCGACCCATGCATGGTCAGCAGGTCATAGTCAGACCCAATCGTGGCCAATCGCTCCTCGTCATCATCGATAATGGTGAGTTCTTCTTTGTTACGGGAAAGCAGTCGGGCAAGATAAGTACCGATGCCGTAGGCTCCGGTGATGATTATTTTCATATCTTTGGTTATGATTTCACAAGTTGCAGAATCGTCTTTTTAATCGATTCTACATCCATTCCACAGAGTTTATATAATTGGTCAACTGTTCCGTGTTCCACGAACCGTGTGTCCGGCAGCCCGATTCTCACTATCTTAGGCTGGTATTCATGGTCGTTCATCCATTCCAGTACGGCCGATCCCAGTCCTCCTGTGCGCACTCCGTCTTCTATGGTAACGATGTGTTTGAAATGCTGTCCTATTTCCTCCAAGAGACGTTCATCCATAGGTTTAAGGAAGCGCATATCATAGTGAGCCGCAGAAACGCCCGCTTGTTCGATGGCTTGCTGTGCCAAATTGCCTATCGGACCAAGTGTAAGCACGGCCACGTCCTCTCCGTCCCTCAGTTTCCTGCCCGTTCCAACGGTAATCTCCTCTAACGGACACTCCCAGTCTCTCATCACTCCCCGTCCGCGCGGATAACGTATGACAAACGTTCCCTTGTCGGGCAGCTGTGCCGTGTACATCAGTTTACGCAGTTCACATTCGTTCATGGGCGACGATATGGTGAGGTTGGGGATGGGGCGCAGAGCAGCCAGGTCGAATGCTCCATGATGGGTTGGTCCGTCCTCGCCAACCAGTCCGGCTCTGTCAAAGCACAGCACAACCGGCAGATTGAGAATGGCCAGGTCGTGGATAATATTGTCGTAGGCGCGTTGTGAGAACGAACTGTAGACATTGCAGAAAGGGATAAGCCCGTCTTTGGCCATACCGCCGGAGAATGTCACGGCGTGGCCTTCGGCAATGCCCACGTCGAAAGTGCGACAGGGCATCTCTTTCATCATGATGTTCATGGAACATCCCGTAGGCATGGCGGGCGTCACGCCTACAATCTTGGGATTTTGCTTGGCCAACTCCAAAAGCGTCTTGCCGAAAACAACTTGGTACTTGGGCGGCTCGTTGGTGCTTTCCGAGATGATGCGTTCGCCGGTTTTGGGGTCGAATTTTCCCGGTGCGTGCCACACGGTAGCGGCTTTTTCCGCAGGTCCATAGCCCTTCCCCTTGATGGTATGCAGATGCAGAAGTTTAGGTCCTTTCATGTCTTTAATCTGCCTGAGAATCCTCACCACCTCTCGAACATTGTGTCCATCAAACGGTCCGAAGTATCGGATGTTCATGCCTTCAAATATATTTTGCTGATGGCTGATAGCACTTTTGATGGCGTTGTTCAGTCTGATGATGCCCTTCCGTCGGTTTTCGTTAAGGTAGCCTTTAGACTGTAACCATTGCGATGCCTTGAATCGCAGTTTGTTATAGGTTTCGTTGGTGTCGAGTTGCAGCAGATATTTTTCCATGCCCCCCACAGCACGGTCGATAGACATATCGTTGTCGTTGAGGATAATCAGCAAGTTGTTGGGGGTGGAGCTGACATTGTTGATACCCTCAAAAGCCAGTCCTCCACTCATCGATCCGTCTCCGATGACCGCCACTACATGGCGATTGTCGTGGCCGTTTCTCTTTGCGGCCACAGCCATACCGAGCGCGGCCGAGATGCTGTTCGAGGCATGGCCGCAGGTAAAGGTGTCGTATTCGCTTTCCAAAGGGGTGGGAAAGGGGCGTATGCCATTCAGCTTTCTGTTTGTGGAAAACTGTTCGCGCCGCCCGGTCAATATTTTGTGACCGTAAGCCTGATGCCCAACGTCCCACACAATGCGGTCTTCGGGAGTGTCGAATACATAGTGCAAAGCTACTGTAAGCTCCACAACACCTAAACTCGAACCAAAGTGTCCGGGATTGACGGACACCTCGTCGATAATATCTTCACGAAGTTCCCGACATACCTCCGGCAGTTGGTCGATGCTCAACTTTCTAAGGTCGGCAGGATATTGGATTTGACTTAACAGTTCGTATTTGTTTTGGTCCATTAATATTCCATTAGACTAACCTTGCAAAGATAATGCTTTATTTTCGGAGTTGCAAGAGATTTTCAACTTCCTTGTATATTCATGAAAATTGAAAAATGCTTCTTTCCCGGCAGAATTTCTGCCCCTCACCACATTATATTATACAGCTCCTGCCACCCTTAGCCTTGCATCATCAACCTAATTTCGTTCCAGGTAATGTCCGCACGACATATCGCCTTGACATCTTTTATCGTTGCTCCTTCGGGCAACTGACTGATGGCATGGCGTATGGCCTTCACCTTTGAAGCGTCGATCACTTTGTCCGCCGACAGTTCTCCGGTTTTCACGAAGCGTGCCAAATGGCTGTAAATCGTGCCAACAGTCAGTCCGCGCTCCTTGGCTATATCTTCGGGGCTGTTGCCGTCCATAAACATCTTGTAACTGGTGGCATAGGTTGCCCCTTTCTTGGCCTTTTTCTTTTCCCGCTCTCGCTTTTCAGAGCCATCCGCAGCTGTATTTGAAAAAGGAGACCCAGTGGCTTTTTTTCTCCGGCGCAGACGGGAATTTCCTCCGCCGGGATTCACTACATCCATTGCGTCGAGCAGGGCTTCCTGCTTAGCCATCATGTAGGTTGGCACATCAAATGTTTCCTCTTCCATCCTGCGGAGCAGTCTGTTTTTGGCCAAATAGTTCAGCCACAACTCCTTATAGCGTTCCTCCATCAGCTCCGCGCCTCTGGCATTTTTGCTTTTAGCGGTTTTGGTGAGTTCCAACAATCGTTTCAAATTGCCCTCTATGGCATCCAGAAAATAACTTGCACTGCGTTTCACACGGTCAAGAAATTGCTCGTCGTGCAGTTCCTCTACCGGTGTTGCGCGAATCACCCCCTGCCATTTGTAGGCCACATCCATCACCTGTTGCTTTAGCTTACCGACCGTTTGTCCGTGCAGATTGGTGAGCGATTGAAATCCCCTGAAATATTCTAACAGTGTGCGGTGCACCATCTGTTCTGCTGCCATCAGTGTTGAGAAGTCGAACAAGTCGAGCAGTTGGTATCTGAAATATTCCTCTTTCAGGTTGGGCAACTCCCTGATGCTTCGCTCTGCCGCCTCCTGCTGATGCGAGATGTAGTCGGTCACGCGATAGTCGTTGATGATGTTGCTTTCTCCTATCGGTGAGGCTAACACAAGCCCCTCAAGGCTCTTGCATCGGCTCAGGGCCACATACACCTGCCCTGACGCAAACGAGAAACCGGCGTCGATGATGGCGTGTTCAAACGTCAGACCTTGACTTTTATGTATGGTGATGGCCCATGCCAGCCGCAGGGGATATTGCCTGAACACTCCCTGCACTTGCGGCTCAATGACTTTCGTCTGTTCGTTGATAACATATTTGGTGTTTTCCCATTCCTGCGGCTCCACCTTGATAGGCTCCCTGTCGCCGGCACACAACACCTCGATGGTGTCCTTGCCGATGCTCACCACCCGCCCGATGCGACCGTTGTAGTAGCGGCGTGCCCCCGATGCGTCGTTTTTGATAAACATCACCTGCGCTCCCTGTTTCAATTCCAACGCTACGTCGGCAGGGTAACTGTACTCCGGAAATTGGTCTTTAATCTCTGCCTTGTAGACAAAACGTTGCCCCGGTAGTTTCCCAAGTTCTGTTTCGTTGTATCGGTCGGCCATACGATTATGCGTGGTGAGCCGTATATAACCGTCCTCCGCCTTGGGGATGAACGTCGGTTTATATCGTTCGTTGAGTTTGGTAATATCTTCGGGCAGCAGTTTGCCATCGCGAATGTGATTCAGAATGTCGATAAACGTCTGGTCCTGCTGGCGGTAAACGTGCGTTAGCTGTATCGTCACATAGCTGATTTGCCGCAGCGCTTTGCTTCCGAAAAAGTAGGGTGTATCGTAGTAGGGGCGCAAAATTTCCTCATCTTGCGGCGTTACCACCGGCGTAAGCTGTTGCAAATCACCAATCATCAGGAGCTGCACGCCTCCAAAAGGCTGTGTCTGGTCTCGGTATCGGCGCAACACAAAGTCGATGGCATCGAGCAAGTCGCTCCTCACCATCGATATTTCGTCGATGACAACCATGTCGAGCGTCCGGATGATTCTGCGTTTCTCCTTGCCGAAATCATAGCGGTCGCGTATCGACGTTCCGGGTACATAGGGCGTCAGTGGAAGCTGGAAAAAGGAATGAATCGTCACGCCACCGGCATTGATGGCGGCCACACCTGTCGGCGCAACAACGATCATCCGCTTCGAAGAATGTTCCTTCACGGCTTTCAAAAACGTCGTTTTGCCCGTTCCGGCTTTTCCCGTGAGGAAAATGCTCGTGCCTGTATGCTCCACGAAATCCCACGCGTTCCTAAGTTCTTTGTTTTGCTCCATATACCAATCTGATGCGTTGTTCACTCACAAAGGTAAGGTTTTTTATCTACATAAAAGTCTGTTTGCCGTATCATTCTGACCATAAGTTGGTTTGATATGCGTGTAACGGAGCAATCGGGTAACCCCGTTGCTCGGACAAGTCGGGCGGATTGCAGGCAGCAAAGTTTTGAGATTGATGACAGCAAGAATCGGATGTTGTGGCACAAAATGATGAAATTTGTAAAGAAAAGCGTTGGAATGTGAGCTGAAAAACAGTATATTTGCGATATGATCACAGGCAGGGCACTCAATCGCTATCCTTTGTTGCGCATCACGTTGATGTTTATCATCGGCATCATCGTGGGAGATGCGTGGGGCGGTAGTTTGCCTTTGGGACTGTGGTTGAGCCTGACGGTTACCGTGTTGGCAACGGGGCTGGCATTGGGGACAAAGCATGCGGCAGGACAAGGACTGTGCATCATGGCGTGCACCATGTTGTTGGGCATCACGCTCACTGTGCACAGCAACGGTCGGTTGAACACATCCTTAAGGGGAACAAGCCCCCGTTACCAAGCCATAGTGATGAGTGAGCCGCAAGAAAGGGGGAAAACCATTCGGTGCGACCTGACCATTACCCATATCGGAACACAGCCACTCAACACGCCCATAAAGGTGAAGGCCTCACTGTTGAAGGATAGCGTTGCCAAATGCTGGCAGCGACTGCACCTTGGCGATGGTATCGAGGCGGTATCGATATTTGAAACGCCTCAAAACTTTTACACCACAAGCAACTTCGATTATGCCGGATGGCTCCGCACACACGGCTTTGCAGCGCAAACCTTCATTGATTTCCGCAGTTGGCACAAAGCTGCCGTGAGCACCGCGCCTCTGTCGCGATTCGATCGCGTAAGGCTCAGGGCACTGAAACTCAGGCAAACTTTTTTAGAGCGCTACAGGCTGCTCGGCCTTGACAACGAACAATATGCGGTGGTGGCTGCCATGACATTGGGAGACAAAAGTCACCTTTCGAAAGCTCTGAAAGAAAGTTACTCCATATCCGGGGCCTCCCACGTGCTTGCGCTTTCGGGACTTCATCTTGGCATTGTCTACGCCTTTCTGACACTCCTGCTTGGTGGATTGAGAAGATGGAAATGGCTCTCTCAGGCTCTGATTCTCACCGCAATATGGGTATATGTGGTCATCGTGGGAATGCCCGCAAGTGCTATTCGCTCGGCAACGATGCTCAGTGTCTACTCGGTGTGCATCATTTTGGGGCGACAACGCGCTTCCATCAACACCCTGGCCTTTGCCGCGTTGATGATGCTTGTTGTCAATCCGCTGAATCTGTGGGATATTGGCTTTCAAATGTCGTTCATGGCTGTGGCTGCCATACTGATTTATTATCGCACGATTTATCATACTCTGCCACTCCAAAACGCCATTGCCCGTTGGCTGTGGGGGCTCACGGCAATATCGCTGTCGGCCCAAATCGGAACGGCACCATTGGTGGCTTATTATTTCGGGCGGTTTTCCTGCTACTTCATTCTCACCAATTTTGTGGTCATTCCGGCAGCCACCTTGATTCTCTATGGAGCCGTGCTGATGCTTCTCACCACCCCTTTGCCGGTTGTTCAGGAAGCCATTGTCATGGGGATTGTATATATATCCGGATTGCTCAACACCTCGCTCGACCAGCTGTCGGCACTTCCCGGAGCGAGTATCGAGCATATCCACATCAACACTTGGCAGCTCATGCTGGCATACGTCACCATTGTTTCGCTCTCTGTTTTGGGCCATTATATACGGCAGGCACGCCGCCAAGAAAAGTTGGACATGTTCTACAGTGCGTCGCAAAACGTGTGAAACCCACCAACGGTTTCAATGTTTCGTTGTTTCCTCATCCCATTCAAACACTGCTACTAAAGGCAGATGGTCGCTGAATCCGCCGAGATAGCGCGGGCCGAGATACGTTCGACGGGGTTTCATGCCACCATATTTTTTATCCTCCTCCAACAGGAACGGGGCGTCATTGATATGACATCTCACAAGGTGGGCTGCCATCCGGTCGTCACACAAGATATGGTCCAGACTGCCCCAGTCGCCATGATAGCGATAGGTCCCCTTGGCACCATGTAAGCCCAACGCCTCGGCCGATACATCCACAAAGTTTTTGGCCACCAAGAATTGAAGGGAAGCATCGTTCGCGTAATCATTGAAATCGCCGGCAATGATGATGTTCGGATGTGTCGCGATGGCTCGAAGCGAGTCGATAGCCATGCCAAGCTGTCGGGCCACATGCAGCCGATAGGGTCTGGTTGCCCTCTCACCGTCGGAGCGGCTGGGCGCATGGAGCACAAAAACGTGCAGCGTGTCACCCGTGATAATTTCGCCCGAAGCGTAGAGAATGTCCCGCGTCGGTCGGAAATCGCGCAGTTTGGGAATGGAAATGGAGCGTGAATTGAGCAGTCGAAAGCTGAAAGGAGAATAAAGCAGGGCCACGTTGATGCCGCGTTGGTCGGGTCCATCGGTCACGATATAGTCGTAACCGGCCTGCCGAAGCAGTGAACGCTTGGTGAGGTCGCGCATCACCGAGTCGTTTTCCACTTCTGTCAGCGCCACGATGTCGGGCATCACCTCATCCGTACCGAGCACACCACACGACAGAATTTCCTGCCCGATGCGGTTCAGTTTTCGCCAATACCGATAGGATGTCCAATGATGACTTGAAGCAGGCAGAAACTCCTCGTCCTGCTTCAAGCCATTATCGATAGTGTCAAACAGGTTTTCACAGTTTAGTTCTACGACCGTGAAAACCGTCATCAAAAATGCAAGGAGACACATTACATGCTGTCACCCATGAACAAAGGATCTTCCGGAACAACCATCGTCGGCTTCTGGTCGAACTCCCTTAAAATCTCTTTCGAGGCATATTTCTTATTGACTACGAGCCTGAACATATATTCATTAAACCAGCGGTTGGTCATGATGAGGCATCCGTTCTGCCCGTAGGTCGGCCCCCAACTGTTTTCCACCTTCCACTTCAGCGGCTTGCCCTCTGCGTCCAGATCCACTGCCGTGAGTGTCATGGCATGGGTGGAGCCGCTGTCGAAGGTCATGATGCGTTCGGCCTTGTTCATGCCAAACGTTGTTCCGAAAAGCGAGCCATAGTCAAAGTTGTCCACATCCAGATAACCGCGCTTGCGGTCGAGCTGTTTGCCCACGTCATAGCTGGAATACATCTTGCGCCCGTCCTTCAGCGAGGCAATGGCTATCTTGGCAATCTCCTCCATGGGAAGATTGAGGTATTTCCAGTTTTGCCCATCATAGGTATGGCGGTCAAGCTCCACTTCGTAGGTTTTGTGATAGGGGCGTCTGGGGTCGTTCATCAACATGATAAACGTTCCCGTGATTGGGCCGGACACCGTTTCCTCGTAAAACTCCTTAGGCGTGTATTTTCGGGCCTCGCCTATAGGTTTCCCGTTCTTATCGCGGAAGACATAGGTAAATTCTTTCACGGGCTCGCCAATGGTGAGCGTGAGCATGTGGTAGATGGTACCGAGAATTTCCGTTTTGCGCCGATTGATGGCGTTGGCTTTCTTGCCTTCGCTCACCATTTGGCGAAGTTCGAGCCCAAATTCGCGCAGTTTCGACGAAATCATCTTCTGCATCTGCGACGTGTTATCGCTCGAAAACGTTTCGGGCATCACGCTCATGGGCACAAGTCCGTATTTGTCTGCGAGATCGGCCACCCCACAGAACGTTCCACCATCGTTGATAGGGTGGCGGAAGAAGAACTGCACACGCGTGTCGTCTATAGGCTTCCCGGCGCAGTCCACAACCCCCTGAAGCATCAGGTTGGCCTTCTCCAACTGGTCGTAGAAAAACAGATACGACTGCGAATATTCCACCCTCAGGGAGTCGTCATGCGCTTTGGCAAAATTGGCACGAAGCACATTCAGCCCCGAAAACATCCAGCAGCGTCCGGAACTTTTCTGGTCGTGGATGCTTTGCTGGGGTGTTTCCACGTTAAAATAGGTGTCGATCTGGCCAAGATTTTTGCAGTTTTTGGCCAAATCGTCAATTTTGTTAGAGGCAATGGCATTGGCCAGAGCCTTGTTGGCAGGGTTGCTACTCTGGGCATTTTCAATCTGTCGGAGCATCTCCATCGAAATGCCGCCGGTGCGAGTCTGAGCCAACAGTGTGGAAGAGAACGCTACACAAAGAGAGAGTACAAGTGTTTTCTTATTCATAATTTATAGTTAATCGTTCGTAAAGGTGAAAAGATGATAGTGCAAAGATAGCAAAAATATTAAAATTTCGGACCAGAATACTGGTTGAATATCAATGTTTTTTGCAAAAATATACCGACTGGCAGCAGTTTGCAAAAGCAGTGTTATAGACTAAGATATATCTTTACAAACACCCCTTCAGGTTTCGCGTATTTCAAAACAATTTTGCTTTCGTCCGAAATTCGTCAAATTTGCGCTGATTCGTAGTTGGTTGATAATCAACGCGTTTTAAAACAGGGCCGATTTGCCTGTTCTTTTGTCCTCTGTGGTTGAGTATTCAACGGCGGTGCGTAAAGGCTTTAACCGCAGTGCGGATGAGCCTTAGCCGCATGCCCGTTAGGGCTTAACCATACTGCGGTTAGGGCTTTGCCATGACGTGGCGGAATAAGAGACATATAAATCGAGACGTTTTGGGGTTGCGCCGTATGAATTTTGGGGCAAAAACATAGCCCTTTTCGCGCTGAATGACGAGAAAATATTTGTCTGAAAATGGTAATCATATTTTACAAACATAGACACACTTGGGAGCTGAAGGCAGTCGCAAAGGACTGATTAAAGAGAAGAAACATAGATTCGAGTAGGTCTGAATGAGCCTTTCACACCATCATCGGAGTGCAGTTCTCAAGCTCGGTTTGTCTTTCATTCAGGCATGGGATGGAGAGGAAAGCTATAGGTTGTTTTCGGCGAACAGGGCGTTGAGTTGTCCTCGAAATAATGTTGCATAAAATCGCAGCGGCAGTAGTGGGATGGATAAAAAAACGATATATCATTGAGATTTCCGGAGTTTCTTTATACCTTTGCATTTCAGAATCTTTCTCATTTGTGGAGAAGGACTTCGTGAGATGACTATGCAAGAGGTAAAATGAAGAATACAGCAGATTATTTTCTGTCGCAGAAAGGAGTGCGACGCTTGAGTATGCTCACCGCATACGATTATCACACAGCCTGCACCATCGACGAGGCGGACATAGACATGATTCTTGTCGGCGACTCGTTGGGCAACGTCATGTTGGGTTATGACAACACGCTCGCGGTGACGGTAGACGATATGATCCATCACGGCAAGGCGGTTTGTCGTGGGGCCAAACAGGCTTTTGTGGTGATCGATATGCCTTTCATGTCTTACCAAACATCGGTCTACGATGCTGTGAAAAATGCGGGACGCATCATGAAAGAGACCAACTGTCAGGCCGTGAAACTTGAGGGCGGCGTGCGTTATGCCGACCGCGTACAGGCCATTGTAGAGGCTGGGATTCCCGTAGTGGGGCATATCGGACTTACACCGCAGTCGTTCAACACGTTGGGTGGCTACAAGGTGCAGGGAAAATCGAGCGACAAGGCGCAGCAACTCATGGAGGACGCACGGGCGTTGGAGGCTGCGGGCGTGTTTGCCATCACATTGGAATGTGTGCCAGAGGCATTGGCAAAGCTAATCACCGAGCAGGTGTCGCCGTTGACGATAGGTATCGGCGCAGGTAAATATTGTGACGGACAGGTGTTGGTGTATCAGGATATGCTGGGTTACACCAATGGCTTCACGCCCAAATTTGTGAAGAAATACGCCAACCTTCACGACACGATGCTGGCCGCTTTCAAACAATACAAGGAAGACTGCGAGCGTCAGGATTTTCCTGCGAAGGAACATACTTTTGCCATCAGTGATGATGTGCTCAAGACGTTGTATTAAACAGGTGAAAAAACATCGTCCGTATAGACGAGAAAAATAAATATACAAGAAAATGCAAGTTGTAAAGACGATTCAAGAAGTTCGCGAGATTGTAAAGGGATGGCGCAAGGAAGGATTGAGCGTGGGACTTGTTCCGACGATGGGATTCCTGCACGAGGGGCATCAGAGCCTGATAGCCAAGTCGGTTGCCGACAACGACCGAACGGTGGTTTCTGTGTTTGTAAACCCTATTCAGTTTGGCCCGTCGGAAGATTTGGAGGCCTATCCGAGAGATTTAAATCATGATATGGCTGCGGTGGAAGCGATGGGCGGAGACCTTATTTTTAACCCCGATCCGTCGGAGATGTACCCCCCTCATTTCACCACCTTTGTAGATACCACCGAGACTACGGAGTTGCTCTGTGGTGCACGACGCACCGGACATTTCAGGGGTGTGTGTACGGTGGTGAGCAAACTGTTCAACATCGTTGGTCCTGACCGTGCCTATTTTGGGCAGAAAGATGCCCAGCAACTGGCCACTGTGCGCCGTTTTGTTCGCGACCTCAACTTTGACCTTGAGATTATAGCTTGTCCTATTGTTCGCGAAGCCGACGGACTGGCCAAGTCGAGCCGCAATACCTATCTCAGTGCAGAGGAGCGTCGGGCTGCGCTTATCTTGTCGAAGAGTCTGAAACTCGGACAGACTGCTGTGGAAAACGGTGAGCGTCGCGCTTCGGCCATTATCAAAATCATCAGCGACAACTTACAGACGGAGCCACTGGCACGTGTGGACTATGTGGAGGTGGTAGACCTGAACAACGTGCAGCGCGTGGAGACGATAAAAGGAGAAACGCTTGTGGCGATAGCCGTGTATATTGGCAAAACCCGACTGATAGACAATTTTATATGGAAATAACACTGCTGAAATCCAAGATACACAGGGCGGTGGTGACACAGGCTGACCTCAACTATGTGGGCAGCATCACTATCGACAGCGAACTGATGGAGGCTGCCGGCATCATGGAATATGAGCGCGTGGAGATTGCTGATGTGGACAACGGTAAGCGATTGGCCACCTATGCCATCGCGGGAGAGGCCGGATCGGGCATCATTTGCTTGAATGGTGCGGCGGCTCACTGTGTGGACGTGGGCGACAAAGTGATCATCATGGCATACGCCGGCATGACGGCGGAGGAAGCTGAAGCACACCATCCCCAAGTGGTGTTTGTGGATGAGCAAAACAAGATAACACGACGGACAAACTATGAGAAGCACGGTCTTCTCAAGGATCAGGAATAAACGGAAAAAGAAATGTTAAGCGGAAAAACGGTAATACTGGGTGTGACGGGCAGCATTGCTGCTTATAAAATGGCTAATCTGGCTTCGATGCTTGTGAAGCAGCATGCGGAAGTACTGGTGGTTATGACAAAGAATGCCAGCCTGTTTATTGCCCCCATGACCTTTGAGACGCTTACATCGAGAAAGTGTGCCGTCGATACGTTTGACCGTAATTTTAATTTTGATGTCAAACACGTGTCGTTGGCAAAGAAGGCCGACATCATGTTGGTTGCTCCGGCAACGGCCAATGTCATTGGAAAAATGGCCAACGGCATTTGTGACGATATGCTCACCACGACGTTTATGGCTTGCCAATGTCCTAAACTCGTGGCTCCGGCGATGAATACAAATATGTGGCAGAGTCCCATATTGCAGGATAATCTGAAAAAGCTGACACGTTATGGTGTGGAGGTGATACCTCCCGATGCCGGGCGGTTGGCTTGTGGAGATGTGGGCTGTGGCAAGCTGCCATCGGAAGGATTGATTTTGCAGTATGTGCTGAAACATATTGCCAAGCCTCATGATATGCAGGGGCGGAAGGTGCTGGTTACGGCAGGGCCGACGCAGGAGAGCATTGACCCCGTGAGATACATCACAAACCATTCTTCGGGCAAGATGGGATATGCCATCGCGAAGATGGCAAAGCTGCGCGGAGCTGAGGTTACACTTGTGTCCGGTCCGGTGGAGTTGCAGCCTTTTGTAGGCGTTGAAACAATTCCTGTAGTTACTGCGGAAGAAATGTTTGAAGCGGTGACACGGATAAGTGATGGGTTTGACATTGTCGTGATGTGCAGTGCAGTGGCTGATTATACGCCCGGAAGCTATCATCAGCAGAAGATGAAAAAGGACGATGGAGAGCTCTGTCTGCCGCTGATACGCACCAAAGATATCCTTCAACATCTGGGAGCACACAAGCGGGAGGGGCAGTGCGTGGTTGGATTTTCGATGGAAACGGAGAACCTGATAGCCCATTCGCAAGAGAAACTGATGAGGAAAAATGTGGATATGATATGTGCCAACACGGTAGCTTCGGGGAACACTGGGTTTGGTGTAGACACGAATCAGGTGACCATCATCATGCCGGATGGGGTTAAAGAACTGCCTCTTTGCAGCAAAGACGAGACGGCATCGCTGATTCTGGACACAATCATGGAAAACAAATAAGCTGTTGCCTGCAGCCTCTTTGGAATGAATCAAATACTCGTAATTGATATAGGAAACTCCAATATTGTTGTTGGTGTGATGGCGGATGGCCGGGTGTTGGACTCGGCTCGGATAGCAACTGCGTTGGGAGAAGGTAAGTTCGGAACGCTCGCAGGTGTCAAAACGACGCTTCGGGAGTTGCGAAAGCACCATCCGGAGTTTAGGGGTGGTATCCTCTCATCTGTCGTTCCGGAACTGACGCAAGCTGTTTGTGAAGTGGTGTTACAAGTTACGGGAGTTGAGATAATGGTCATGGGCGACGACAGACTCAAGCTTGGGATGGAGATTTGTGTAGAATATCCTGAGCGGGTGGGACACGATAGGATCGCCGATGCCATTGGTGCCATAAGCCGTTTCCCATGTCCCCTTGTGGTTATTGATATGGGTACGGCAACCACAGTCAATGTTGTGGATCGGGAAGGACGTTTTATTGGTGGGATGATTATTCCCGGTGTCCGTACATCTTTTGATGCCCTTTGCGGTCATGCCTCACAGTTGTCGGAAGTCCCCTTGTGTGCGCCGGACCATCTGATAGGAAAAAATACTGCGGAGTGTATGCAGAGTGGGGCAACCTATGGCAGTGCTTCGATGATAGACGGACTGGTGAATAGGATTATGGATGAACTGAAGTCGGAAGTCACTGTGGTGATGACGGGAGGCCTTGCGCATTTGGTGAGTCCTCTCTGTCGGCACGAAGTGATATATGATGAGTTCTTGCTCTTTAGGGGATTATACCGCATTTATACCGACAACAATATCATGTGCCCTGAATCATGAGATGTGTTTGGGCAGCCGTTGAATTAGAATGGTACAAAAAACAAATAAAGGCTTACAGAAAAAACGACTTCGTGTAAACCTTCATTTTAGTTTGGGTGGGCTTTTATTAGACTTTGTGTCTCCTTTTATTTTACTTCGTTTCTCCTTTTCTTTTATGTTGTTTCTCCTTTTACTTTACTTCGTTTAGTCCTTAATTTGATAATGGGCGGTTAAGGATTATTCCTTATTGCTGTCCGCTTTCGTTGCTTCTTCTTGTTCCGGGACGATGTCTTTGATTTCCTCTAAACGAGTGACTAATGTGTCTCCGGCCTCTGAAATCCAGAAATTTGCCCGTACTACATGGTAGAAGTCGGCATTACCTATCACCTTGATATGCTTTCCTTTGACAAAAACCATTGTGTCACGACGGCTCGGATAGCTCAAAAGCTGAACGCGATCGGATGTTGAGGCCTGTCCGATGACGTAGATGTCCAGACTGTCTTGGATAGGAACGGGGCGTGCCTTTTGCCTTGTTGTTTTGTGCTTGGTACTGTCATACGGCTCGAAATATTTAGCTTCCACAGTGTCGCCAAGCTCTGTGGAAGGTGCCATACGGCAGGAGGTGGACACCCAAGCGGTGATGACCACCATGAAAACAAAAAGGAATATCTTTCGCATAATGTCTTAAAGGATTCGCTTAATCTCTTGAATGATATGGAAAAATGGATGTTTACAGCTCTTCGGGAGAGCAGAAATAGCCTGACCCTTTTGCCAATCCGCCTTCCGAAGTCTCCTTGTAAAGCGAAGGGATGTCGTGTCCTGTCTGCATCATTACTTCCACCACATGGTCGAAATGCACCCGGTGCTTGCCGTCGCTGAATGATGCATAGAGGTTTGAATCAAGGGCTCGCGTGGCTGCAAAGGCGTTGCGCTCAATGCAGGGAATCTGTACCAATCCGCAGATGGGGTCACAAGTCATGCCTAAATGATGTTCCAATCCCATTTCTGCAGCATATTCTATTTGTGACGGACTGCCTCCAAACAACTGGCAGGCGGCCGCAGAAGCCATAGCACAAGCTACACCAACTTCTCCCTGACAACCCACCTCGGCTCCGGAAATGGACGCGTTTTCTTTCACAACATTGCCAATCAATCCGGCAGTGGCAAGGGCATGGAGTATCTTTCGGTCTGAAAAGTTATGACCTCGGGAAAGGTGATAGAGCACGGCGGGGATTACACCGCTGGCGCCGCAGGTCGGAGCGGTAACAATGATACCGCCTGAAGCGTTTTCCTCGCTTACGGCCAGAGCGTATGCATAGACCAAACCGCGCGTCTGTAGGCTTTGTTTGTAACCCTTGGCCTTGATGTAATAGGTGGAGGCTTTGCGTTGAAGGTTGAGCGGACCGGGCAGTACTCCCTCCCTGTCGATGCCTCGTTCTACGGCAGCTTGCATGGTTTCCCATACTATCTGCAGATAATCCCATATTGACGGATCCTCACACTTATCGACGTATTCCCAATATGTTCGTCCATAGGTGTCGCACCAATTCTGAATGTCTTTAAGGGTGGTGAGATCGTAAATATCTTCACTTGCCGGCATCAATCCTGTAGGATTCGGACCCTCTGAAATGGCTCCTCCACCCACGCTGTACACTATCCATGACTCCCCCTTGTCGGTTTCAAACTTCATGGCATTAGGATGGAAGGCAAGAAACTCACTTGGTTTCCAAACAATTTCAACCGGAGCAATGGGGCTGAGCACGTCTTTGATGGCAACATCAGTCATGTGCCCTTTGCCCGTTGCGGCCAGACTGCCATAGAGTGTTACCCGAAAGCTCTTGGCTTCAGGGTGTTTGGCAAGATAGGCCTGTGCGGCTTTTTGCGGTCCCATCGTGTGGCTCGACGACGGTCCTTTGCCAATTCGATAAATTTCCCGGAGTGATTTCATATTACCTTATGTTTCTGTTATCCTTTGTATAAGGGATGTAGATGTGTTATTTGCCTAATTTGGGGCTTGATTTTCGAAAACAGCCCCACCCACCAAAGGCGTGGACGAGGCTGTGTGTATGTTGTTCCGATCTCACTATTCCTCTGTTTCCGAGATGAGACGGCAGTCTTTCAGATCGTCGATGACAAATGCTTGGATAAACGCGGCGTGCCCAATGATTTCCTCTTCGGCCAGTCTGGTATAGACCTTCGCGCTCTTGGCGTAGAGTTCGGGTGCCTTAGACGCGTCGTTGATGAGCAACAGTGCCATCACGATGTCGCCCGTCATGTTGTACAGACGACGTCCGAGGAAGTCGTGAGCTTCCTGACAGTCTTCAGCCTTTACTTTTTCAATGGCCTCTTCGTAAAGTTTCACGCACTTTTCGATGCGCTCCTTATAGGGCTTCAATTCTTCAGAAACTTCTTCGCCCAACATTTCATTGATGATGTTGAGATAGGTTCCGTTCGTGATGTAGCGTATGGCAGCCACCACCTGCAACTGTGTCGTGCCTTCATAGATAGAGAAGATGCGGGCGTCGCGGTAGAGCCGTTGGCTCTTGTATTCCATAATGAAGCCGGAGCCGCCATGAACGGATATACAGTCGTAGGCGTTCTGATTGGCATATTCTGAAACCATACCCTTGCTCAGAGGCGTGAGCGCATCGGCCAGTCGACTGTAGGTTTTCATCTCCTTGCGCTCCTCCGGCGTGAGTTTGCGCTCGCGGGAAATGTCTTCCAAAGTTTTGTAAATGTCTACATAGCGTGATGTCTGGTAGAGAATGGCACGCCCTGCATCGAGTTTGGCTTTCATTCGGGAGAGCATATCATAGACAGCGGGGAAGGTGGCAATCTTCTTTCCGAACTGCACGCGGGCTTTGGCGTAGTCAACAGCTTGAGTGTAAGCCTCCTGTGCCAGACCAACGGATTGCGCGGCGATTCCCAGTCGGGCACCGTTCATCAAGCTCATGACATATTTGATAAGTCCCAGCCGACGACTACCGCATAGTTCGGCTTTGGCGTTTTTATACACCAGTTCGCAGGTAGGACTGCCGTGAATACCGAGTTTGTTTTCGATGTGACGCACGGTAACTCCACCGTCGCGCTTGTCGTAGATAAACATCGATAGTCCACGCCCGTCTTTGGTCCCGGCTTCCGACCGCGCCAATACGAGGTGAATGTCAGAGTCGCCATTGGTGATAAATCGTTTCACACCGTTGAGCCGCCATGTGCCGTCCTCGTCTTGCGTAGCTTTCAGCATCACACGCTGCAGGTCGGAGCCGGCGTCCGGCTCGGTCAAGTCCATCGACATCGTCTCGCCGGCAGATACGCGGGGAATGTATTTCTGTTTCTGCTCTTCGGAGCCAAACTCATACAAAGTATCAATGCAGCTTTGAAGGCTCCAAATGTTCTGGAAACCGGAGTCGGCTGTGGCCACCATTTCAGACATCATGGAAAAGATGGTGATGGGGATGTTCAGTCCGCCATATTGGCGTGGCATGGAAACACCCCAAAGCCCGGCTTGGCGTGTGGCCTCAAGGTTTTCTAAGGTCTTGCTCGCATAAAGCATACGC
The DNA here is from genome assembly GCA_937995875.1 of uncultured Bacteroidales bacterium. Lineage (GTDB taxonomy): Bacteria > Bacteroidota > Bacteroidia > Bacteroidales > Bacteroidaceae > Prevotella. The sequence goes on along the minus strand of CALKIW010000070.1, from coordinate 34,123 downwards.
CCGTTTTCAAGATGCGGCCCCTCCAAGTCCACACTTTCAGAGTTGGGCTCAATGATGTTGGCCGTGATGTCGCCGGTGATTTCGAGCAATCGTTTGTAGTTTTCGATGGCATCCTCAAAGTTTATGGGAGCATCTTCAAACTTCTCTTGGTCGGCATAGTTGCGTTCCTTGAGTTCCACAATCCTCTTCATCAATGGATGATTGAGTTGGAATCCAATTTCGGGATGGTCTGTATAGTAATTAGACATAATACTTATTTTGTTTTGAGAATCAAGGCATGAGGGTATCACAGCATCAAAGTAGCGAAGCCGGATGTGGTTCGGATTGATCCAAACTGACAGTCCCTATGCTTTCATTCCCGTCATTTTTCCTGCTTGATTGTTATTTACTATTCTGTTTGTAATATTTTATCATCTTGGGAATCACCTCCTCGACGTTACCCCGAATCACATAATCGGCGATGGCGTTGATAGGCGCATCCGGGTCGTTGTTCACGGCGATGATGATGCCTGCGTCCTGCATACCTGCGATATGCTGAATCTGGCCGGATATTCCAAAGGCGAAATACACTTTGGGGTGAACGGTGATGCCGGTCTGTCCCACCTGACGCTCGTTGTCCAGCCAGCCTGCGTCTACGGCAGCACGGCTCGCGCCAACCTCCGCGTGGAGCACGTCGGCTAAATCGTAGAGCATGGAGAAAGCTTCTTTCGACCCCATTCCGTAACCTCCGGCCACAACAATGGGAGAGGCCTTGAGGTTGTTCATGGCTTTTTCCACGTGGCGGTCAATGACTTTTACTGCATAACTGGTCTCGGCAACATATTGGGCAACATCAGGATAAACCACTTCGCCCTTGTAGTTTTCGTCGAGAATCTCGCGCAGCATCACACCCGAACGCACGGTAGCCATCTGGGGGCGGTGGTCAGGATTGACGATGGTGGCGACAATGTTCCCACCAAAGGCGGGACGAATTTGGAACAGCAGGTCCTTATAGAGTTTGCCGCTCTTTTTGTCTTCGTAGTCTCCAATCTCCAACTGCGTACAGTCGGCAGTAAGTCCTGACGTCAGCGACGACGAAACTCGTGGGCCGAGATCGCGCCCGATGACGGTCGCACCCATGAGACAAATTTGAGGTTTCTCTTCTTTAAAGAGGTTTACAAGGATGTCCGTATGGGGGGCGGAAGTGTAGGGGAACAGTCCTTCCGCGTCGAACACAAAGAGCTTGTCCACCCCGTAAGGGAGGATCTGGCTCTCCACTTTACCCTTGATGCCCGTTCCGGCAACTACGGCGTGAAGCTGTACGCCGAGTTGTTGGGCCAGTCTGCGACCCTTAGTCAGCAATTCTTGAGAAACTTCCTTCACGGTTGTTTCTTCTATTTCGCAATATACAAATACGTTGTTCATCTTTTATAGGTGGCTCAAAGGCCAATCTTAATTAACCAATAATTTTTTCGTTGATGAGTTCTTTCATCAATGCCTCAATGTCGGCATCACTGTCCGTGAGGGTCTTGCTCTCTTTGGCTTGGAACACAATGTTCTGCACGGCTTTCACTTTGGTAGGCGAGCCCGACAGCCCACATTGAGCCTCGTCGCCGTCTACGTCTTCCACGCTCCATTGGTTGAGGGTGAGATAGGGCCTCGACTCATACAGTGCGGCCCAAGCCTCGTCTCCCTTGCGTTCCATAGGGCAGGTGGCGTACTTGTATTTCATCACGAGTTTGGCATTGCAGGGGCGTGCCGGCGCAGCCGTTCCGTTCACGGTGATGAGCACCGGGAGCGGTGCGGCAACCGTTTCCACGCCGCCGTCAATGTGTCGGCGAATCGTAGCCTTACCATCTTCTATCTTGATGATTTCTTCTGCGTAGGTCACTTGGTTGAGGCCGAGCTTTTGAGCCACTTGTGGCCCCACCTGCGCCGTGTCGCCGTCTATGGCCTGGCGTCCACCCAGAATAATATCTACCTTTCCTATTTTACGAATGGCCATCGAGAGCGCATACGAAGTGGCTAAGGTGTCGGCACCGGCAAACTTCCGGTCGGTGAGCAGCCAGCCGGTATCGGCTCCCCGATATAGCCCCTGACGGATAATTTCGCTTGCTCGGGGTGGTCCCATCGTGAGAATACCAACCGTAGAGCCGGGATTTTGGTCCTTGAGTCGGAGTGCTTGTTCCAGGGCGTTCAGGTCTTCAGGGTTGAAGATAGCGGGCAGGGCGGCACGGTTTACGGTGCCTTGAGCCGTCATGGCGTCTTTACCCACATTTCTCGTGTCTGGCACTTGCTTGGCAAGTACAACGATTTTTAGTTTCATGTATTTATGTATAAATTTGAAGTGTCGTTAATTATGGCAAAAATACAAATTATTTGCTTCTTGACCAAACAAAACATCTAAAAACAACCATCAGGTTTACATGGTGTTCGCAATAGCCCGCAATAATTACATTGTGATCGTTTTTGGGGAGACTGCATATCCGTATTTTTCTTTACAATCACCCCCGTATGCTTCGCGTATTTCAAAATAATTCTGCGTCCGTCCGAAATACGCGATTTTTACGATATTTCGTAATGTGTTTATAATCAACTGGTTGCATTTTAGTGTTCTTGCGCCTTCAATCTGTTCGTCTGCGATTACATATCGAATGGCATTGCGGCTAAGCCTTAACCGCAGAACGGATGAGGCTTAACCATGTGGCGGTTAGGGCTTAGGCGCACCGCGATTAAGGCTCCGCCACAATATGGCGGAATACGGTCCCCACAAAAAGTACAGTTTTTCGGTCAAACAAGCGGGGAATGAGGGCGGAAACATAGCCCTTTTTGCGCTGGTTGCTCAGAAAATAATCACCGAAAAACGGTAATAATATTTTATAAAGAGAAGGGAGGAGAGCGAAGAATGGAGAGTGGAGAATGAAGAATGAAGAATGAGGAGGTGATCATGCCGTTATATTTTTGTTTTTTTAAACGCTCACTATAGATAAAAAGCCTTATCTTTGCATGAGAGTAGCAAAGCTGGTGTAAATGCTAAGGCGTAACAGGACAAACCGCTGTGTTTAAAGTCGGGGCACGATACCGCTCGCTGTACGCAACCACTTCAAACTCTCCCTCAAACCGTTTATTTTTATGATAGACAGACAAACCGTAGAGAAAATCAAGGATACCGCCAATATAGTGGAGGTGGTGTCAGAATTTGTGACCCTGAAGAAGGCCGGGGCCAACTACAAGGGGCTTTGCCCGTTCCACAACGAGAAGACACCTTCGTTTTTTGTGTCTCCCGCACGTGGAACGTGTCATTGCTTTGGTTGCGGCAAGGGCGGAACGCCCGTAAACTTTGTGATGGAACACGAGCAGATGACCTATCCTGAGGCGCTCAGATGGTTGGCTAATAAATATCATATTGAGGTCAGGGAGCGCGAACTCACCGATGAGGAAAAAGAGGAGCAGAGCCAGCGCGAGTCGATGTTTATCGTCAATGAGTGGGCTTGCAAATATTTTGAGGATCTTCTGCACAACAATGCGGACGGAGTGGCTATTGGGATGAAGTATTTCCGGAGTCGCGGCTTTCGCGATGACGTCATCAAGAAATTCCAACTCGGCTATGATCTGAACGACCGTACAGCTCTGGCACGCACGGCATTGCAGCAGGGATACAAAGAGGAGTTTCTGCTTGCCACGGGTATCTGTTACAAGAACGACCGTGGCGAACTTATCGACCGCTATGCCGGGCGCGTGATATTCCCGTGGATAAGTGTCAGCGGTAAGGTGGTGGGGTTCACAGCCCGTGTGTTGGACAATCGCAGTAAGGGGGTGAATCAGAAGTATGTGAACTCTCCGGCAAGCGACATTTATTACAAGGACCGCGAATTGTATGGCATTTGGCAAGCCAAGAAGACTATTGCCAAGGAGGACAATGTTTTCATGGTAGAGGGGCAGGCCGACGTGATAGCCATGCATCAGTGTGGCATAGAGAATGTCGTGGCCAACTCCGGCACTGCCCTGAGCTTTCATCAAATACACATGCTTCATCGGTTTACGTCGAACATTACGCTTATTTACGACAGTGATGAAGCGGGAATTCATGCGGCCATGAAAGGTACGGATATGTTGCTGTCGGAAGGCATGAATCTCAAAGTGTTGCTCCTGCCCGAAGGCAAAGACCCTGACGAGTTTGCCAGAGCACATACGGTGACAGAGTTTCGGGAATATATAGAGCAGCATCAGAGCGACTTCATACAGTTCAAGACCGACTTGCTGCTGAAGGGAGAAACCGACCCGACAAAGCGCGCGGAGGCCATCAATTCCATCGTGGAATCAATTTCGATGGTGCAGAATCAAATTCTGCGCGATACCTATATTCACGATTGTTCCCTGCGCATGGGTATCAACGAGCGGTCGCTCATCAGCCAGATGAACACGTTTATCCGCAGGAGACGCAACAGAAAAACTCCGATGGGACAGGATGAGGGGGAACAGGGCCTAAACCCGGCGACCGGGCGAGACGTGCAACCCATTCGTATTGCAACACCCATGCAGCAGGCGAGCAAGGTGGAAAGAATGCTCACGCAGATGGTGGTGCGTCATGGCGAACGCGTAATCTTTGAAAATGTGGAGGGCGAGGACGGCAATGTCTACAACCTCACGGTTGCGCAATATATACATTATAATCTTGAAGCCGACGGTTTGCGGTTTCAGGAATCCCTGTTCAACGATATTCTCGCCGAGGCCGTGCAGCTGAGTGACAAGCCCGATTTCAAGGCAGAACCTTACTTTATCCATCATGACGATATTCGGATCAGTCAGATTGCCAACAAGATGGCATCGGATTATTATCATTTGTCAGCGGAAAAAGAGGAAAAGTTTATAGACGAGGAAGATTGTCGCCAGCTCGAAGAAGACGAGATAGAGGCTTTGCGGCAACAGACTGAGCACTTGTTGCTGGATTTTCGGATGGATTATGTGGAGCATCATCTTAAGGATTTAATGGAGCAAATCAAACATTCGGCAGATGATGCGGAGCAGTTGAAAAAGCTCATGACAGAGTATCAGGATATGCAGGAAATTCGCAACAAGCTGGCCAAACAGTTGGGCAACAACATCATAATATAGTTTTGCATTATTCCATATAATGACGTGATACGGGCCAGTAATGCGGTTTCAACGATTTTTGATGCTTGGAAGTGTCACGGCTGTTGTTCTTCCTTATGCTGCTTTACTTGGTTTTGGGGCCAATTAACAAGGAAAAGCTTGTCTGTGGCCCGTGTAAAGGCGGTGTACAGCCAGTGAATATAGTTTGGGGTGAGCATCTCGTCGGTCATGTAACCTTGGTCTACATAGACATGCTGCCATTGTCCGCCCTGAGCCTTGTGACAGGTAACGGCATAGGCGAACTTCACTTGCAGGGCATTGAAATAGATGTCCTTGCGCAGTGCTTTCATCCGTTCCGGCTTGGTGGGGAGATCGGCATAATCTTCCATTACCTTATTATATAGTTCCTCGTGTTGTTCTCTGGTCAGTGCAGGAGCATCGTTGATGAGCGAGTCCATGATAATGGTCACCTGCATTTCAAAGTTGTCGTAGTCGGGGAACTGTAGCCATACGTCGGCAAATCGGAAGCCATAGAACTCGCGTTCGTTGCGTATTCTCAGCACCTTCGCACGGTCGCCGTTGGCAAGAAAAGAAGGGATGTTGGCGTCTGCCGGTTGATTTTCTTTCGATATTTGCTCTGTCCAGAAGTAATTGTTGCGTACAATCATCAGCATATCTCCCGTACAGAGCATCTCCTCCCGGTCGAGCACCATGTTTCGGATGCCCTGATTGTAAATGTTTGCACGCTTGTTTGACCGTGTCACTACTATGGTTTCGTCTATCCCGGTCTGCCGATAGCTTGTGCCGAGACTGTCGATGAGTTCGTTGCCCGGCATCACTTTGATGTCGGCAAATCCGTTGAAATCGATTTGGGGAAGCAGGGTGGTTTCGTCGTGCGTAATCAGTTGGCGTATCAATGTGGCATTGTAGAGTATGCCTGAGTCCTGACTTTGTCTCAGCACTTCGTCCAAATCGCATTGGTAAACCTTCATGCCGTAGCCTTCGAGCATGTCCGAACTCAGTGCCGGCGCTTCTTCCTCGCCCACCGGCGGCAACTGGGCGCAGTCGCCGATGAGCATCAGACGGCAGTTGTCACCACTGTACACATACTGCATGAGGTCGTCGAGCAGGCTCCCTGAACCGAACGAACTCTCGCCCGTTGGGAAGCTGCTCACCATCGAAGCCTCGTCTACCACAAACAACATATTGCGATAACGGTTGTTGTTGAGATTGAACTGGCCGTCCAATCCCTGATAGGCTTTCTCGCGATAGATACGCCGGTGTATGGTGTAGGCGGGCATACCGCTGTTGAGAGAAAACACTTTGGCCGCACGTCCGGTAGGAGCCATCAGTGTGAGTTTTTGTCCCAGACGATGGAGTGTGCGCACCATTGCCCCGGCAAGGGAGGTTTTTCCCGTTCCGGCGGAGCCTCGAAGTATCATCACTACGCGGTCGTTGCGGTCGGCAAGAAAGCGGGCGAAGGTCTCCATACCTTTCTGTTGGTCGGACGTAGGTTCAAAACCGAAGTCTTGTTTGATATAATCGATGAACTCTGCTTGGGTCATTTCGTTGTGAAATATTGGTGGTAAATACTTTTTTGTTAAAAGACAAGGGATAACCGTCGTTATCTATTGGGTTTTTAGTATCTTTGCAATGCTAATCCGTCTTGCCTAAGAGACAAAGATAATAATAAAACACGAGATATGAAGTTCAATGTCAGAAATAATTATCTCCTTGCAGGCTGTGTACTGGTTTTGGCGGTACTCTGTTTCTTGAGCGTCTATCGTCCGCTCCGATTTGAGAAGGAACGGGCCATGAGAGAGATGGTCGTGAAACAGTATCTGGTAAAAATCCGTGTGGCGGAAGAGGCGTATAAAATCGCTCATGCCACCTATACGGGAAGCCTCGACACCCTTGTCAAAGTGGGATTGCTTGCCGACTCGCTGAAGTATATACCTTTTTCCGACAGCAAACCGTTCGCGCTTGCAGTGTCGTCGGCCATTGGTAAGAGTGGGCGTCATGTTCCACTTATGGAGTGTAGTGCGGGTTACGAGGAATATTTGCAGGGGCTTGACGCCAATTCCATTGCAGAACTCATCGAGAAAGCCGTTGCTTCCGGACAGTTTCCCGGCTTGAAAATTGGTGACGTTGCAGCGTTCAACGGCAATGTTGGTAATTGGGAATAAGGTTGTGAAAAGTGAGATCGAGACGCCAAAACTCAGTCAAGTGGACAGAAATTCCCAGCCATGTCGATGGCATCAATCAGAAATCCATTTGTCAGGAAGTAGAAAATCATCTGCCACAAAGCTACAAACCTCCTATCACAAAGCTACAAACTTCCCATCACAACGCTACTGAATCCCCATCACAAAGCAGATAAATCCCCGTCACAAAGCATGTAAACTTCTATCATAAAGCCATAAGCCCGATAACATGAACTACATAAGCCGGGTGCTTTGCCAATTATGAATTATGAATTTTGAATTATGAATTACAACAAGTCCCCCCGAATGACAATCCGTGTGAGCAAGGGCTCTTTAGCGTTTGCAATAGCCGATAAGGGATTGGAAGAGCAAGTGGCGTTCAGCCCATATACCATTAAGAGCGGCGTGTCTATATCAGCCAATCTGCGTGAAGCTTTCAAGACGGAAGAATTGTTGCTTCATCCCACCACCCGCGCACGTGTTTTGGTCAATGCCCCCGTGTTGTTGCTTCCCATCGAAGAATATCATGAGCAGGACAGCGAAACACTTTATAGGCATAGTTATCCTGAGACGGAGGGATGTGTCGTTATGAGCAACGTCCTGCCCGACCTCAAAGCGGTAGCATTGTTTGCGGTGAATAAGGATTTGAAACTTGTTGTAGAAGACCATTATTCGGACGTCAAGTTCACGGCCTTGATGCTTCCCGTGTGGCGATATATGCACCAGCGCAGCTTCATTGGTATTCGTCGGAAACTGTTTGCCCACTTTCATGATCATCAGTTGGAGCTGTTCAGCTTTGAGCGCAACCGTTTCGTTTTCAGCAATCGATATGATGTTAAGCATGGCAAGGACGCACTCTATTTCATCCTTTTCGTGTGGAAGGAGCTTGCACTCGACCAGCAGAAAGACGAACTTTATCTCTCCGGCGACATTGTTGAACGTGAGATGCTGATGGAACAGCTGCTTCTCCATATCCGGAAAACGAGTGCCATCAATCCTTCCGCAGATTTCAACCGTGCACCAATAACAAATATCAAGGGTGTCACGATGGACCTGCTGACGCTCTATCTGGGATGATGACACATGAGTGCAGAACGTCGGTAGTTGGATTTTTTAGGTAAATGAGACAATGAGAATTATAACAGGAAAGTATAAGGGGCGCCATTTTGATGTGCCCCGAACGTTCAAGGCACGTCCTACAACAGACTTTGCAAAGGAAAATATATTCAACGTGATGAATCGATACATTGACTTTGCTGATGCCTCTGCGCTCGATTTGTTTGCCGGGACGGGTAGCATATCGCTCGAACTGCTGTCGCGTGGGTGTGCGTCTGTGGTGAGTGTTGAGGTCGATCGAGACCATGCGCGCTTCATTGGTCAATGTATGCAGAAGCTCGGTGTTACGGAAAACTTCCTTGTCAAGGGCGACGTGTTCCGTTTTCTAAAGTCTTGTCACAAGCAGTTTGACTTTATTTTTGCCGACCCTCCCTATGCTTTGGAACAGTTGGCAACGCTTCCCGACCTTGTGTTTCAATATGCGTTGTTGAAAGAGGAAGGCGTTTTCGTTTTCGAACATGGACGGAATTACGATTTTTCCACCCACGAACACTTTGTGGAGCACCGCAGCTACGGGAGCGTAAACTTCAGCATATTCAAGTAACAGTCTTTGGCTTGACTGCTCCTGCGAACTGTTGGGGAAGATTTTGTGCCTTATCAAGGAGGTATGGGAAGGTGGTTACATCAATGGGCTTACGATTCTTAATATGCTCCCCCTCAACCGTTTCAGGAATGAATGTTGTTTAGTTTTCAGCATCTCGTCTACCAGCAGGCAATGTTTTTGGTCTTCAAGGAAGATTTTTTTCATGCGCAGTGCCATTCCCTTGTCATAGAAAAATATATTCGATTCAAAGTTGTGTTCAAAGCTCCGTGCATCTATATTGGTGCTGCCACAGGTAGAGATGCAGTCGTCGCTGACCAGCAATTTCGAGTGGTTGAACCCGTCTTGGTATAGATACACTTTCACACCGGCCTCTATGGTTTCCATGATATACGAGATGCTTGCCCATTGCACAATCTTTGAATCGCCTTTCATGGGTATCATCAACCTTACATCCACCCCCGTCAGCGCGGCCGTTTGCATGGCAAAAAGCACCGGTTTGGAGGGCAAAAAATATGGACTTTCCATATAGACGTACCGTCGGGCTTCGATGAGTATGCGCACATAGCCCTGCATAATGTCGGGCCAGGGAGAGATGGGACTGCTCGTCACTACTTGGGCCAGACAGTCGTTGGAGATGTGCCAATCTTGGTCGGGATAATATTCTCGGTTGGTAATCAGAGTGCGGTCAACAAAATACCAGTCCACCAAGAAGGCATGCTGAATGCCATACACGCCTCCACCCCTCACCATCAGATTGGTATCTCGCCACTCTTGTTTTTTGGTGCCTTTGACATAGCGGGTGGCAATGTTCATGCCGCCGATAAATCCCACCTTACCGTCAATGATCATGAGCTTGCGGTGGTTGCGGTAATTCACCTTAGAAGTGAAGGCCGGGAATTTCACCGGCATAAAGGCGTGCACGTCTATACCGCCATCGCGCATACGCTCAAAGAAGGCACTTTTTACGTTCCAACACCCCACATCATCATAGATCACACGCACTTCCACGCCCTCACGTGCCTTGTCAATCAGCGCATCGGCAATCAGATAGCCCAATTCGTCATCGGCAAAAATATAGATGTCTATGTGTATATGGTGTTTTGCCTTACCGATCTCGCGCAAAAGTGCCGGAAAAAATTCATAACCGTCGGTAAAAATCTCCACCTCATTGTTCTTGAACGGCAACGCCATATTCTGGTTTTTGAAAAGCTGCATCAACGGTTGATGCGACTTTGGCAGCCGGAGTTCGCGCTGTTCCACGAACTCTGTCATTGCCCGCTTGGTCAGTTGGTCGAGTGAGCCCTGACTGATGAGCTTTTCTTTTCTGGTGTTTTGTCCGAAGAAGATATAGAGCACAAGCCCCAATAAAGGTAGAAACCACAACACCAATATCCACGCCATTGTCTTTGCAGGTTGCCGATTGTCGAGCAGCACCCTTATCATCACGCCTATGACAATCAGGCCATAGACGACTCCCCAAATCCAATGCAGGTATGTCATGTTTTCAAACCTTTCTCTTTACATCTCAGTAAATACAGTGCAATCCTCCGCCGGCGAGGCTTCAGAATGGGCTGTTGCCGCCGGCAGGGCATCTTATTTCTGTTTCTTCTTCTGAATATAGGCCAGTTCTTTCAGTGCGTAGTCACTGTTGGCCGGGTCGTCAAGCAGTTGTTTCAGTATCTGTTCTGCTTCGCCATAACGCTCCGCCCTTACCAGTAAAAAGGCTTTTCGGCGTTTCAGAAATCCTATAAACGCGAAGAATTCATACATCTCGCCGGAGGCCTCCTCCAGCCGCTCCCCACTCACTATGGGCTGCAGCTCCTGCAGAAAAGAGTCGATGAAGAGCATGGCTCGAAAATCATGGCCATTGACCAGACAATTCACAAACGCCTGCATATATGTGATGCGATGGGCTGACAGGGTGAGTTGGAGATAATAGCTGGCTTTGCAATATTGGCTCAGATGGGCATAGCATGAGCCAATCAGATAGCACAGCTCGATGAACGCCTCGCGTGCGGATGTTTCCATCTTTCCGAACGATGATTGCAGCAGATAGAACACGTTTTCCAAAATCAGCACACTCTCATAGAATCTCTTTTGTTCGAACAGTGCCTTTCCGCGCAGCAACACCTGTCCATGCTGTGGGTTTTGCAAGTTACACAGTATTCGTTCTTCGTCTGTGAGGTCGTCATGTTGTCCGTTTCGCAACTTGGCCCTTGCTTCTTTCCACACATATCTGAACTCTGCCAGGCGTTTCTCGACAGGGGTGAGGTCGTGACCCAACAACACGCTGCTCATCAGTTTTCGGCGCTGCATCTCGTCAGCTTCTGTGTTTTTGTTCAGCGAGAGGGGTGCCAATGCCATTGTTATGCGATAGTAGAGGGTGTCGTCGGTCTGCTCTTCCTGCCCGAAACACAGTGTGAGCTGTCGTAGCTTCACAGGGTCGCGTGGGTCGTAATAGGTAAGGAGAGCCATCGCCGAGTGGTGTATGAATTTATTGTCTCGTATCAGTGGCTTCGACACGTTGTAGTCGAGAATGGCGTCTGCGTCATCCAGCACTTCGGTTTCCCCGTCGCATGTTATGGTCAGTTGGTCCGGCACAATGTCAGTAAGGCCCATGCCCGAAGCCAACAGTTGGCGCAGCTGAATAGGCGACAGGTCGTTGTTGTGCCATTCCGGTCCGTCTTCCTGATGCATCATCTCCAGTTCTCTGAGCAGAAACAGTTCGCGCTTCCACGACGCGTCGCGTTTCTCGGCATCGCGGTTGGGGGCTTTGTCGCCGGCTTCTTTGAATGCCTTGAAGCGCATCACGAATACGCGCTGCCAGCGGAAGACGTTTTGCATGGCCCGTTCTATCACCTCTCCCGCGTTGCTGTCGTTCAGCAACAGGGCATTCACAATGTGAGTGTCTACCGTACCCTTGTCTGCGTTCACGGAGTAGACTATTCTACAAGTTTCGGTGTTGAGGTTGCATTGGTTGCACACGTTGCGTACCAATTCAATGTTGTCAAGTTCCGTGTCAAAGAAAAACAGATATGTCAGTCGTACATAGGGGGAGTTTTTCTCCAAGCGAATGTTGAAATGGCCGCTTTGATAATTGTAGCGGACAATGAGGTCATCATGGTTGCGCTCCCATTTGGGTGTGCAGTTCAGTTTTTTCAGGGCATTGCTCACGCTGAGCTTGTTGTCTTCCTGTGTACGTGCATAGAGGCTGCTCTCCGCATCGTGGTGTCGTCGCCACAACGGGATGAACACAAAGGCCACGATAAACATGATGGCCCATATCGCTACTATGATGATAACATCTGGCATTGTCTATTTGCAAACTTACCGAAAAAAAATGAAAACAATGCCTTTAATTGTCAAAATAATCTTAAACTCGACCTTATGATTTAAATGCCTGATACTAAGGATGCTTGTTAGCTTAACAGGCGAACAACATGGATGCTTGCATCAGGAGTAGACGCTTTCGAGCTTGCATAAGGCTTCTAAAAATATTGACAAACACCCTCTCAGTTTTCTCTTATTTGAAAACAGAAAGCCTGTCGGTCTGAATTCTTCAAAATTTAGCACGGTTGTGCAACCTGCTGATAATCAAGAGGGAAGTAAGGTTTGTATTTCTTTTATAAAAGATGGATGATGATGCTCTGCGCGGTTAAGGCTTAGTCGCGGTGCGGTTAGGCTTTAGTCGCAATCCCGTTCGGGCTTATCGGTATAGCCGTTAGATAGCGACCGCCACGCCGTTGGATATTAACCGCAACACTTCCAAAGTTGAATGAGTCGGTTTCGGGGATGCAACTCCGGCTGAAATGATGATTTGGCCCGGAAAAAGCAGGCAGGATAACCTGGAACAGAAAAATGAAAGCACTGTTTTATGGTGAAGAAAATTTTACATCAACGGTGGAGATGATGACCGTGTTTGTTGAAAAGTTGCATCGAATTAGTTGGTTTTTCGTGATGCGTGAGGAGAAGACTTGCTACGCCCCGAAAAACCCAAAAAGACATAAGGGAACAGCCTGTGGAAGCCACCGATGGGCTGATGGCACGTGTTGTGGGATGGTTGAGCATAGCGATGATGTGCCGGGCACGCAACGCAGGCTCCCATGCGTTGAGGTGTAAGGAATATTGTGGGGTTGGGCAAGAGGTGTGGCGCAATCAGCGTGTCAGTGAGAATTTCAAACTGAGACCAAAGTCCTGTGTAGTCGTTGGATAGCTGCTGCTGCTCAATAGGGGAGTGTTTGTCTGTCTGTCGAGATAGAAGCTGACCGACATGAGCTTGGACAGCGTGTAGTCGGCCATAAAGGAGAGCTTGAAAGCCGTGTTTCCACTGCTTGCCGACGATGTGATTGTGGCAATGTCGCGAGTGATGCTGGCTTGTTTTCGATACGACAGGTCGAGGCGGAGATTCAGGCTGTGGTTCACCCCTCCGCGTGCATTGTTCCTGGAATTATTGTTCTGATTGTTGTCGTTTTGTTTTTTGTTGCTGCTCCTCACCACTCGTCTGCTCCGTCGTCCGAAGAGGTTGAAGTTGTTGAGTTTGTAGCCGAAGCCCATCACCCAGTCTTTGCTTACGGCCTCGTTCATCTGAATACTCGTCATGGAGAGGGTGAGCACCCTGCTCTGGCGATACTCTAACTTGGCGGTGAGGTTGTTTTGCAGGGTCACGTCAATGCCCAATAGCGGCGAGAAAGATTCGTTGATGCTGGCCGAAGAAATATTGTACATCGAGTTGGGAATGGGAGCACCGCTTGTTGCGTCGGCAATGAATCCCATGCCCGGCCCCATCAGTTCCATGAAGGTGGAGTAGCTCTGATAGGAACCTATGGCAAAGATGCTCTTGTAGCTATGGTTGATATTGATGCTCTTAAACATGTCCCTAAACCAAGGCAGTTTGCTGAGGCCGCTGTAATGGATGGTCCAGTTGGGCAGCAGTTTTTTGAGGGCGGGGAATATATCAAATCCGCTTCCGCCCATGCTGGTATAGGTATTCAGGAATGTCGGAATCATCACGTCGGCACTGTAGGCGTTCACCCCGCCATTGGCCGCGTCGAATGTTTCACCGGCCAGACTGGTGCCCTGTGGATAGATGGTGCCGGCATAACGGGCCTCGACGCGTTGGCGGAAACCGTCGAGCGCATGGCAGAACTTCTCAAACGTGGAGCTTCTGAATCCGTTTTTGGCGTCGCCCATACCCTCAAAAGCTGATTTCACCGATATGGTGGTCATGGAGAAGGTGCCGGTTTGGGTGGTCGGGTTGCCGACATACATATACTGCACGCTCTTAGCTGTGGTCATCGTGCGGCTGGCATTGAGGTCTATTTTCAGGTTTTTCACCGGTTCGAGCGTCGCGCGCAGTTGCAGGTCTTCCGTCAGGTTGGTTGTTGCCGGCGTGGCAATACTGTCGTTGATGAGCAACCAGTCGTTTCTGCGGGCTTTCTCTATGTAGCTGTCGCCAATCAGTCCGAATGCGAAGTCGAGACCGGGAGCGAGGGCATTGGCTCTGGCGTTGTTGGTCTGGCCAAACGCATTGCCGATGTTGGGCATGAAGCCCGGCAGCGTCATGGAGTATTGATTGCGATAGGAGATACTGGCCTTGCGCACCATCATCGCCACGCGGGCGATGGCTTGGGCGGTCTTATACCATTTTTGGTCGTCGAGTGCAGGCTTCGGGGTTACGGTGATTTTAACCTTTGTGGCCGAATCTACCTTGTTCTTGATGCGTATTTTGTTGGCGTCCAACTTCTTGAATTTTATTTTCAGGCGCTTGCCGTCCTCTGTTTTCGCAGATACGATGAGGCGTTTGGTCTTTTTGCCGTGACTCACCTCGATGGTGGTGTCGGGCTTCAGCGTTATCTCTTGTTCAAACGAGCGCTTGTTCTTGGGGAGGGAAGATTGCTTCTCCGCAGTCTTTCTGTTGTTTTCGCGTAGTTGTTTAACGGCTTCGTCCGGGTCTTTGCCATCGGCAATAGCCTGCTCGCGCGCTTTGGCTTCGGCCTCCTGTTGTTTCTTTTTCTCGGCTCTGGCTTTTTCCCTGTCTTGTTTTTTCTTGTTGATTTCCGTGCGACTTGGTGTCTTGTCGAAACGCTCGTTGGCCTTTTTCAGGAACGGACTGTGATTGTAGAGACGCACAAAATCGAACGAGCCGTTGATGTTGAGTTGTCGGTTGTTTTGTATGGTGTTGCCCAGAGAAGTGCCGTCTTCGAGGTCGGTACCTCTGAGCCAATGATAGGTGGCATTGTAGGTCGCGTCGCTGTTCACCCAGTCGAATATGGGGAGCAGGTTGAGTGGAAGTTGGTATGAAAGCGTAAAGTTTTGCTGATAATCGAGGGGCGTTCCAAACTGTCGGATGCTCCTCCGTACCGAGTCTTTCCATGCCTCGTATTGGGTGGGATAAAGGTCTTTGTTGACGGGAGTATAAGGCTCTTCAATTTCGGCATGAGTGGCACTCTGGAAATTCATGTGAAGGTTTTTCGTAAAGTCCCAACGCAGTTGGAATTCCCGATTCCACAAGAACTGTTGGGCGAATACCAAAGGTAGGTTGGCGTTCTCCATGGCTTCCATGTCGCGCTCTTGCAGTTCGTAGTAGGAACGTGTAATCTCCGTGTTGAAATTCACGTTTTGTGGCAGCCAGTTCAAACCTATACGCTTGGGAAAGTCGAGCCACTTGCTCTTTCCCTTGACTTTCTTGAACGGCTCCCATGCTCTGTACACCGGAGTCCAGTTGTAGTTCATGCCGCCCCGCCAGTTGTCTTCGTTTTCGTAGACGGTCGTTTCGCCTTGGCTATGGGTGTGACTGTGGCTGTAGAAGAAGGAGAAGTTGGCCGGATCGTAGGGCATGGGGTGGCGTTTGGTCTGGATGCCCACTTTCACGTTGGATAGAGAGAAGTTGGTGTTGATGGTTTTCGTCACGGCAATGCGCTCAATGGAATCTCGCTCGGCGCGTGTTAGAGCACCGTCCAAGGCGTCTTTCAACTCCATGTCGGTGTCGAGGGGATTGTATTTTGGGGATGTCACCTGTTTGGTTACGCTGTAATACAATGGGGCTGAGACTTTAGCCTTGTCGGGGAAGAACTTCCCCAGTTCAACGTTTGTCATGAAAGAGAAGTTGCTCCGATCGTCTTTCGAACGGCTGTTCACCCCTTCTTCCAGTCCGCCAAAGCCTTGAGAGATATACCGTCCCTGCACGTTCATGGTGCCGAGATCGGACATCTGTACGTTCAGGTTGCCGTTGGCGGCCCACCCTCCGGAATTGTTAAACTCTTTCAGTCGCAGTTCATTGACCCACACCTCACCGCTTTTGGTGTCGGCCGAAAGGTTTCTGACACCGATAATCATGGTTTTTACCTCGCCTAAAGTCGGATTACCCATCACGGTAATCTTATTTTGGGGGCGTTCGCTGTCGTAGGCCTCGTAGGGACGATTGTAGGAGGCCAGCCCAAGACCTTTCTGTTGGTTGCGCTCCTTTTTTAAGGCGGTGAATATCGAAAGGGGCACGTCGAGCATGTTTTCTTCCGGCCAAACGGCAATGCAGTCGGCACGCGACATACGGTCGTAACGGCCCGGAGGAGTAAGTTTCAGGGGGATTTCGTATTCGTAATAGTTGCTTTTGTAGTCGGAGCCGAGACGTATGAACACGGCCAGCTGGCCATCTTGCAGGTTGGTTACATTCTGTTCGTCGGCGTTGGCATGGACAAACATTTGGAGCCGTTTGTACTGACGAAGGTCGTGTGTGGTGTTCTTATATACAGCCTTCGACTCTCCGCTCGACAGGTTTTTGACGTTGATGTCGAGTGCCTGTTCGTTGGCCTGTACGAGTTGAGGCTGGGTGGGGTCTTGTTCACGGCTGATGCCCGGTGGTAAGATGTAGTTCACGGGCGTTTTTTCGTTGTTTTCCTCGATGCTCACCGACGCGGTAGTCATGGAGCCGGTCGATGCGGAGTTGTCGAGATTCTGCTCATATATACGCCATGTGCCACGCACGAGGTCCAGACTTGCAAATCGCATCACAACAGGATGCTCGAAGTTTGTGAGGAACATTCGCATGAAACGGATGCTGCTGAAGTCGGAAATGGAGCCGTTGCGACTTTCAAACTCTTTGACGGGAATACGGAACAGATACCACGTGAGCTTGGGCGACTTTCCGTTTCGGGCTGTGCGGTTGGTCTCGCGCTTGTCTACAATGAAGTTCTTGCCTACAACAAGGTCTTCCGGGCGCACCGAAACGTGATATTGATAGTATTTTTCGTATTCGTTGAGTGTAAAGTCTTGGTTGATGTCTTCGGCATCTGGCGTGGATTTATACGACGTGTCGTAGCCCTCCGTTCGGCTGTCGTTGTCGGGTGAGTTGCCTTGCGGATTGTTGATATACTTGTATCGTCGAAGGATGGAGGCTTCCATGCGGTCGAGGTCGGAGCCACGGAAATAGTGGTAATTATCGTTTGCCGGGTCAGCCCAAATGGAGTCCCACACGGCTGCATTGACCTTGCCTTGTATCTGTTTGAGAAAATCTTGGTAGGTTTCAAACTGCTGTTCCTCTCCGTCGTTCAGGCCGTTATAACCCACGTCTTGCAGCTTGCGGCTTCCGTTTGTCGTGGCAAAGGCGTAGGTAACCGTGCTTTGTACGGGAATTTTTCCCCATTGCGTGTAGCTGAAATTGGCAGATCCGTCTACGGGCATACCGCTCTCAGAGAACTTCTTGCCGTCGTGAAGAATGTCTTCCGATACTTCGCCGAGGTTGATATAGAAGTCTCCTCCGTATTCCGAAGCATTGGGTTGAGTGCTGCTTTTGATAAAGGGGTCGAGCATCCAAAACTCGATATATTCGATGTTGGCGGCCTCAAAGTCGTTGGTATCGAGTTTGCGCATCATGCCTCCCCAATGTTGGCGAGGATTGTTGAGCATGCCGTTGGAAGAAAGATCGGGGTTAAAGTTGTAGGGACCACGCTCGTTGGGATAGTAGGCCAGGTTGAGAATGGGCAGTGTGGAGGTGGCACCGCTGTAGCTGCTCTGGTCGCGCTGTGGGTAAAGGTCGCGTACGTATATCTCGCGCACGTAGGGGTCGCTCAGCTGATCAAGGTCGCTCTTGATGTGAGAAGGTGTCAGGCTGCTGCTGCGTCGGGTGAAAAGAGGGTCTATGGTGTACCAAGCCATCTGCGAACGGTTAAATCCGCTGGTTAGTCCTGTGCGGTCACGACTCTCAGGAAACATCGAAGGCACACTGGAAAGAATCCAGTTGGTAGGCGTAGAAACGTCCATTTTGTCGGTGGTGCCTTCGAAATCGTCAAGATAGGAGGCGTTGTCTTGCACGCCACGACTTTGTCCTGCGAGAAGCTGGGCAAACTCTCCGGTGAACGAAATTTGTGAGGGCTGGGTGAGATGGAGGAAAGGAAGTTTGTCGAGCATATTGGTGAGCCATTGGCTTTCTTTCTTCCAATTGATGTTGAGACCCCATATCGTGTTGTTCAGTGGCTCCATACCCATGGATACTTTGGTGGTAAGGGCCTGTTCGGAAAGGTGTTGGAGAGTACCCGACATTTGGAAATTCTTCGAGAAATCGTATTCCCAGTTCATGCCGAACATCGTCTTTCGTTCCTGCGAATACTCGGATTGGCTCTCCAAAGACACATTGACGGAGGTACCGGCATCGATGATGCTCTGGTTTAAAATAGTGACTTCGCCGGCACTATAATCTACCGAGTAGTCGGCGCCTTCGGTCAGTGTCACGCCGCCGGCAGTGACCACCACCGACCCTTGCGGCACATTGTAGGCTCCAAGCGAGATGACATTTGCCGACGTTCCGCGATATTGGCCTTGCAACAGATACTTGTCTTTCTCAGCAATTTGCTTGGCAATGGTCTTGGTGGAGTCGTATAGCTCGGTAAAAGCGTATTTCTGAGCCTTGTCAGCACTCACTCCTTTGCTTGTCAGATAATTGTAGAGATACCGACCAAACGGCTCTGCCGAAGGAAAAAACACACGTCCGTTTCTCACGGTGTAACCTTCCACGAAGTCGAAATAGCCGTTGGGATGAGCCTTGTTGTTATTGTCCAGTCGGTCGGCACCAAGCACTTTGATGAGCGTCTGGCTCTTCACCTGCTGCTCAGGAATGTATGAAAGATACACCCCGGCGGTGTCGCTTTGGAACTTTACGTCTAAGCGGAACTTGTCTTTCTCGATGGATGACGCCAGGTAATACACGTTTTTCATCATCAAATCCCAGTTACCCTGCATGGGATTATTGCTTGTGTTTTTCAGCGATTTGACGAAAAGCGCCTGGTTTACGTCAGTAATGTCGCTGGCAAACTCACCAACCTGATAGGTCTGCCCACCGTATGTGTATTCATAAGCCACTGCCAACACCTGATCAGTTTGCAGCGAACTGCGCAACGACACATAACCCAGAGCCGAGTTTATGGTGTATTCGGAGGAATTGAGAAGTCTTGCGCTCTGCAGTTTTTCATAGTCGACACCTCCAACTAACCCCGCACCGTCAAGCACGGTAGACGCTTGGTCTATAGAGCGTGCATCGGCATACTGGTTTACAATGGTGCTGTATTCGGTGTTGGCTGTGTTCGATGGCACGTTCGTTCCGCTTGGTGCCCACATCGGGTTGCTGATATTGCTGCTTTCGGCGAGGTCGGTCAGTGCCACGATATTGCGTGTGTTGGTAGTCGTTCCGTTCTTATTGGTGACCCAGATCTCCACGCGATTGATGCTCACCCCGGTGGTCAGGTTGGGCAAGGTCTTCATACCGTCATCGTAATGGTTGCGGAAGTATTGAGACAGGAAGAAGTGGCGGTTTTCCTCATAGTCAGCCGCGCTGATTTCAAAGGGGGTGAGTTGTTTGCCGCCTTGACTGGACACGCTTTTCGAGGAGCTTTTTTTCTGTGAGGCCACAAGCTGCAGTTTCAGTTTGCCAAACTGCAAATCGGTGCGCAATCCGAATAGGCTACTGGCCCCTTGAATTAAGGACGAATTGGAGGGGAACGACACATTTCCACCTTCTACCAGCTTAATGATCTCATCTTCTTTACCGTCGTATTTCAACTTCATGTTTTGCGCATCAAAATCGAAGGTCGCGTCGGTGTTGTAGTTGAGATTCATGTTTACCTTGTCGCCCACTTTTCCATTGACGTTAAGGTTAATCTTTTCGTCGAAATCCATCGTGGTTACCTTGCGGTTTCGGATGGGGAGCGAGGGGTTATCGATATTCTTGAAGGTCGCCCCGAATTTCAGTTCGGCCGTTCCCTGCGTCTTGATGCGCACGCCTCCGGGACCGAAAATCTTTTCGGCCGGACCGAGATCAAAGTGCATGTCGGTGAAGCTGAACTTCTCTTTGCCCTGTGTTTTGTATATTTCGTCGTTCTTGCTGCGGTAGTATGCGTCCCTCCCGTGCTTCTCACTCCATTTCATATACTCCTCAGGGGTCATCATAATGGGAGCCGCAAGATAGGTGGAGCCAATCTTTGTACCTATAATATAGCGGTCGATGGTGTCGTTGTAGACCACCTCATACACCAAGCCCTCAGGACGTTTCAGGTCCATTGCATTTTGTTCGAGGTCGTCGTAAGTGATCGGGGTGGTACGCTGAATCTTCCATCGGGGATTGATCAGCGAATCGGGAGTTTCATCCCCGTTTTCCAAAATGGGTTGAGATGGAGGCTTGGCGGCGTTTGCAGTCCTGCGGTTTTGTTGCGTAGGGTCTACTTGGAAGAAAGGAAGCACGACAGCAGAACTGACCATTGTCATGCCCAGCATCAGCAATATGATGATGTAATGTTTCCTTATCTTCATTTTTATAAGACTTGTTTGCAGCCCAACTTAACCTAAAACAGGAGTTGCCTCAGGCTTCATCGGCTCGCAACAAATAGGTATGCACGAGGAGTAGGGATGTTGTTGAATATGAACAACTGCGCTCCACATCTTTTTATTTGATTCGCTTCAAAGCTTCCTTCACCACCATTTCTACTGCCATATCCGGCTGCTCGGTGAGGATGGCGGCCACCACTTTGGCCACAGGAGCAGGAGAAAATCCCAACATGGTCATGGCTGATACGGCTTCATCCTTCACGGCGGTGTTGATGGCCGATGTTTTAGTGGATGGCGTGCCAACGTGGAATTCGTCGGCAATGCCCGAATTGACAATTTTATCGCGCAGATCTACGATGACGCGCTGGGCGGTTTTCAAGCCGATTCCCTTAACGCTCTTGATGAGTTTCTCGTCGCCGTTGGCAATGGCGGTGCAAAGTTCGTTGGGCGATAACGACGACAACATGGTGCGTGCCGTGTTGGCCCCCACGCCCGATACGCTGATCAGCATTCGGTAGAGCTCGCGTTCCTGCTTGGTAGCGAAGCCGTAGAGCGTATAGCTGTCATCGCGTCCTCCCGCCTGAATGGCCTCGTGGACAAACAGTTTAGCCTCCTTTTTGCCTTGAATACCATCATAAGTATTGAGCGAGATGCTAAGTGCGTAGCCAACGCCATGGGCTTCTATAACAGCCAATGCAGGTGAAAGCTCCACAAGCTCACCCTTAATATATTCTATCATTTGGTTAAAACTTTGTATATATACAGTACAATGTAATAACGTGTGTTTTTTGCTCATATTGCATAGAGACTGAAAAAGGAGGGGTATGTCCCTGCTTGGTGTTCCATTTTGTTTTTTATTCCTTTGAAAAGCTTTCGTTTTGCCACATCTGAACTTTTTTTATATTTTAAACGTCAGATAATGTATTTTTTCGTGAGAATGGTGTAATTTTGCAACCGGAAGTAAATATAAATAACAAAATCACAGAAGAAATGAAAAAAATCAGAGCAGCCGTCGTAGGTTATGGAAATATAGGTCGTTATGCTGTAGAGGCATTGGCGTCTGCACCCGATTTTGAGATTGTGGGCATTGTTCGCCGTCAGGGCGACAAGGATAAGCCCTTGGAGCTGACCCCTTACAAAGTGGTGGACGACATCACCAAGCTGCAAGACATAGACGTTGCGTTGCTTTCCCTGCCCACGCGAATGTGTCCGGAGTATGCTGCCAAGCTGGTAGGTATGGGAATCAACACAGTAGACAGCTTCGATATTCACAGTTCTATTTTGGATTATCGCACGAAACAGATGGCGAACTGCAAGCAGGCCGGACGAGTGAGCGTGATTTCGGCCGGATGGGATCCCGGATCGGACTCCATTGTGCGCGTGCTGATGCAAAGCCTTGCACCCAAAGGATTGACGTACACCAATTTCGGACCGGGTATGTCGATGGGGCACAGTGTGTGCGCACGGAGCAAGAAAGGCGTGAAAGATGCGCTCTCCGTGACTATACCGTTGGGTGAGGGCATTCATCGCCGCATGGTTTACGTGGAGTTGGAAGATGGCGCCAAATTGGAAGAGGTCACAGTAGAAATTAAGGCTGACCCCTATTTTGCCAACGACGAGACCCATGTGTTTGCCGTAACATCGGTAAAAGATGTTCAGGATATGGGGCATGGGGTGAATCTCGTGCGCAAGGGCGTCAGCGGCACAACACCCAATCAACGCTTGGAATTCAACATGAGCATCAACAATCCCGCCCTCACCGCGCAAGTGTTGGTCAATGTTGCCCGTGCCGCCATGCGTCTGCAGCCCGGATGTTATACGATGCCTGAAATACCGGTGATAGACATGCTGCCCGGCAGCCGTGAGGAAATTGTGGCTACACTGGTGTAGTTTATACCTGCTTCCCCTTCAGCAGAAGGGGGGCAGGACCAACTGTGGCAGCATTTCCCATAGAGTCTTAAACGTTAAAAGCAGAAGTTTAAATGTTAAAAAGGCGATTTGGCTCTGCCTGTGACTAAACTTTTGACTACCTTCATAGGTCTCATATAATAACACGTCTCAATTAAGATGATAAGAATATGAACAAGAAAATGATGGTTAAATCATCTGTTGCAGTCTTGGCGGTGATGTTTTTCATCAGTGCCATGCCTGCCGACGGAGTGATAACGAAAAATGGTGCAACAACTGTTGTCAATACAGCTACGCTGACTAAAAACATAAGAGGCTACAAGAGCACAACACCGGTTAAAATCTATATTGAGAAAAACCGTGTTGTCAAGGTGGAGGCTCTGAAGACACAGGAAAGTCCAAAATACTTTGCCAAGGCAAAGGCTGTACTCAATAATTTTGCCGGAAAAACGGTCACCAAGGCCGAGAAGATGAATGTGGATGCCGTGAGTGGTGCCACGCTTTCAAGCAACGCATTGGTGAAGAACGTACAAACGGGTCTGAAATATTACAAGGCACACAAGTAGTCTGCTGCAAGATAGGGATATTGTAAACCGTATAATGCACCGAAACGATTGAGCCGCGCGATGTACATCATCGCGCGGCTCAATCGTTTTCGTATGTTCCCCCGACCGTCTCTGTGCCTTGCACTATGTGCGGAGCGGGCGACTCAGTTCATTTTCCGAATGTAGCTCTCAGCCTTTACGGAGCCTTATTGTTTCGGGAAGTTCTGGTAAACTTTCAAACCGTATTCTCCGGCTATGGCGTAGGCATACTCCATGATGTCGGCCAGATTGTGCTCGTAGTTCACCCATACCTTGTCTTTCAGGAAGAAATACAGCTCTATCGGAAGTCCGGTTGGTGTGGCTTCTTTCTGGCGCACCATGCAAGTCATCTGATGGTTTACTTCGGCGTTGTTGCGCAGATAGTCTTCCATAGCCCGGCGATAGCGTGCTATGTTGGTTTCTTTGCGACTTTCGTCTACGAAGCTGATGCTGCGGATGTCAAACAGAATGATGCGGGTGACGCGTCGTCCACCGGCAGCTTGCATGCCTTTCCAGTTTTGGAAGGATCCATTGACCAGTGTGGTAGGCGATACGGTGACGATGGTGTTGTCGAAATTCTGCACCTTGACTGTGGTAAGATTCATCTCTATGACCGTACCATCGGCATTTGTCGAAGGCACCGTTATCCACTCACCCACGTGGAGCATATCGGCAGAGGTAAGGCGTATGCCGGCCACCAATCCTTCGATGGTGTCTTTGAAGACCAACATCAGGATGGCGGATGTTGCGCCAAGTCCTGCCAGCAGGGTGAGCGGGCTGCGATTGATGATGATAGAGACGACTATAATAACGGCAATGAAAACCACAACAACCTGCAGCAATCCACAGAACGACACGATGTATTGGCGCATATTCGTGCCGTTGCCGCTTTGCGCCCGCTTCAGACTGTTGATGATGACAACAATCAGATTAACCGTAGCGATGGTAGCATAGATGGCCGTCAGGCGGTTGAAAACTTCCTGAACAACGGGGTGTTCGTAGAAAACAATGGGCAGTAGTTTCCATACCACGAGGGCCGGAACGATGCTGCACGCTGCCAAGAGCACGGGGCGGCTAAAGAGAATATTGTCCCATTTGGCGGCAGTGCGGCGCGTAATTTTTTCTACAATGGGAATGAAGAGACGACGGCAGAGCTGGTAGGCTAACCATGCCAGAACTAACACAAGGGCTATCATCACGGTGTGACGCACCCAGGTGATGGCACTGCCGGAAAGGCCGCACATCTTAATTAAACTCTCAATGTAATACACGATAATTTCCATAAGTTTTCTTTTTGTTAATATGTGAATATTACTGTGGGCTGCACAGTATTGAGCATACTTTGTCTTGGAATTTCCGTCCGTTCCTGCCATGCATCACCCCTTGGTTGATAATACAGAAACAGATGCGATGGCCGTTGGCGGCGGTGAGATAGCCGCACAGCGAACTCACTCCCGTCACCGTTCCGGTCTTGGCGCGGACGTTGCCACGCGTAAACTGTGACTGCATTCTCCGTTTCAACGTTCCGTCCTGCCCGGCGATGGGAAGTGAGGGCAGGAGGTGGTTGTAGATGTTTTCATTGTCGTGGGCATAGCGCAGAAAGCGTATCAACAATTCTGCGCTGACATAGTTGTATAGCGACAATCCGCTTCCATCGGCAAACTGATAGCGCGCCCCGTCAAGTCCCAACTTGTTCACAAGCTGCCTGATGACGCCCCTTGCGCTTTTGGCAGATGCCGGACGGTTGCCGGTGGCGGCAGCCAGCTGATAGAACATGGCTTCAGCATAGAGGTTGTCGCTCTCTTTCATCATGCGCATCAGGATTTGATCGATGGTGTGGAAGCGGCGCACAATGCAGTTGGCCTCTTGGGGCTTGCGTTTCTCGCCGATGGCTCCAGTGAGGTAGATGTCCGCCTTGCGCAATTTGTTATAGAATTGCTCCATGAACTGGTCTTTGCGCGAGATGAGCAGCGGTGAGAGCACGGGGTTGTCGTCGTCCCAGCACCAACCTTCGCCAAGCATCCTGTCGTCTTTCATCGATTTATCCGAATAGATGTTGCCGCGTATGGTGTCGATGCCCATTCTGTTCAAGGCTTCCACAAATGCCCGCATATCGTCGGTGTTGAATCGGGGGTCGAATCCGCCCACGCAGTAAACGTCACCATTGAGCACGCATCCGTCCACCTGCCCCGTATAACATAACTCGGTCTTAAACTGATAGCTGCCGCCGAGACGGTCGAGGGCTGCAATGGCGGTGATGGCTTTCATCGTTGAGGCCGGGCGCATCAGTTGCCGCTCATTGAACCGATAGATGGCAGAGTCGGCATCGAGATCCCATATCATGAGTCCGAGCTGCGAAGTCTGAAACATATCGTGCTCAAGCAGCCGGTCTATTTCGGCCTGAACATTCTGCGGCCAGGGTAGGGTGTCGTTTCGGATGATGAGCGAGTCGGCCCATAGGGAGTCGGTTGCAATGGTATCGCTGTTTTCGACAATTTCGTCTTCTTCATACTGTGCGTGTATGGGAACTGCAACAAGAAGACACCATAGGCAGCCATATATATACTTAATTTTCTGACTGAGAAACATACTACACTTCTGATTATTCCTTCTCCGAATTATTCTTCGTCGCCTTTTAATGTGGGCTTCTGTGCAAGCGCCGACCGGCGGGCTGTTTGCAAATGTTTGATGAACGACGCCTCTTGTTCGGGCTCTACGGCAACATACCGTTCCTCGTCATATTCGAGGAGCAGGTAGTGGGACAGGCCGAAGGAGGCCGTGATGGGCCGACACGACTTAATCCGGTTCAGACGGATGGTTTTCGACTTGGCAAACCGTCCGCGATAGATGGTGAGTGTGTCTTCGCTAAACACGTATTCGGAATGAAGCACACGCTCAATAACCAACACACTGAGGGCGATGAAAACACATCCCGTAATGGCTGATTTGATCCAAAATAAATAGATGGCCAGCGAGATAAAAAGAATTACCCCACACTTGGAGCCCAAGGTGAATTTATGATGAAACGTTCGGGTCATATCTGTAAAACAATGCCTGTCTGCCAGGCGACACAGGTCGCCACGTAAAACAACATTATAATATGCAAAATTACAAATATTATTGCAAACGAATGGGTTTTACGGAGATATTATTGTTTATTTTACAAATTCATACTTCATATTTGCCGGTTGATTGGCTGTTGGCATTTTAGATATTGGTAATTTTCTTTACAAAAGTGCTCTAATGCTTCGCGTATTTCAAAATAAATTTAGTTTGGTCTGAATTTCGCAAATTTTGAGGATTTTTGTAGGTGGCTGATTGTCAGGGTCTTCTGAATATGCGCCCTTGAAACACTCGTTTTTCCGCTTGCGTTTAGTATCGAACGGCGCTGCCGAAGGGCTTTTACGGCAGTGCGAATAAGGCTTTGCCGCATGGCGGTTAAGGCTCAACCGTGTGATGAAAAGATAGCAACGGCGCCACCCTTGCTTTCTTGGAGTAGTATGGACTGGTTTTGATGGAAAAAATATAGCCCTTTTTACGCTGGATGGTCTGAAAATAATCACAGAAAAATGGTAATTATATCTTACAGGAAGAAAAGCGGGGTGGGGTGGTGTCAGGTTGGAAGGCTGAAAGGTGTCATGGTTCTCAATTTCTCGTCGTACACTTCTTGGGTCACCTGTCGGCCACGTAAGCTGCGCACTCTGGGCATGTATTCAAACCATCGGTCGTCTGTGGTGTACCATGAAAAACGGTTTATCTCCCTGAAGGTTGGCAGCTTCCGATGGAGTGTGACAGCATATTTGGGATTGACCGACGACAGAAACCTCCGTCCGTCCGTCATTTCAAGTGCCAGCACCAAATACTGCCGGATGATGTTTTTAGACCCTGTGTATGCCTTTTCCATGCCTTTGGTGGCGGTCGTTACGTGGATGTCCCAGCCGTCTCGGTTGAGTCGTTCCATCATGCCGCGAAACACGATGCCGTGTGACGAAGTGTCTTTCACGCCACTGTGGGCAATGGCAAGATGTATCATCTCGTGCAGGAGCACACTCTGAAAACGATGTTCCGGTTGGTCGTAATAGTTGCTCAACGAGATGGTGAAGTCGTAATACTGGGTGCGTGTCCAGCTGCGTTTGCGCTTGTACGACATGGTGCCGAGTTGTGTTCGGGCGTGCCCGATACGAAAGCGGGGCGTGGGAAGCTCTCCGTCGAAATATTGTGCGTTGAACTTGGCAAACCAAGTGCGTATCCAGAGAATGTCTACTTGCATGGAGGGTGTGGGTTATTGTTGGGTGAGGGTTGCCACCACATACTCAGATTGTGTGCCGATGCGGAATTTGCCACCCCATATGCCCAGTCCGCTCGTGATGTAATAGTGGGTGTTTCCTTTGGTCAGCATACCGTAGGCCTTCTCGTAAATTGCGTTCTCTATCCAGCTGATGGGCCACACCTGACCGTAATGTGTGTGTCCGCTCAGTTGAAAATCGATGCCGGCTCGCTCTGCCTGTTCCAAATGGTAGGGCTGATGATCGAGCATAATGGTGTATCGGCTCATGTCGAGACCGCTGGTAAGGGCCTTCACCGACTTGCGATGGAGATTTGTCCGGTCGTCTCGTCCGATGATATTGATGCCCTGCACGCAGACGCTTTGGTCTGTCAGGAGATTGATGTTGGCCTCTTTGTAGAATTTCTCGGCGTCTTGTTCTCCACTGTAATATTCGTGGTTGCCCAAGCAGGCATACACGGGAGCCTTGAGTCTTCGAAATTCCGCAGCCATGTTTTCTTCAAGAATGGGCCTGATATTTCTGTCGATGATGTCGCCGCCAATGAGGATAAGGTCGGGTTTTTCGGCGTTGATCTTGTCAATCCATGTGGCGAGTTCCTTGCGGTTGTTGTGGTAGCCTATGTGCAGGTCGGCCACCATCACGATTTTTTTAGTTCCTTCTATAGTTTTCGATGTGGATAGCGCTATGGGCACGCGCACTTTGTGCAGATAGTTGAAATAACCGTAGGTGAACACTCCGACGAGTATGCCGATGACCGTCAAGGTGCCTTTCCAACTGTCGAACATGAAACTGTGGGGTACCAGATGTGCCAGTCGGCCAATATCCAACAGCAGAAACAGCAGCACGGTGTACAGCAAAATGAAGAGCGTGGAGTTGCCGACCTCGTAGGATGCACGGGCCAACGGCATGGGCCAGCGGTCGATATTGAAGATGATGAAATTGGCAAAAAACCAGCAAAACAGTATTGTCAGGACGCCCACAACGATGCCTTTGTAAAGGTTTGGCAAAGGCAGGATGTTCCAAGTGCGCCAAAAACTATAGGCTGCCCCTATGAGCGGCAGCGCGAAAAAGATGATAGCCCACATTTTATTCATGATAACGACAAAGGTAATGAGAAAACGATAATATCCGTTTAGGTTTTAACGGATATTATCGTTTAATGTAATAATTTGGGGATGTCAGTCCCTGCAAAGTGGAAAGAGGGTCAGGCGTAACGCCGTGTAGGGCGTTGTTCCCTCCGGTTTTATGCCCTTCAGGGTTTCGTGTCGTGAAGCACGCTGTGGGTATCGGTTTCTGCCGGGTGAACGGTGGAAACCGACGCGAGCCTCTGGCGGAGCTTAAAGTTCGGCAAGCTCAATGACTTTGTCTACGGCTGCCGACAATCCGTCCTTGTTCTTTCCACCGGCTTGGGCATAGTATGGCTGTCCGCCGCCGCCACCCTGAATGAGCTTAGCTGCCTCGCGCACCATCTGCCCGGCATTGAGTTGATGGTCTTTCACCATGTCGTCGGAGAGCATCACGGAGAGCATCGGCTTGTCGTTGTAGGTAGAGCCAAGCACGCAGACAAGATTGTTGGGCAGGAGTTCGCGAATCTTGAACACGATATCCTTAGCCGATGCGGGCTCTGCCGGTATCACAGCCTTGACTACATTCACTCCATTGACGTTTTGCACACGGTCGGCAAGGCTCTTGGCGATGCGATCTACGGCCTGTGAGCGGAAACTCTCCACTTCTTTCTTCAAATGGCTGTTCTCCTCAATGAACTTCTCGATCGTGCCCTTCAGGTTCTTGGAATTGTTAAACACGCCTTTGATATACTTAATGGTGTCCTCTAAAGTATATATAGCCTCTTCGCAGTTTTTGGCGGTCATGGCTTCGATGCGGCGTACTCCGGCAGCAACACTGCTCTCGGAAACAATCTTGAACATACCAATGCTTCCTGTGCTCTTGGCGTGGATGCCGCCGCAGAATTCACAACTTGGCCCAAAGCGTACTACACGAACCTTGTCGCCATACTTCTCGCCAAAGAGGGCAACAGCTCCCATAGCTTTTGCCTCCTCAATGGGTGTTTCGCGGTGTTCGTCGATAGCGTGGTCTTCGCGAATCAGGCGATTGACCAGCCGCTCTACCTCGCGCAACTCCTCATCGGTTGTTTTCTGGAAGTGAGCGAAGTCGAAACGCAGTGTGTCGGCACTCACGTAGGAGCCTTTTTGCTCCACATGGTCACCCAGAACTTGCTTCAGGGCGTAGTCGAGCAGGTGGGTTGCCGTGTGGTTTGCAGCACTTGCGGTGCGCATATCAGTGTCTACACGTGCCATGAATTTGGCCGAAACGTCCTTGGGCAGCGACTTGACGATGTGAATGCTTTGGTTGTTCTCGCGCTTGG
The DNA here is from genome assembly GCA_937995875.1 of uncultured Bacteroidales bacterium. Classification (GTDB taxonomy): domain Bacteria; phylum Bacteroidota; class Bacteroidia; order Bacteroidales; family Bacteroidaceae; genus Prevotella. The sequence goes on along the minus strand of CALKIW010000070.1, from coordinate 4,214 downwards.
TGTCGATGATGTGGACGGTTTCTGCCTCGTTCACGAGTACGCCCTGATCGCCAACCTGTCCACCCATCTCTCCATAGAAAGGGGTGTAGTTGAGCACAACCTCGTAAAAACTCTTTTTCTTTTGTGTCACCTTTCGGTAACGAAGGATGCTACATTCGTATTCGGTGTAATCATAACCCACGAACTCTTGCTCTCCCTCTTTCAAGACTACCCAGTCGCCATTCTCTACGGCGGCGGCATTGCGGGCGCGTTCTTTCTGCTTGGCCATTTCGGCATTGAATCCCGCTTCGTCCACAGTGAGTCCGTGTTCACGGCATATCAGTTCGGTGAGGTCGAGTGGAAAGCCGTAGGTATCGAACAGGCGGAAGGCATTGGCACCGTCGAGTTGTGTCTTGTTCTGCTTGCGGAGAGCCTCCATGTCGCTGTTGAGCAACTGAATACCTTTCTCCAACGTGCGGAGAAAACTGTCTTCTTCTTCCTTCATTACCCGACTGATAAGCTCCTGTTGGGCTGGCAATTCCGGGTAGGTAGCGCCCATTTCCTGTATCAACACGGGGAGGAGCTTGTACATGAACGCGCTGCGCTGGTCGAGAAAGGTATAGGCATAGCGCACGGCACGGCGCAGAATACGTCGGATTACATAGCCGGCCTTGGCATTGCCAGGCAGTTGTCCGTCGGCAATAGAGAAAGCAACGGTACGCAGATGGTCGGCAATGACGCGCATGGCGATGTCGATTTTCTCTTGCTTATCAACAGGCTCGCCGTCCTTTCCGGATGGTATGGTAAAGCCGTACTTCTTTCCCGAATGGATTTCTATTTCCTTGATGATGGGTTGAAAGATGTCGGTGTCGTAGTTGGAACTTTTGCCTTGAAGCATGCGTACAAGGCGTTCGAAGCCCATTCCGGTATCGATGACGTTCATGGCCAATGGCTCTAATGTGCCGTCAGACTTGCGGTTGAACTGCATGAACACGATGTTCCAGATTTCAATCACCTGTGGGTCGTCCATATTGACGAGTTCGCGACCGGGCTTTTTGGCCTTTTCCTCAGCAGGGCGAGAGTCTACATGAATCTCCGAGCAGGGTCCGCAGGGTCCTGTGTCGCCCATCTCCCAGAAGTTGTCGTGCTTGTTTCCGTTGATGATATGGTCTTCGGGCAGGTGCTTGCTCCAATATTTGGCAGCTTCGTCGTCGCGTGCAATGTTTTCCTCAGGAGAGCCTTCAAACACCGTTACGTACAGATCGGCCGGGTCGAGATGCAACACATCCACAAGGAATTCCCACGCGTAGTCGATGGCTTCCTCCTTAAAGTAATCGCCGAAACTCCAGTTTCCGAGCATCTCGAACATGGTGTGGTGGTAGGTATCACGCCCCACTTCCTCCAAGTCGTTATGCTTACCGCTCACGCGCAGGCATTTCTGTGAGTCGGCGCGGCGTCTCGGTTCGGGCTCTTTTGTGCCCAAAATAATATCTTTCCACTGGTTCATGCCGGCGTTTGTAAACATCAACGTGGGGTCGTCCTTAATCACCATGGGTGCAGACGGGACGATGACGTGACCTTTCGACTCAAAAAACTCCTTGTAAGAGTCGCGAATTTCGTTTGCTGTCATCATTGTATTTTTGTTTTTATCTTTGTTTCTTTCAATGTGGATAGTGGGACTTGAACCTCCCACAACGATGTTTTATGATGTGAAAAAGGCTGATCAGCCATAATAGTTGATTGATGCAGAGCCTTACCTTCTTTATTAATTTGGTGCAAAGTTACTAAAAAGAAAGCATATAGGCGGTTACGGAGAAAGGATAATTCGCATTCTCTTAAATTTTTTAAATAAACGATTACAAACCGGCATCTATTCAATCTTTTTGCTATCTTTGCAATAGAGACTTTCGGATAAGGTTTCTTGCAGAGTGAAAGTCAATACTTCTGCTACCTGCAATATGATGCAGACATTAGTGCACAACATCTCTTTCCACTGCATAACTGCATAAAAAACAACACTGCCAGATGACACTGAATAAGAATTATAACACCAAACTTTACTATTCCATCAAGGAGGTGGCACAGATAATTGGCGTGAACGAAAGTACGCTGCGTTATTGGGAAACAGAATTTCCCAATCTCAAGCCTAAGACTGTGACTTCCACTAAAGTGCGCCAATATACTGAGAAGGATATTGAAGACATCAAGGTTATCTATAATCTTATCAAGGTGCGAGGCTTCAAAATTGCTGCAGCGCGCAAATATATGCACCACAACCGCGATACGGTGGATAGGAGTGCGAAGGTTTTAGAAACTCTTTTAGACGTGCGTGAACAGCTGAAAGACTTGAAGAAACGTCTCGACAGCTTGGTATAATCGGTTGGAGACACAAAACAATTCCGCGTTGCTTCCTTAAACCATTGGGAGCAACGCGGAATTTATAGTATGCCTCTGAGGGATTATATCATCTTCTTGGGGTCGAGAATTTCCTCGACTTGCTCCTCGCTGAGCATCTTCTTTTCTAATACGATCTCGTGCAGGCACTTGCCCGTCTCTAAGGCTTCCTTTGCGATTTTACTGCTGTTCTTGTATCCGATATAGGGATTCAGTGCGGTAACAATACCTATAGACTGCTTCACCATCTGCTTATTGTGCTCGGCATTGACAGTGATACCTTTCACGCACTTGTCTTTCAGCGTGTTCATGGCACGCGTGAGCCACGTGATACTCTCGAACAAACACTCGGCAATGACCGGCTCCATGACATTGAGTTGCAGCTGCCCGGCTTCGGCAGCCATCGTTACAGTGGTGTCGTTGCCTATCACTTTGAAGCAAACTTGATTGGTCAATTCCGGAATCACCGGGTTTATCTTACCCGGCATAATGGAAGAGCCGGGAGCCATAGCGGGCAGATTGATCTCGTGCAAACCGCAACGGGGACCTGATGCCATGAGTCGGAGGTCGTTGCATATCTTAGAGAGTTTAACGGCCAAACGCTTCAATGCACTTGAATAGCTCACATAGTCGCCCGTGTCGGGAGTTGCTTCTATCATGTCGGGAGCTTTCCTAAACGCTTCACCTGTATAGTCGCACAGATATTGGGTAACCAAGTCGGCATATCCGGGAGCGGCATTCAATCCGGTGCCAATGGCTGTGGCGCCCATGTTAATGCCCAGCAGCAACTTCGCGTTGTATCCGAGATGCTCCACCTCTTCCAATAAATTATTTGCAAATGCCGTAAATTCCTGACCGGAAGTCATCGGTACAGCATCTTGCAGTTGGGTGCGCCCCATTTTCACGGCGTCCTTAAATTCATCACCTTTCGTGCGGAAAGCAGCAACCAGTTCTTCCAAACTCTTGACCAAACCCTTGTTCATGCGCACAATGGCATAACGCAATGCCGTTGGGTAAGCATCGTTGGTCGATTGTCCGCAATTCACATGGTCGTTGGGATAACAGTGTTGGTAGTCACCCTTGTCGTACCCCATGATTTCCAACGCACGGTTGGCCAACACTTCATTGGCGTTCATATTAACGGACGTTCCTGCCCCGCCCTGCATCATATCCACAGGGAAATCATCCCAAAACTTACCGGCAATCACTTCGTCGGCAGCTTTCACAATGGCATCGGCAATAGTCTTGTTGAGCACACCCAATTCGCCATTAGCCATGGCAGCTGCTTTCTTGACGTAGGCCATGGCGATGATGAAGTCGGGATAGTCTTTCATTTTGGTGGTGGATATTTTGTAATTGTTAATGGCACGCTGTGTTTGTACGCCATAATAAGCTTCTGCGGATACCTGCAGTTCACCCAGAAGGTCAGATTCTACTCTGCATTTTTTATTTGTTTCCATTGTTTAATATTGTAGTTTAAGATATGTTGAGCCAAGTTTCATGCTTGTGTTCGTTCCTATTAACAGCTACATAGGAGGCCTCTCTGCAAAAAAATGCGCCATCGACTACATGGCTGTTACAATGCCGTGTCATGTCCATACTTCGGGGATTGTCAATGTCGTATCATCATCAGGGGAGTTGCCCTGTCTTTCCTGTTGCTTAGACTTCTATATTACAAATGTATAAAATAATATAATTGATGAGGTTTTGTTGTGGTTAATAATATTTAACTTTAACATTTGTTATAGAGTTTCTCGCTGTTTTGAATGATTTTGTAAAGTTGTCCGCTTAAGTTTCGTTTTGCAAAATTATCAAGAATGTTTTGTCATTAAGTAAGTATG